>NZ_JBIRFA010000019.1:0-159567 GCF_044327205.1 Kitasatospora sp. NPDC018058 | reverse complement strand
GTTACATTCCGAACCCGGAAGCTAAGCCTCACAGCGCCGATGGTACTGCAGGGGGGACCCTGTGGGAGAGTAGGACGCCGCCGAACAATTCTTCGAGAGAAGCCCCCGCCGGGTGAACCGGACGGGGGCTTTTCTGTTGTAAGGTCAACATGCATTGTTGTTACACGGAACAGGAGGCCCCCGGGTGGAGGTCCAGGAGACGCGGGTCCAGACCGATCGGGTCTTCACCATCCCCAACCTGCTCAGCATGGGCCGGCTGGTCGGCGTTCCGATCTTTCTCTGGCTCATCCTGTGGCCGGTCTTCGGTGGGCCGAAGAATGACGGTTGGGCGCTGTTGATCCTGGCGCTGAGCGGTGTCAGTGACTACCTGGACGGAAAGCTCGCCCGGCGGTGGGGGCAGATCAGTCGAGTGGGACAGCTGCTGGATCCGCTGGCGGACCGGCTCTATGTGCTGTCCACGCTGATCGGATTGACGTGGCGTAACTTTCTGCCGTGGTGGGTGACGGCGATTCTGCTGGCCCGGGAAGTCTTTATCGCGGCTCTGCTGCCCATTCTGAACAGGCACGGTTACGGGCCGCTGCAGACGAGTTTCCTCGGGAAGGCCGCGACCTTCAATCTGATGTACGCGTTTCCGCTTCTGCTGCTCGGCGGTATCGACAGCTGGATCGCGCGGCCGGCTGAGGTCGTGAGCTGGGCCTTCATCTGGTGGGGGACCACGTTGTACTGGTGGTCGGCCATTCTTTACGCGGTGCAGGCGCGACAGATCATCAAGGCGAGCTCCGCGGCCTCGGCGTCCACAGCCTGAGACGTGATCTGAGAGAAGTCCCACGCCGTACCGGTGCGTCGGACGATACCTTCCGGGTAGAGAACCCTCTGGAACGGTTTGATGGACCTGCAGGTCCACCACCGCGAAGGAGGACGCACCCGTAATGAAAGCCGTTGTAATGGCAGGGGGCGAGGGTACCCGACTCCGCCCGATGACCTCCAGCATGCCGAAGCCGCTGCTTCCGGTCGCCAATAGGCCGATCATGGAGCACGTGCTTCGGCTGCTGAAGCGGCACGGCCTCTCCGACACCGTGGTCACCGTCCAGTTCCTGGCGTCACTGGTCAAGAACTACTTCGGTGACGGTGAGGAACTGGGCATGCATCTCACGTATGCCCATGAGGAGACGCCACTAGGCACTGCGGGGAGTGTCAAGAACGCCGAGGACGCGCTCAGGGACGACTCCTTTCTAGTGATCTCCGGTGACGCGCTGACCGACTTCAATCTCTCTGAATTGATCGACTTTCACCGGAGCAAGAACGCGCTGGTCACCGTCTGTCTCACCAGGGTGCCGAATCCTCTGGAGTTCGGTATCACGATCACGGACGACGACGGGCGGGTCGAGCGCTTCCTAGAGAAGCCGACCTGGGGGCAGGTCTTCTCCGACACGGTGAACACCGGTATCTACGTGATGGAACCCGAGGTCTTCGACTACGTCGCGGCGGGTGAGTCCGTCGACTGGTCGAGCGATGTGTTCCCGCAGCTGTTGAAGGAGGGCAAGCGGGTCTACGGCTACGTCGCCGAGGGCTACTGGGAGGACGTGGGCACCCACGAGAGCTACGGCAAGGCCCAGGCGGACGTCCTGGAGGGCAAGGTCGACGTCGAGATCGACGGCTTCGAGATCTCGCCGGGCGTCTGGGTGGCCGAGGGGGCGGAGGTCGACCCCGAGGCGGTGCTGCGCGGGCCGCTGTACATCGGGGACTACGCCAAGGTCGAGGCCGGGGTGGAGATCCGCGAGCACACCGTGCTCGGCAGCAATGTGGTCGTCAAGCGCGGGGCCTTCCTGCACAAGGCGGTGGTGCACGACAACGTATACGTCGGGCCGCAGAGCAATCTGCGCGGCTGTGTGGTGGGCAAGAACACCGACGTGATGCGGGCCGCCCGGATCGAGGACGGCGCGGTGATCGGGGACGAGTGCCTGATCGGCGAGGAGTCGATCATCGCGGCGAACGTCCGGGTCTACCCGTTCAAGACCATCGAGGCCGGTGCCGTCGTCAACACCTCGGTGATCTGGGAGTCCCGCGGCCAGGAGCACCTCTTCGGCGTCCGCGGCGTCTCGGGCATCCTGAACGTCGAGATCACCCCCGAGTTGGCCGTCCGGCTGGCCGGCGCGTACGCCACGACGTTGAAGAAGGGTGCCACCGTCACCATTGCGCGTGACCACTCGCGTGGTGCGCGTGCGCTCAAACGGGCGATGATCTCGGCGCTGCAGACCTCCGCGATCGACGTCCGCGACCTGGAGAACGTGCCGATGCCGGTGGCCCGGCAGCACACGGCACGGGGGAGTGCGGGCGGGATCTTCCTGCGGACCACGCCGGGGGTGCCGGACTCCCTGGACATCCTCTTCTTCGACGAGCGCGGCGCGGACCTCTCCCAGGCGGGGCAGCGCAAGCTCGACCGCGTCTACGCGCGCCAGGAGTTCCGGCGGGCCTTCCCCGGCGAGATCGGGGACCTCACCTTCCCGTCGAGCGTCTTCGACTCCTACGCGGGCAACCTGCTGCGGACGGTGGACACCACCGGGGTCCGGGAGGCCGGGCTGAAGGTGGTCGTGGACACCGCCCACGGCAGCGCGGGGCTGGTTCTGCCCAGCATCCTCGGCCGGCTCGGGGTGGAGGCCCTCACCGTCTCCAGCGGGCTGGACGAGGCGCGGCCGACCGAGGACGCGGAGACGCGGAGGGCCGGGCTGGCCAGGCTCGGTGAGCTGGTGGCCTCCTCACGGGCGGCCTTCGGTGTCCGGTTCGACCCGGTCGGTGAGCGCGTTGCGTTCGTCGACGAGCTGGGCCGGGTGATCGACGACGACCGGGCGCTACTGGTGCTGCTGGACCTGGTCGCGGCCGAGCGGCGCAGCGGGCAGGTGGCACTGCCGGTGACCACGACCCGGATCGCCGAGCAGGTCGCCGCGTACCACGGCACCCAGGTCATCTGGACCACGACGACGCCGGACGACCTCGCGAAGGCGGCCTCCGCCGAGGGCACGGTGTTCGGCGGCGACGGGCGTGGCGGTTTCGTGGTGCCCGAGTTCAGCGGGGTGCTGGACGGTGCCGCGGCCTTCGTCCGGCTGGTCGGCCTGGTGGCCCGGACCCAGCTCACGCTGAGTCAGATCGACGCGCGGATCCCGCAGGCGCACATCCGGCGCCGGGACATCGCGACGCCGTGGGCGGCCAAGGGCATGGTCATGCGCTCGGTGGTGGAGGCGGCCGGCAGTCGGCGGCTGGACACCACGGACGGCGTCCGGGTGGTCGAGGCGGACGGGCGCTGGACGCTGGTGCTGCCGGACCCGGCCGAGGCGATCACCCACCTGTGGGCCGAGGGCCCGGACGACGAGGCCACCGAGGCGCTGCTGGACGAGTGGGCGGCGGTGGTCGACGGCGCTGGGCGGTGACGGCCTGAGCGTACGAGCGCCTGATCGGCGGGGCGTGCGGCCTGGCCCGCACGCCCCGCTGTCCGTTTTCACGACTTTCGGAACGGTCTGTCGCTTCCCGGGGGTGTGTGCAACGTGTGCGCAGCTCAGGGGCCGTGCACGGGGCCGCTCGCCGTCATGGGACGATGGTCCGCATGCCAGCGACGCCGACGCCGAGTGCCCCGAACGGACGGTACAACCGTCCGGACGCCTCGATGTCCCTGCTGACGAACGTGATGGACCACAGCCTGGACGAGGGTTACGCCGAGGCGGCCGCGGCGCGGGGCGGTGAGCACGACAGCCGGATACCCCGGACCCTGCGGGGTCTGCTCACGCTGGGCGCCGGATTGGCGCTGGTCGGGGGTGTGGTGACGGTCGGCGCGGTGAACGCGCACAAGGCGGAGCCCAGCCTCGCCAAGGAACGGGACGCGCTGATCCACCGGATCAACGACAGCAACGGCTCGGCCGACCATCTGCAGAAGCAGGTGCAGGAGCTGCGGCGCAAGGTCGAGGACACGCAGCAGCAGGCGCTCCCCTCGGGGGACGGCGATACGGGCGGCCTGACCGGCATGGTGGGCCTGGGGGAGGTCACCGGGCCCGGGGTGAAGCTGGTCCTGGAGGACGCCCCGGGGACGGGAAGCGGGGGCAACGTCGACCCGCGGGCCGGCCAGGGCTTCTCCAACAGCGGCCGGCTGCGTGACCGCGATCTGCAGCTGGTGGTGAACGGTCTGTGGGGATCCGGCGCGGAGGCGGTCTCGATCAACGGGCAGCGGCTGACCGCGCTGTCCGCGATCCGGGCCGCGGGCGAGGCGGTGTTGGTGGACAACCGGCCGCTGGTCCCGCCGTACAACATCCAGGCGATCGGGGACGGGCCGAAGCTCCTGAGCGCCTTCGAGAACGACATGGCCGGGCAGTACCTGCGACTGCTCCAGGAGAAGTACGGCATCAAGTCGACGCTCTCCGTGCAGAAGAGCCTGACGCTGCCGGCGGCGGTGGGCGTGACGCTGCGGACCGCCCAGCCGGTCACGCCCGAGCCCACGCCCACGGCGACCCCGTCGGTCACGGCACCGGCCACCTCGTCGGCCGGCCCGAGCGGAATTTCCTCGGGCAATCCCGGAACCTCGGAGAGCCCCAGCGCGTCCGTTTCACCATCCGCGCGCAGCGGTGGTCCGACCCCGAAGCGGCATCCGTCCAGCGGATCCGCCAAGACCACGACAGGGACAGGAGCAGCTAGACCGTGATTGCCGTACTGGGTCTCGTGATCGGGGTGGTCGTCGGGCTCTTCGTCCAACCCGAGGTGCCGGACGCCGTCGTGCCGTACCTGCCGATCGCGGTGGTGGCGGCACTCGACGCGGTGTTCGGCGGCGTCCGGGCGATGCTGGACGGGATCTTCAACGACAAGGTGTTCATCGTCTCGTTCCTGTCGAACGTGGTGGTCGCGGCACTGATCGTCTTCCTCGGTGACCAGCTGGGCGTCGGCTCGCAGCTGTCCACGGGTGTGGTCGTCGTCCTCGGCATCCGCATCTTCTCCAACGCGGCCGCGATCCGGCGCCATGTCTTCCGTGCCTGAGTCGGGCCGCGAGGCGGCGGCGGAGAAGGCGGAGGCGGCGAAGTCGGCTGAGCAGCCGGGGGAGAAGGCGGCTGGGAAGGCTGTCGAGGCGTTCGCGGGGAAGAAGGCCGAGAAGGCCGCTCCGGTCGAGCCCGCGGAGGCGGGGGAGGAGCCCGGGGCGATCGAGGCGGAGGCCGAGTCGGCGGAGCCGGAGATGTCTGACGCTAGGGCTGGGCTTGAGGCCGCGGCGGCGGAACCGGAGCCGGTGGTACGGCTGACGAAGGCCGTGGAGCCCGCGCCCGCCGCTGAGGCGGAGCCGGTTTCCGAGGAGCCGAAGCCCGAGGCCGAGCCGAAGGCCGAGTCGAAGGCTGAGTCGAAGGCAGCGGCCGAGGCCGAGCCCGCCGAATCCGCCGAACCGGAGCCCGCAGAGCCCGAGGGTGTTGAGCCGGAGGTCGCCGTGGACCGGAGCGCCGGTCGGCGGCGGCTGAAGGCCGCGCTGTGGCCGCCGCGCCTGTCGCGTGGGCAGCTGGTGGTGGCGCTGCTGCTGTTCTCCCTCGGCCTGGGGCTGGCGATCCAGGTGCGCTCGACCAACGACCACCACAACCAGCTGCGCGGGGCCCGACAGGAGGACCTGGTTCGGATCCTCGACGAACTGGACAGCCGTCAGCAGCGTCTCCAACAGGAGAAGGCGGAGCTCGAGCAGTCCCTGGCGAAGTTGGAGAACAGCTCCAACCAGGCCAAGGAAGCCCAGGAACAGACCAGGAAGAAGATGACCGAACTGGGCGTGCTGGCCGGTACGGTCAAGGCCACCGGTCCGGGCATCGTACTCACGGTCGATGATCCCCAAGGGCAGGTGAAGGCAGATATGCTGCTGGACACCCTGCAGGAACTTCGAGCGGCGGGGGCGGAGGCGATTCAGATCAACGATGTGCGCGTGGTGGTCGACACCTACTTCACCGACCTGTCGGGCGGTGGGGTGCAGATCGACGGGAAGAAGGTCTCGCCGCCCTATCGGTTCACCGTCGTGGGGAACCCGCAGGACCTGACTCCCGCGCTGAACATCCCGGGTGGTGTCGTCCGCACGTTGGAGAGCCACCAGGCGCGGGCGACGATCACCCAGCAGCAGAAGGTGGTCGTGGACGCCCTCGTGGATCCGAAGACGCCGCAGTACGCCAAGCCGGCTTCGAAGTGACGGGGCGCCCGACGAACGGCCCGTCACGGGCGGGCGGCACCCGGTGCGGAGTGCCGCCGTCGCGTGGGGGAGACTGGTTCGCACCAGTACGCTCCGTAGCACCAACCGCAGTACCAACCGTCGGAGTACCACTCCAGCAGGCCCGAGCCGCAAGCGGGCCCGCAGCCTGTCCGAGGTTCTCACCCTGCCCCGCGGGCGGGTCTGTCACACGCAAGGGGATTCGCCCGTGAGTTTCTTCTCGAAGTTGTTCGGTCGCAACAAGGACCGTGACGCGGCCGCCGTCGAGGCGCCCACCGCCCGGCACCGTCGGCCGGAGGACGAGCCCGCAGTGCCGGGCATGCGCCCCGCTCCCGAGGCCGCACCGTACGCCGGACAGCAGCTGTACCGGGACGGCGGCGCCGCCCAGTACACGGGGAATTCGGCGGGCTACGGCGTGTCGGTTGACCCTTCCGACGACCCGCGCATAGGTTTCCCGTCAGCACCCTCAACCTCTGGTGGAGGGTTTGCTCCGGACCCGTACGCCGGGCACAACCCGTCGGGTGTGCCGCGCCAGGAGGCTGTGAACATGGCTGGCCCCACTCCGTGCCCCCGGTGCGGTAACCAGAACCCGGCCGCGGCCCGTTTCTGTTCCAACTGCGGGACCGCGCTGCGTGGCGGTCTGCTGCCCGAGGGGGCGGCGGAGACCACCTCGACCATCTCGATCTCCGGCCTGGAGTCCTACGACCCCAACACCACGACCGGCACCGGCACCACGCCGGCCCTGTCGGCCGAGGTGCTGTCGGCGATCGACGCGCTGCCGCCGGGCTCGGCCCTGCTGATCGTCCAGCGCGGCCCGAACTCGGGCAGCCGCTTCCTGCTGGACTCGGACGTCACCACGGCCGGCCGCCACCCGCAGGGCGACATCTTCCTGGACGACGTCACGGTCTCGCGCCGCCACGTGGAGTTCCGCCGCACCCCGGCCGGCTTCAGCGTCGCGGACGTGGGCAGCCTGAACGGCACTTACGTCAACCGGGAGCGGATCGACGAGGTGTCGCTGAACAACGGCGACGAGGTGCAGATCGGGAAGTACCGGCTGGTGTTCTTCGCCGGCCACAACCGGGGGTACTGAATCCAACGTCGGCAGGAGCCCGAGTGAGCAGCGATACCTCTTCTTCTCTCGGGGCGGCCTACCCCGCGTCGTCCGGTCCGCAGTCGGACCGGGGCGGGCGCGGGGTGGTCGCGGGACCCAGGCAGCCGGATCGGCCCGTCGGGCGGCGGCACGGCGGTGACGAACTGCTGAGCATCGGCGCGGTGCTGGCCTTCCTGCGTGACGACTTCCCCGAGGTGACCATCTCCAAGATCCGCTTCCTGGAGGCGGAGGGGCTGGTGGAGCCGCAGCGGACTCCCTCGGGGTACCGCAAGTTCAGCCCGGCCGACGTCG
Organism: Kitasatospora sp. NPDC018058; assembly: GCF_044327205.1. Lineage (NCBI taxonomy): Bacteria > Bacillati > Actinomycetota > Actinomycetes > Kitasatosporales > Streptomycetaceae > Kitasatospora > Kitasatospora sp. NPDC018058. Next base: position 151,963 of record NZ_JBIRFA010000019.1, on the reverse strand, counting down.
AGCGGCTCGCCTACGTGCTGCGGATGCAGCGCGACCACTACCTGCCGCTGCGGGTGATCCGCGAGCACCTGGACGCGATCGAGCGCGGCGAGGCCCCGCCCGCGTTGCCCACCGCCTCCGACAACCGACCCGGGCCGGTGGAGGAGGCCGATCGCGAACTGGTGGCCTCGGCCGACGTCCCGTCCAGGGTCCGACTGGGGCGCGCCGAGCTGCTGGCCGCCGCCGAGGCCGGGGAGCGGGAGCTGGCCGAGTGGGAGTCGTACGGGCTGGTGGCGCCGGGCCCGGACGGCGGGTACGACGGCGAGGCGCTGCAGGTGGCCCGGCTGGTCGCGGAGCTCGGCCGGTACGGGCTGGAGCCCCGGCACCTGAGAGCCATGAAGGCGGCTGCGGACCGCGAGATCGCGCTGGTGGAGCAGGTGGTGGCGCCGCTGAGGCGGCACCGGAACCCGCAGACCCGGGCGCACGCGGAGGCCACCGCGCGGGAGCTCGCGACCCTGTCGGTACGGCTGCACGCGGCGATGGTCCAGGCCGGTCTGCGGACCCGCGCATAGCGTCCGAAGCGTCCCCGCCCGCCGGGGGTGCATCGCGCTGACCAGCGGCGTCGGTCCTGCGCTTTCATATCCGGGGTCGGAGCCATAGGGTTGCCTGTGTGAATGAGCTCGACGTCGTGGGTGTCCGAGTGGAGATGCCTTCCAACCAGCCGATCGTGCTGCTGCGGGAGGTCGGGGGAGATCGCTACCTGCCGATCTGGATCGGCCCCGGCGAGGCGACCGCGATCGCCTTCGCCCAGCAGGGCATGACTCCGGTGCGCCCGCTGACGCACGACCTGTTCAAGGACGTCCTGGAAGCGCTCGGTCAGCAGCTCACCGAGGTCCGGATCACCGACCTGCGGGAGGGTGTGTTCTACGCCGAGCTGGTGTTCGCCGGCGGGGTCGAGGTGAGTGCCCGGCCGTCCGACGCGATAGCGCTCGCCCTGCGCACCGGCACGCCGATCTACGGGAGCGAGGAGGTGCTCGCGGAGGCGGGCATCGCGATCCCGGACGAGCAGGAGGACGAGGTCGAGAAGTTCCGCGAGTTCCTCGACCAGGTGTCGCCCGAGGACTTCGGGGGCAGCGGTCCGCAGTAGCGCGGACGGCCTGAGTGGCTGTTTCACGCGCCGTTTTGCCAAAAACCGTCGACCTACCCACACTAGGGGCACGAAAAACCACTCTCCTGAGTGATGTGGTTTGTCTGGCCCGGCGTGGCGATCGTTGACGGGTCATAGGGGACTGCCTACCGTCAGGAGTGGCTGTCCGGGTGGCCGATGCCCGCAGTCGGGTTGCCCGCAGCACAAGTGGACGGAGGTAGGCATGAGCAGCACCGGCGATGACGCGGCCGCGGGAGGCCTGTGCGCCGTGCACGTGCCCCGCACCGCTCGCACCGTAACCGACCTGCCGAGGATGGGCAGGTTCCCGGCCGTACAGCCGGGTCAGCCCGCCATCGAGCGGCTGGCCCCGACGTCCGAACTGCTCGGCTTCCGCGGCCCCACGGCCTGTGCGGCGGCCGGCATCACCTACCGCCAGCTGGACTACTGGGCCCGCACCGGACTGCTGGAGCCCAGCGTCCGGACGGCGTACCCGGCGACCAGCCAGCGGCTCTACAGCTTCCGTGACATCCTGCTGCTCAAGATCGTGAAGCGGCTGCTGGACGCGGGCGTCTCGCTGCAGAACATCCGGGTGGCCGTTGCCCATCTGCAGTCCACCGACCAGGGCGACCTGGCTGGGCTGACGCTGATGTGTGACGGCGCGACGGTGTACGAGTGCACCACGCCGCAGCAGGTGGTCGATCTGCTGAAGGGCGGTCAGGGGGTCTTCGGCATCGCGGTGGGAGCGGTCTGGCACGAGCTGGAGCTGACCCTCGGTCGGCTGCACGCGGAGCGGACCGACACCGGCGAGACGCTGGTCGGGAACGACCCGGCGGACGAGCTGGCGCAGCGGCGCAACCGGGCGGTCTGAGGCACCGGCCTGACCGGCCGGTGGTGGGCCACCGATCTTGACGAGGCCGTGGGCCCGGACGGGGAACCGTTCGGGCCCACGGCCTCGTCGTGTTGCCTGGTGAAACGGTCGAGGGAGGGCACGTGAGGGTCGGCACCGGGATATCGGGGTTGCTGCGGCGCCGGGCGGTGGGGATGCGGGTGCGGCTGCGGGAGCGCCGTACCCAGCGCAGGGTCTTCCAGGTGACGACGCTCCTGTGCTCGCTGGCGCTCGCGCCGAGCGCCTGGCTGTGGATCGCGGCGGGGGACCGGGTGGGCACGGTGGAGAGCGCGCCGTCCGCGCCGGTCGCGGTGGTGTTCGGTGCGGGGCTGGACCAGGGCAAGCCCTCGCCGTACCTGGAGCACCGGCTGACGGCGGCGCTGGACCTGTACCGGGAGGGGAAGGTGCAGGCCATCCTGGTGACCGGGGACAACGGGCGGGTCTCGTACGACGAGCCGGACGCGATGTACCGGTACCTGACCGAGCACGGGGTACCGCAGGAGAAGGTGGTCCGGGATTACGCCGGCTTCGACACCTGGGACTCCTGCACCCGGGCGCACCGGATCTTCGGGGTGGACCGCGCGGTGCTGGTCAGCCAGGACTTCCACGTCCGGCGGGCGCTGGCGCTGTGCGAGGCGGCGGGCATCCGGTCGTACGCGGTCGGGGTGCCCGAGCTGCACGACGCCACCTGGCTGTACGGCGGGCTGCGGGAGATCGCCGGGGCGGGCAAGGCAGCGGTGAACGCCTGGCTGCGGCCGGACCCGGCGCTGCTCGGGCCCAAGGAGGACGGCATCCCGAAGGCGCTGGCGCAGGCCGCGGAGCGGTAGCCGCCGGGGGTCGGCCGCCGGGACCCGGCCGGGTTCGTACGCACTGTCGGACCCGTGCGCGATGATCAGCGGGTGCGATCTCTGCCGAGCATCATCCACCTCGACATGGACGCCTTCTTCGCGGCGGTGGAGCAGGCGGCCAAGCCGAGCCTGCGCGGCAAGCCGGTGATCGTCGGCGGGCTCGGCGGGCGCGGGGTGGTCTCCACGGCTTCCTACGAGGCACGCAGGTTCGGGGTGCACTCGGCGATGCCGATGGTTCAGGCGCGGCGGCTGTGCCCCAACGCGGCCTTCCTGTCCGGGCGCTTCGAGGCGTACCGGCGGAACAGCGAGATCGTGATGGGGCTGCTGCGGGAGCTGTCGCCGCTGGTACAGCCGCTGAGCCTGGACGAGGCCTTCGTCGACCTGGAGGCCGGTCCGTACGGCCCGGTGCTGGCGGAGGCGGATCACGACACCGGTGAGCGGCTGGTGCTCGCCCTGGCGGAGGACCTGCGGGCGGACATCCACCGGCTCACCGGGCTGACCGGCTCGGTCGGGGCGGCGGGCTCCAAACTGATGGCGAAGATCGCCTCCGAGCGGGCCAAGCCGGACGGGCTGGTGATGATCGAGCCGGGGCAGGAGCGCGCCGTGCTCGGGCCCATGCCGGTACGGGCGCTGCCCGGGATCGGGCCGGCGACCGAGCAGGTGCTACGGCGGGCCGGGCTGAGCACCGTGGCGGACCTCGCGGAGGCGGGGGAGGCGGAGCTGGTCGCGCTGCTCGGACGGGCGCACGGCGCCGGGATCCACCAGATGTCGATAGGCCTGGACGAGCGGCCCGTGGTCGCCGACCAGGACGCCAAGTCGGTCTCGGTGGAGGACACCTACGAGGTGGACCTGGCCGACCGGGACCGGGTGCTGCGCGAGGTCGAGGCGCTGGCCGCGCGGTGCGTGCGGCGGCTGCGGGCGGCCGGGCGTTCGGGGCGGACGGTGGTGCTCAAGGTCCGGCGGTTCGACTTCTCGACGCTGACGCGCTCGGAAACCCTCGGCGGGCCCACCGACGACGAGGCGGTGATCACCGCGACCGCGCGACGGCTGGCCGAGCAGGTGGACATCACCGGCGGGATCCGGCTGCTCGGCGTGGGCGTGGCCCAGCTGGCCGACTACACCCAGGAGGACCTGTTCGCGCAGGCGCTGCGGGAGGAGGAGGCGGAGCACGCCGAGGCGGCCGGGACGGCGGAGGTCGAGGACGAGCCGGAGGAGGTCGTGGTGCGGCGCTGGATGCCCGGACAGGACGTCCACCACGGCGAGTTCGGGCCGGGGTGGGTGCAGGGCAGCGGCGTCGGTCGGGTCACCGTACGGTTCGAGACGCCGTGGAGCGAACCGGGGCGGGTGCGGACCTTCGCGGTGGACGACCCGGCGCTGGAACCGGCGCGGCCGTTGCCGCTGCGGCGGGTTGAGGGCACGGATGCTGCGGGGGACTCGGCGGGCTGACGGGTTCGGGACGCGGAACGGCCCCACCCGGTGGGGATACCGGGTGGGGCCGCATACCGTGCCGGACTCCGCACGTTCGTGATGCCCTCGCGACGTATGGAGGCCGGGCCCGCGCGCCCTGTCCCTGAGCGCGCGGGCCGGACGCCTGGTCAGGCGTCGGTCTTGACCAGCTTGGCGCTGGAGTCCTGCGGGGCCGAGCCGCCGAGGGCGGTGGCGGCCGGCTTGACGGTGCGGATCAGGAACGGGACGGCACCGGCGACGATGCAGACGACGGCCGTGGTCCAGAAGGCGTGCTTGTAGGCGTCCAGGGTGGGCAGCAGCACCGGGATCTTGATCGGGAGCTTCATGGTGTCGCCGGTCAGGATGGCGGTCATCACGGCGGTGCCGATCGCGCCACCGACGGTGCGCAGCACGGAGTTCATGCCGTTGGCGATGCCGCTCTGCTCGACCGGGACGGCGCCGTTGATGAAGGCCGGCATCGCGGCGAAGGCGAGGCCGATGCCGAGACCGAAGACGGCAGCGGCGGTGTAGATGTCGCCCTCGTGGCTGTGACGCAGGGCCAGGTAGGCCATCGCGACGGCGCCGAGGACACCACCGAGCACCAGCGGCAGACGGGGGCCGCGGCGGGCGATCAGCAGGGCGCCGAGCGGGGCGGCCACCATCGAGCCGATCGCGGACGGCAGCAGCATCACACCGGCGTGCAGGACGGTCGCGGTGAAGCCGTAGTGGGCGAACTTCTCCGGGGTCTGGGCGAAGTTGCTGATGACCATGAACGAGCCGTACATGCCGAAGCCGATGAGCAGGCCGGCCAGGTTGGTGAAGGCCACGGCCGGACGGGACATCATCTTCAGGTCCACCAGCGGGTGCGAGACCTTGGTCTCGATGATCCCCCAGATCAGGGCGACCACGGCGGCGACGGCGAACAGGCCGAGGGTCTTGGTGGAGGTCCAGCCCCAGTGGTTGCCCTGGCTGACCGCGACCAGCAGGGCGGAGAGCCAACCGGCCAGGGTGATCGCGCCGAGCGGGTCGGCGCCGCCGTCCTTGTCGGTCACCGGGTCGGACGGGACGCGGAAGGCCACCAGGGCGACTGCGATCAGGCCGAAGACCAGGCCCATCCAGAAGATCGACTTGTAGTTCCAGTGCTCCAGCAGGAGACCGGTCGCCACCAGGCCGAGGCCGGAGCCGACGCCCATCGAGGCGCTGATGGCGGCGACGCCGCCGGTCACCTTCTGCTTGGGCAGCTCGTCGCGGACGATGCTGATCGCCAGCGGCATCACGCCACCGCCGGCGCCCTGCAGGACGCGGGCGACGATCAGCCAGGTGAAGGAGTGGGTGCTGACCGCCAGCGCCGACCCGGCGACCAGGCCGACCAGTGAGATGAGCAGCATGGGCTTGCGGCCCCGGAGGTCGCCGAAGCGGCCCAGCAGGGGAGTCAGCACGGCTGCGGAGAGCAGGTTGGCGGTCATCAGCCAGGTGATGTTGGACGCGGAGACGTCCAGTTCCTTGGCCAGCGAGGGCAGGATCGGGACGACCGCGGTCTGCACCACGCTGAACGACAGCATCGCCAGGATGAGGGCCGGCAGGACCCGGGCGTTGCTCTGCTTCTCGGCCGCGGTGGTGGGCTGGGGTGCCTCACTCACGGTTGCTTCCTCCCGTACATAGTGAATGAACTGAAGTAATCATGCGGGGAGATACTTCAGAGTGTCAAATATCGAGTGGTTAAGCTTTGGCAAAGGCGAACGGTCGGCGCCTGCGGCGGGCTTGTGCGGAGGGGGCGCCGGGGAGGGGGCGCCTGCGGCGGGCTTGTGGGGAGGGGAGTGAGGGCATGGCGATGGCCCCGGACGGTGTCCGGGGCCATCGGGGCGAGGCGTCAGGGAAGGGTGCGAAGTGGGGCGGCGTGCGAGTCGGGGGTAGGGGGCGGCGGGGTAGGGGGTGGCGAGGTGGGGGGTGGCGAAGGAGCGTTCGTCGGCGGGGTGGGGGTGGTGGGTGTGTTGTCGTGGACTTCGACGTGTTCGCGGCGGAGCTCCTCGCGGATGATCTCCTCGGTGGTGTAGCGCTCGACGACCAGGCGGACCCGCTCGATCGGGGCGCGGTACTTGCGGACCACCAGGCGTTCCTCGCGGAGGGTGACCTGCTCGACCGCCTCGGCCATCGCCTTCTCGGTGAGGGCGGAGCGCTCGGCCTCGCTCACCGGCATGCGCTCCACCCGGACACGCTCGCGGACCACCGGGACGCGGCGCTCGACCTGTTCGGTGGTCACGTACTTGCGCAGCTTCGCGGTGCCCAGGATGTGCCACTGGGTGGTGATGTCCAGCCGCTCCTCGCGGCAGGTGATCTCGACCGGGCCGCTCGGGGCCGAGGGGGCGGCGGCGCCGGTGGCGGGCGCGTGGGTGGTCCTGGTCTCGGTGGACCGTGGCTTGGGCTCGACGGTGGGGGTGGGTGCGGGGGTGCGGAAGGCGGGCGGCTTGGTGGCCTCGGCGGTGCTGCTGGTGGTGGTGCTCGTCGTCGTCGGGCCGGGCTCGGGGGCGCGGAAGGCGGGCGGCTTGGTGGCCTCGGCGGTGCTGCTGGTGGTGGTGCTCGTCGTCGTCGGGCCGGGCTCGGGGGCGCGGAAGGCGAGCGGCTTGGTGGCCTCGGCGGCCGGAGTGGTGCCGAAGTCGAGGTCGGGTCGGGCCGTCCGGCCGCTCTCCTCGGCGGCTGGAGTGGCGCCGAAGTCGAGGTCGGGTTGGGCGGTCCGGCCGCCCTCCTCGGCGGCCGGGCGGCCGTCCACCCGGGTGTCCAGGCCGTAGTAGCGGTAGAGCTGGAGCTCCTGGGCAGGCGAGAGGTGCTGGCCCACACCGAAGTCCGGCGAGTCCTTCACCAGCGACTTGTCGTACGGCACCCGGAGCTCGTTGTCGGAGAACTCGCTGGTGGCGAGCGGGACGAAGGCGTCCCGGCCGAAGACGCCGGTCCGGACGGCGGCCCATTCCGGCTGGCCGGTGGCGTCGTCCAGGTACACCTCGTCGACCGTTCCGATCTTGTCTCCGTTGCGGTCGACCGCTTTGTGGCCGATGAGGTCCCGGGGGTCGATGTCGGTCTGCACTCTTGCCTCCAGTGCGCTGCGCCTGCGGAACTCCCGCAGGTACGGCGGTCGGAGCACCGTCCCGTCCGCCACTTCACACCAAACGGCATGAATCGGACGGGCGCGACCGGGGTGCGCCGGACGGGCTCCGCGCTGGGCCGTTCGGGGGACGCGCGTAGACCTCGAGTGACCTGACACACCCGTGATCGGAAGCCCTCCCGCTGGTACCCTGGGCGGCGACCGCCGAGCCCGCTCGGGAGAGTCCCCGACGGCGAAAACCGCTGGTCGGGGCGCCGAAGGAGCAACTCCTCCCCGGAATCTCTCAGGCATCCGTACCGTGCGGGATAGGTCACTCTGGAAAGCAGGGCAGGACCGCCGGCGCGTGAGCCGGCGATCACCACCCTCACCGACGGTGCAAGCCGACGGAGCGCCACCAGCGCGACGTGCGGGCGAAGCTCTCAGGTCCCGATGACAGAGGGGGAGGCCTTTCGGGTTCGTCCGCCCAGGCCGATCCGCTGTCCGCAGCGGTGAACGCCGTTCGGCGTGCGTGCCCCCGCCGGTCCGTGACCAGGAGGCCTCGACCACCATGAACGCCCAGCCGAACGCGGGACGCCCCACCGGCGCCTCGACCCTCACCGAGCTTGAGTTGGCCAGCCCCTTCGAGAACCGCCACATCGGCCCCGACGCCGCCGCGCAGGAGAAGATGCTGGCGTCCGTCGGCTACGGCTCGCTGGACGAGCTCGCCGCCACGGCCGTTCCCGAGGCGATCCGCTCCATCACCGCCCTGGACCTGCCCGCCGGCCGCAGCGAGGCGCAGGTCCTCGCCGAGCTGCGCGAGCTGGCGAGCCACAACAAGGTGCTCCAGCCGATGATCGGCCTGGGCTACTACGGCACCTTCACGCCGCCGGTGATCCTGCGCAACGTCATGGAGAACCCGGCCTGGTACACCGCCTACACCCCGTACCAGCCGGAGATCTCGCAGGGCCGCCTGGAGGCGCTGCTCAACTTCCAGACCCTGGTCTCCGACCTGACCGGTCTGCCCACCTCCGGCTCCTCGCTGCTGGACGAGGGCACCGCGGCCGCCGAGGCGATGGCGCTGGCCCGCCGCGTCACCAAGGTCAAGGGCGGCGTCTTCCTGGTCGACGCAGAGACTCTGCCGCAGACCGTCGCGGTGATCAACACCCGCGCCGTGCCGACCGGCGTCGAGGTCGTCGTCGCCGACCTGTCCGAGGGCATCCCGGCCGAGATCGTCGAGCGCGGCGTCTTCGGTGTACTGCTGCAGTACCCGGGCGCCACCGGTGTGGTCCGCGACCTCGCCCCGGTGATCGAGCAGGCGCACGGGCTGGGAGCGATCGTCGCCGTGGCTGCCGACCTGCTGGCGCTGACCCTGCTCAAGTCCCCGGGCTCGCTGGGCGCCGACATCGCCTGCGGCACCTCGCAGCGCTTCGGCGTGCCGATGGGCTTCGGCGGCCCGCACGCCGGCTACCTGTCGGTGCGTGCCGAGTACGCCCGCTCGCTGCCCGGCCGCCTGGTCGGCGTGTCCGTCGACGCCGACGGCAACCGCGCCTACCGCCTGGCGCTGCAGACCCGCGAGCAGCACATCCGCCGCGAGAAGGCCACCAGCAACATCTGCACCGCCCAGGTGCTGCTCGCCGTGATGGCCTCGATGTACGCGGTCTACCACGGCCCGGACGGTCTGGCCGACATCGCCCGCCGCACCCACCGCTACGCCGCCGGCCTCGCCGAGGGCCTGCGGGCCGGCGGCGTCGAGCTGCTGCACGGCGAGTTCTTCGACACCGTCACCGCCGTCGTCCCGGGTCGCGCCGCCGAGATCGCCGCCGCCGCCCGCACCCACGGCATCAACGTCCACCAGGACGGTGCGGACCGGATCTCGATCTCCACCGACGAGACCACCACCCGCGAGCACCTGGCCGGTGTCTGGGCCGCGTTCGGCGTTCCCGCCGTCGAGGTGGCCGAGGCCGCCGAGACGCTGCCCGCCGCGCTGCTGCGCGAGGACGAGTACCTGACCCACCCGGTCTTCCACAGCCACCGCTCGGAGACCGCCATGCTGCGCTACCTGCGTCGCCTGTCGGACCGGGACTACGCGCTGGACCGCGGCATGATCCCGCTGGGCTCCTGCACCATGAAGCTCAACGCGACCACCGAGATGGAGGCGGTGACCTGGCCGGAGTTCGGCCAGCTGCACCCCTTCGCCCCGATCGACCAGGCCGAGGGCTTCCTGACGCTGATCCGCCAGCTGGAGCAGCAGCTGGTCGAGGTCACCGGCTACGACGCCGTCTCGATCCAGCCGAACGCCGGCTCCCAGGGCGAGCTGGCCGGCCTGCTGGCCGTCCGCGCCTACCACCACGCCAACGGCGACACCCAGCGCGATGTCTGCCTGATCCCGTCCTCGGCGCACGGCACCAACGCCGCCTCCGCGGTGATGGCCGGCATGCGCGTGGTCGTGGTGAAGACCCTGGTCGACGGCGACGTGGACGTCGAGGACCTGAAGGCCAAGATCGAGCAGCACCGCGACAACCTCTCGGTGCTGATGGTCACCTACCCGTCGACCCACGGCGTGTACGAGACCCAGATCACCGACATCTGCGCCTTGGTGCACGAGGCCGGCGGCCAGGTCTACGTGGACGGCGCCAACCTGAACGCCCTGGTCGGCCTGGCCAAGCCGGGCAAGTTCGGCGCGGACGTCTCGCACCTGAACCTGCACAAGACCTTCTGCATCCCGCACGGGGGCGGCGGCCCGGGCGTCGGCCCGGTCGCGGTGCGCGCCCACCTGGCGCCGTACCTGCCGAACCACCCGCTGCAGGAGGAGGCCGGCCCGGCGACCGGCGTCGGCCCGATCTCGGCCGCGCCGTGGGGCTCGGCGGCGATCCTGCCGATCTCCTGGGCGTACGTCCGGCTGATGGGCGGCGAGGGCCTCAAGCACGCGACCCAGGTCGCGGTGCTGAACGCCAACTACATCGCCAAGCGGCTGGCGCCGCACTTCCCGGTGCTCTACACCGGCCCGGGCGGGCTGGTCGCGCACGAGTGCATCATCGACCTGCGCCCGCTGACCAAGGAGACGGGCGTGACGGTGGACGACATCGCCAAGCGCCTGATCGACTACGGCTTCCACGCGCCGACGATGTCCTTCCCGGTGGCCGGCACGCTGATGATCGAGCCGACCGAGTCCGAGGACCTCCACGAGATCGACCGATTCTGCGACGCGATGATCGCGATCCGCGCCGAGATCGACAAGGTCGGCTCGGGCGAGTGGGCCGCCGAGGACAACCCGCTGCGTAACGCCCCGCACACCGCCGCCACCCTGGCCGGCAACTGGGCGCACGGCTACTCGCGGCAGGAGGCGGTCTTCCCGGCCGGCGTGAACCCGGCGGACAAGTACTGGCCGCCGGTGAGCCGGATCGACGGCGCGTACGGCGACCGCAACCTGGTCTGCTCCTGCCCGCCGCTGGACGAGTACGGCGTCTGATCCTCATCGGACGGGCAATGAGGCAGGGCCCCGGCGGATCGTTTCCGCCGGGGCCCTGCCCCGTGTCCCGCGCTATCAGGGCGGCGGCTGCCCCCGCGGGGCGGTTCCGGGCCGTACGGTTCCGGCCGTACGGAGCGGTCCGCCCCCCATTCTCAGTCAGTGCTGTCCCGGCCCGTGGTCTCTCAGGCCGCGTGGGCGACGGGACGGCGCGGGGCGATCACCCGGCCGTCGGGCAGCAGCTCTCCGGTGTCCTCGAACAGCACGACGCCGTTGCAGAGCAGGCTCCAGCCCTGCTCCGGGTGGCAGGCCACCGGCACGGCCGCCTCGCGGTCCTCGGACTCGGCCGACGGGCACTCAGGACGGTGCTGGCACATACGCGTACCCTCGCTTCGCTCTGCGATCCTCCCCGTGGTGCGGTCCCGGAGGTGGTGCCGTCCGGGGCCGCCGCGGCAGTCGGATCCTGTCCGCGCGCCAGCCAGGTTTGACCAGCGCTCAAGTGGGTAGGACAGGTGGTCCTTCCACGCTGGTTCCCAGTGTCGGCATCTACGGGCGCGCGCGCAGCGATTTCGTGACATGCGCCACAACTACCGGGCAGAGATCACCCGTTCAGGTGGGGCCGGGGGAAAATCGCGCACCGATGGGTCAGCCGGGGCATGGCCCGGTGGGGCCATTGCGAGTGGCCCGTTTCGGTGGTGGCCGTTCGGGTGAATCCATCGGCCGTTCGGGTGAAACCGCCGAGCGGGGTGCGTACGGCGAAGGGCCGCCGGGCGGGCGGCCCGGCGGCCGGTGCGGAGGGGCGGGAGCGCGCCGATTCAGGAGGAGCCGAGGAGCAGCGGCCCGGCGAGCGGGGCGCGGGCGAGCAGCGGCAGCAGCTCGGCGGCCGGGTAGGCGCGGTGCGCGGTGACGCCGAGCGGGGCCGGGGCGAGCGGGATCAGCAGGTCGGCGGTCGGGCCGGCGTCGGGGCTGTGCAACCAGAGCGCCGTCGCGTACTGGCCGGGGAAGGTGAGCAGCCGGGGCTGGCAACGGGCGCGGGAGCTCTGGGCGAGCTGCCAGGCCTCGCGCAGCGCCCGGACGGTGGAGGAGAGGTAGGGGCCGGCGGTGAAGTGGGAGAAGGTGTGGCCCTCTGCGCTCTGCACCACCTCGGCGGCGGCGGCCACGTCGGCGCCGTCCTTGATCAGGAAGCGCCAGCCGGTCCGGTGGGCGGCGGGGAGATCGGGGCGCGGGCCGTCCAGGACGTGCACCGCGAGTGGATGCGCGGGGAGCAGTGGTCCGGTCGGGTGACGCAGTGCTGCGGCGGCGGGCTGGCGCAGCGCGGTGTCCGAGTCGAGCGCGCCCAGGACCGCGCGCAGGGCGCTCGGCGGGGGCTGGGGGGTCTGCAGGGTCATGGCGGGGTCCGCCTCTCCAAGCGAGATCGGCGTGCGAGTGCGGCATACCGGCGTGGCGCGGTGCGTCTACGGTGACGGGGCCTGGCCATGTCCGGTTGTGCAGGATCGCGGAGCCGGCACGGTCGCCGCCGTCGACGAGGGACTCGGGGCGGGAAGGGACCGGCCGGAGCGCAGTGCGGATTCCTCGAATTCATCGAACAAATGCGCAGGGTGATCTGTTTATCACAGGCCGTGGCGTCGGGCAAGTCTGCAGATGGTCTGAATTTCCGTCAGTTGCCTTGCATTGCAAGCCAGTACAGGCATTCGGGTATCGATCTTCGAGGTGGGCATGATGCTTGCACGGTCGGTCGGCCGGGTGTCTCAGGAGGAGGGGACCATGGGCGAGAAGGTCGTGGCGACTCGGGCGGATCTGGCGGACCGGCAGCAGTACCGGCTCAAGCTCCAGGCCTGCCTCGACGCGCTCGGGCGGATGCTGCGCGAGGACCGCTTCGACCGGCCGCGGGCCGTGATGGGGCTGGAGATCGAGCTCAACCTGGCCGACGAGCAGGGCCTGCCGGTGATGCGCAACGCCCAGGTGCTGAGCGCGATCGGCTCCAGTGACTTCCAGACCGAGCTGGGTCAGTTCAACATCGAGGTCAACATCGTGCCGCACCGGCTCTGCGGGCACGTCTTCGAGGAGCTGCGCGAGGAGATCGACACCGGGCTGCGCTACGCCGACCGGCGGGCGGCCGAGGCCGGCGCCCGGATCGTCATGGTGGGCATCCTGCCGACCCTGGAGCACGACCACACCGGGCTGGACGCGATGAGCCTCAACCAGCGGTACAGCCTGCTCAGCGACCAGATCCTGGCCGCCCGGGGCGAGGACATCGCGCTGGACATCGAGGGCGTCGAGCACCTCCAGCTGGAGTCGATCACCATGGTGGCCGAGGCCGCCGCGACCTCGCTGCAGCTGCACCTGCAGGTGACCCCGGAGCGGTTCTCCTCGGTGTGGAACGCCGCCCAGGCGATCTGCGGTCCGCAGCTCGCGCTCGGCGCCAACTCCCCGTTCCTGTTCGGCCGGGAGCTGTGGCGGGAGACCCGTCCGGTGCTCTTCCAGCAGGCCTGTGACACCCGTTCGGCGGAGCTCAAGGCCCAGGGCGTGCGCCCGATCACCTGGTTCGGCGAGCGCTGGGTGGACTCGGCGTACGACCTGTTCGAGGAGAACCTGCGCTACTTCCCGGCGCTGCTGCCGATCTGCGACGACGAGGACCCGCTGAAGGTGCTGGCCTCCGGCGGTGCGCCCCGGCTCGCCGAGATGCGGTTGCACAACGGCACCATCTACCGCTGGAACCGGCCGGTCTACGACGTCTCCGGCGGGGTCGCGCACCTGCGGGTGGAGAACCGGGCGCTGCCGGCCGGCCCGACGGTGGCCGACACGCTGGCCAACGCCGCCTTCTACTACGGGCTGGTGCGGGTGCTCGCCGAGCAGCCCCGGCCGGTCTGGACCCGGCTGCCGTTCGAGCGGGCGGACGAGAACTTCCGCCAGGGCGCCCGGTACGGCATCGACGCGGTGTTCCAGTGGCCGCGCCCCGGCCGGGCGGGCCGCGGCGGCGGGCTGCAGACCGTCTCCGCCGTCGACCTGGTGCTGGGCGAGCTGCTGCCGATGGCCTACCAGGGGCTGGACGAGTGGGGCGTGGAGCCCGCCGACCGGGACCGCTACCTGGGGATCATCGAGCAGCGCTGTCTGCGCCGCACCAACGGCGCGGCCTGGCAGAGCGCGACCTTCCACCGGCTGCGCGAGCGGTACGGGATGGACCGCCCGGCCGCGCTCGCCGCGATGACCAGGCGCTACGCCGAGCACATGCGCGGCGGCGAGCCGGTGCACACCTGGCCGGTCGGCTAGCGCCTCGGCTGTGTCAGGATGATCGCTCCGGTGGTCGGCCGACCACCCGAGCGACCGCCCGTCCGCTGGAGCCTTCGTGACAACCCGCCCGACCGCGCCGGAGACCGTCCAGCCCACCCGCCGGCTGCTCGGCGTGGAGCTGCTGATCGTCCTCGGCCTCTCGCTCGGGGCCAGCGGGATCGGCGCGCTGATCAGCTTCGCGGGCTCGCTCACCGAACCGCTCAAGCTCGGCCAGCAGGTCGCCACGCTGAACGGCTCGCGCGCGCCCGGGCGGCCCTGGCTGGACCTGGTGTGGCAGCTCTACTACATCGGGCGCGGGTTGATGCCGGTGGTGCTGGTCGGCTACCTACTGGTACGCGAGGGAACGTCGCTGCGGGTCCTGGGCTTCGACCTGCGCCAGAAGCTGCGCGACCTCGGACGGGGCTCGGCCGTCGCGGCGGTGATCGGCGGCTCCGGGCTGGTGCTGTACCTGGCCGCGCAGGCGGCCGGGTACAACCTGACGGTCGCGCCCTCCGGGCTGCCGGACGTCTGGTGGCGGGTACCGGTGCTGGTGCTCTCGGCCTGGCAGAACGCGATCCTGGAGGAGGTCGTCGTCCTCGGCTACCTGCTGCGCAGGCTGGGGCAGTCGGGGTGGTCCTGGCCGGCGATGGTGGTGGCCAGCTCGGTGCTGCGCGGCTCGTACCACCTGTACCAGGGGGTCGGCGGGCTGGTCGGCAACATGGTGATGGGGGCGGTGTTCTGCCTGCTGTACCGGCGCTGGGGGCGGGTGATGCCGCTGGTGGCGGCGCACGCACTGATCGACACGGTGGCCTTCGTCGGGTACGCGCTGCTCGCCGGGCACGTCAGCTGGCTGCCGACCCCCTGACCGCCGCTCCCTTGGCCGCCGACGCCCGGCCGCGCGGCGGGCGGGCGAGCAGCCGGTCGACGTGCCGGCGCTCCAGGCCCTGGCCGGGATCGATCGGCAGCAGCAACCGGTCGCGGCGCCACAGCGACCTGCGGACCAGCCGGGACGGGATGACGTCGTCCACCCAGGCGAACGGACGGCCGTCGGCGTAGCGCAGCAGCGGGGCCCACTTGCGGGCGGAGAACAACCCCATCAGCGGGACGCGCGGGTCGCCGGGCTGCGGGACGTACCCGGTGAAGCGGACGAAGGGGAGCGGGTCCAGGCCGATCGCCGGGGCGATGTGGGTGTTGGCCTGCTCCTCCCAGGTGGTGGCCCAGACCAGCTCGTACGTTCCGGAGAGTTCGCGCAGCCACAGGCCGTGCTCGGCGGCGAGCAGGACGGCGTAGCCGAGCAGGGTATGGGAGTCGAACCCGGCGTCCGGATGCGGACAGACCGGGTTCAGCACCCCGTCGACGTCCAGGAACAGCAGTGGCTTCGGCACCGGTGGGCTCCCCGAGTGGATGGTGTGTCCTACGTGCTCGGACGAACCACGGGCAGCACTGGTTGCTCGTCGGCGGGCGCACGCGGGGCGCACAGGGCGCTCACGGCGCGGGTGCGGGCTCCGGGGCGGGCACCGGTGCGTCCGGGGTGCTTCGGTGGGGGCTCCGGCGGGTGAGCCGGCGGACCTGGGGGTCGAGCAGGACGGCGGCGCTGAGCAGCAGGCACAGCACGGCGCAGGCCCAGAGCGCGCCGGACAGGCCGAGCGCGGTGGCGGCCGGGCCGGCCAGCGCGGTGCCGACCGGGGCCAGGGAGTAGGAGCCGAGCTCGTCGTAGGCGGTGACCCGGGAGAACATCTCCTCCGGGATCTCCTGCTGGAGCGCGACCATCCAGTTGACGCCGAAGACGGTGACGCCGGCCCCGGACAGGAACATCGCGGCGACCAGGACCGGCAGTGGTGCGGAGACGGCCAGGGCCAGGGCGGGCGCACCGAACAGGAACACGCCCCAGTTGCCGACCAGCAGGATCCGGCGGGGGCGCCAACGCGCCATCAGCAGGCCCGTGACCACCAGGCCGGCCCCGTAGGCGGACATCGCCAGGCCCCAGGCGCCGGCGCCGCCGAGCCGGTCCTCGGCCACGGTCGGCCCGTACACGGCCTCGACCGCGTTGATGCAGGCGACCAGCACGGAGAACTGCAGCACGATCACCCAGAGCCAGCGGCGGGAGGCGAACTCCTGCCAGCCCTCGCGCAGGTCGCGCAGCATGCTGGCGCCGGAAGGGGCGGGCGCGGACCCGGGCTCCAGGAAGAACCGGAGGGCGGCGGCGATCAGGAAGCACAGCGCGTCCAGGGCGAGCACCCAGCCGGGGCCGAAGGCGGCGGTGAGCGCTCCGCCGAGGGCGGCGCCGCCGATCTGGGAGGCGTTCTGGCCCATCCGGAACACCGAGAAGGCGCGGGCGGCGTGCTCCTGGGGGACGGCCTGCATGATCATGCCGCCGGCGGCGGGGGAGTAGAGCGCGTATCCGGCGCCGCCGGCGGCGGAGAGCACCAGCAGGTGCCACAGCTGGACGTTCCCGGCCAGCACCAGCGCGGCCAGGACGGCCTGGGCGACGCCGCTGAACAGGTTGGCGGCGACCATGATGTGGTGGCGTGGCAGCCGGTCGGCGAGGGCCCCGCCGACCACCAGGAGCAGGACGGTGGGCAGCAGGCGGGCGGCGGTGACGTAGCCGACCTCGGCGGTGGTGCCGCCGTTGCCGAGGACGGCGAAGGCGGTGGCGATGGGGGCGCCGGCGTTGCCGAGGCCGCTGATCACGGTGGCGGCGGTCTGGATGCGGAAGTCGCGGCTCGCCCAGGCGAAGCGGCGGGCGGCCGTCAGTGGGGGTGGGGTCGGCACCCAGCGACTATGGCCTTGAGTTCGTACAGGTGTCCATGGGGTTTTGACACCTGGACGGCGGTCAGCCGAGGTGGCCCCGGAGGAAGGTGACGGTGCGGCGCCAGGCGATCCGGGACTGCAGGGCGTCGTAGGTGCCGAGCGGGTTCTCGTCGTTCATGAAGGCGTGCCCGGCCGGGTAGAAGTGGATTTCGGGGCGGACGTCGGTGGCCTCGCCGATCCGGATCGCGGCCTCGTCCACGGCAGCCATCGGGATCGAGCCGTCGCGTTCGCCGTAGTGCCCCAGGACGTGGGCGGTCAGACCGCGGTAGTCGAAGTCCGGGTCGGGCGGCAGGCCGTAGAAGGGGACCACGGCCGCCACCTTGTCCCCGGACCGGGCGGCGAGCAGCAGGGCGAAGCCGCCGCCCATGCAGAAGCCGACCGCGCCGACCGCGTCGCCGACCGTGCCGTCCAGGGAGAGCAGGTAGTCGACGGCGCCGGAGAGGTCCTCGACGGCCCGTTCGACCGGGAGTTCGCGCTTGAGGCGGGCGGCTTCGGCGCGGTCGTGGGTGGTGGCGCCGCCGAACAGGTCGGGGGCGAGGACGGTGAACCCCTCGGCGGCGAAGCGGTCGGCCATGTCCGCGACGTGCGAGGTGAGCCCCCACCACTCCTGCACCACCACCAGGCCGGGCCCGACCCCCTGCGGAGGGTGGGCCAGGTACCCGTGCGCGGTGCGGCCGTTGCTCGGGAAAGTGACGTTCTGCCGGGAGCCGCCCTGGTCAGGCATGGCTTCCTCTCGGTGGGTCGGGCCGCGTGCGGCGTGGGTGCGGAAGGGAGCGGCTTCTCAGCCCATCTCCTCCAGGGCGCGGCCCTTGGTCTCCTTGATGCAGAAGGCCACGAACGGGATGGAGAGCAGCGCGAAGGCCGCGTAGATGACGTACGTCGCGGAGAGGTTCCAGTCGGCGAGGTTCGGGAAGCTGACGGTGATCGCCCAGTTGGCGATCCACTGGGCCGAGGCGGCGACCGACAGCGCCAGCGCCCGGATCCGGTTGGGGAACATCTCGCCGAGCAGCACCCAGACCACCACGCCCCAGGAGAAGGCGAAGCAGAGCACGAAGACGTGCGCGGCGATCAGGGCGACGGTGGCGTGGGTGGTGTCGAGGGTGGCGGTGTTGCCGGTGCCGTGCCGGTAGGAGAACGCCCAGGCGGCCGTGCCCAGCGCGATCGCCATGCCGACGGAGCCGGCCAGGGCGAGCGGCTTGCGGCCGATCCGGTCCACCAGGACCATCGCGATCACCGTACCGATCACGTTGATGATCGAGGTGGAGAGGCTGATCAGCAGCGAGTTGGACTCGTTGATGCCGACCGACTGCCAGAGGAAGGAGGAGTAGTAGAAGATCACGTTGATGCCGACGAACTGCTGGAACACCGAGGCGCCGATACCCACCCAGACGATCGGCAGCAGACCGAAGCGGCCGCCGAGCAGGTCCTTCAGCCGGGGCTTGTGGGCGGACTCCAGCACCGCGCGGATCTCCGCCACCCGGGCGTCCAGGTCGACGCCCTCGCCCTCGACCTCGACCAGCACCTCGCGGGCCTGCGCCTCACGGTGGTCGGCGATCAGGAAGCGCGGCGACTCCGGGATGGACAGCGCCATCAGGCCGTACACCAGGGCCGGGATGGCCTCGACGCCGAGCATCCACTGCCAGGCCTGGATGCCGGCGAGGTGGCCGGTGGACTCGCCGCCGGCGGCCTGGTTGAGCGCCCAGTTGGCGAGCTGGGAGACCGTGATGCCCAGCACGATCGCCATCTGCTGGAAGGAGGCGAGCCGGCCGCGGTAGGCGGTGGGGGCGACCTCGGCGATGTAGGTCGGCGCGATCACCGAGGCGATGCCGATCGCGACGCCGCCGACCACACGCCAGGCGGCGAGCAGCTCGATGTTCGGCGGGAACATCGAGCCGATGCCGCTGGCCGCGAAGAGTACGGCGGCCAGCAGCATCGTGCGCACCCGGCCGAGGTGGTCGGCCAACCGGCCGGCGACCACCGCGCCGGCGGCCGAGCCGAGCAGCGCGATGGCCACCACGAAGGCGGTGGTGCCGTGGCCCACCCCGAAGTGCTTCTGGATGCCCGTCACCGCACCGTTGATCACCGCGCTGTCGTAGCCGAACAGGAAGCCGCCCATGGCGGCCGCCGCGGAGATGAACACCACGTGCCCGAGGTGGGCCTCGCCGGAAGCCCGCTGACTGTGGACTGTGGACACGTGCGCTCCCCGAGGTGGACGGGCCCGGGCCGACGGCAGGGCAGGACTCGTCTCACATTCGAGCAGCGCGGCGGCCGACCTGCCCGAGTTGATGGCCGATCGGGTGATCCGGGGTCAGTCGGCGGCGCGTGCCCTGGCCGCGCGCCGTTGGTGGCGCCGCAGCAGCTGGGTGCGGGCGGCGGTGTCCTGGTCGCGGCGGCGGGCGGGGCCGCTCGCGCGCTCGGTGAGGCGCTCGGCGATGGCGTGCTGCTCCTCGGCGGGCTTCTTGTCGTCGTACTTGAACTTGGCCCGCACCTCGCGGACCGTCAGACGGAGCCCGCGCAGACCGGGCAGCAGCCGGGCGAACTCGCCCTCGCCGGGGACCACCCGGACCTCCGGGGTCTCCGGCTGGAAGTGCGCCAGCTGCCGGTTGAGGAGCTCCGCCTTGCCCGCGGCCGACTCGACGATCTCGGCCGTGCAGTGGAAGTGGACCGAGGCGTAGTAGCTGGTGGGCGTGCCGGGTGCGCCGCGCCAGTGGCCGGGGGCGAAGGCGTAGCCGTCGGTGACCGCGAGGGTGACGTTCGGGTCGGCCCGGACGGCGGCGAGCAGCGGGTTGGGCGCGGCGAGGTGGAGCAGGATCTCGCCGAGCTCGGCGTCCAGCAGGAAGTGCGTCGGGACCAGCACCGGGCCCTCGCCGGGGCGGCCGTTGGCGGCGATCAGGCCGAAGTCGCGGCCCTCGGCCAGCCAGGCGCGCCACTCGTCCTCGTCGCCGCGGTCCCAGGACCTGATCAGCATCGGTGCGCCTCTCCTCAGCGGGGGTAGCCGCGCAGGTGCGCGGGCAGTGGAACGGACTCGTCGTGCGGGACGGGGGTGCCGTGCACGGTGGTGACCGGGATCAGGCCGGACCAGTACGGCAGGTCGGCGTCCGAGGGGTCGTCGTCGGCGCCGTCCCCACGGGTCTTGGCCGAGACCTCGTCCAGCTCCAGCCGGATCACGGCGGTGGCGGCGAGCTCCTTGGCGTTGGCCGGGCGGACCTCGCCGGAGCGGCCGGGGATCGCATGGTCGACCAGGGCGGCCAGTGCGATGTCCAGCTCCTCGGGGTCGGTGACCTGGTAGGCGGTGCCGTGGGCGACCACCGAGCGGAAGTTCACCGAGTGGTTGAACGCGGACTTGGTCAGCACCAGGGCGTCGACCTGGGTCACGGTGACGCAGACCGGCATGCCCTGCTCGCCGGAGGCGCCGCGCAGCGGACGGCTGCCGGTGGAGCCGTGGACGTAGAGCCGGCTGCCGACCCGGGCGAAGATCGTCGGCAGTACGACCGGCGCGCCGTCGGCGATGAATCCGAGGTGGCAGATGTAGGCACTGTCGAGGATGGCGTGGATCGCCTCCTGCTCCCAGGTGGCCCGGTCCTTGTACCGGGTGGGGGTGGTGCGGGGGGTGCGGGAGTAGACGGCGTCGCTGGTCGGCGTGGTGGCGCTGGGTGTCGGCGTGTCCGGCATGACAACCTCTATGTACTAGTGCATAATCTTCTTTGTGCTAGGAGACTATCCGCTGAAAGGGCGACGCGCCAGCGAAATCGCGGCCCACATCGAACAGGGCGTGAGCAGCGGGCGGCTCGCACCCGGAACCGCGCTGCCCCCGCTGCGCGACCTCGCCGCCGAACTCGGCGTCAACCCCAACACCGTGGCCGCCGCCTACCGACTGCTGCGCGACCGGGGCGTGATCGAGACGGGCGGCCGCAAGGGCAGCCGGATCCTGCCCCGGCCCGCACTCACCCCCCGCGACCAGATCCGCATCCCGGTGCCGCCGCACGCCCGCGACCTGTCCGCCGGCAACCCCGATCCGGCCCTGTTGCCCGACCTCGCCCAGGCCCTCGCGGCCGCCGCCGAGGCGGCCAGGGCCGAGCCCGTGCTCTACGGGCATCCGAACATCGACGCCGGACTGCTCGCGCTCGCCCGTACCTCCTTCGAGGCCGACGGGCTGCCCGGCGGCCCGATCGTGGTCGCCTCCGGCTCGCTGGACACCATCGAGCGCACCCTCGGCGCCCACCTGCGCCCCGGCGACGCGGTGGCGGTCGAGGACCCGGGCTGGGGCAGCCTGCTCGACCTGCTGCCCGCGATGGGGCTGCGGCCCGCGCCGGTGCGGTTGGACGACGAGGGGCCGCTGCCGGACTCGCTGGCCGCGGCGCTCGCCGAGGGGGCCCGCGCGGTGGTGGTGACCAGCCGGGCGCAGAACCCGACCGGCGCGGCGCTCACCGCGCGGCGGGCCGAGGAGCTGCGAGCCGTCCTGGCCGGTCACCCCGGGGTGTTGCTGATCGAGGACGACCACGGGCACGGCATGGTCGACCAGCCCTACCACCCGCTGGTCGGCGCCGGCTCGCGGCACTGGGTGGTGGTGCGCTCGGCGGCCAAGGCGTACGGGCCGGACCTGCGGGTGTCGGTGGCGGTCGGCGACGAGGAGACGATCGGACGGGTGGCCGGACGGCTGAGGCTGGGCGCCGGGTGGGTCAGCCACCTGCTGCAGCGCGCCGTCGCCGAGCTGTGGCGCACCGACGCGGCTCCGGTCGCGCGGGTGGCCGCCACGTACCGGGCGCGGCGGGACGCGCTGCTGGGCGAACTGGCGGCGCGCGGGATCGCGGCCCACGGGGAGAGCGGGCTGAACGTCTGGGTGCCGGTACCGGACGAGACCTCGGCGCTGGCGGCGCTGGTGCAGCGCGGTTGGGTCGCGGCACCCGGGGCGCGGTACCGGATCCAGTCGCCGCCCGGGCTGCGGTTCACCACGGCCCGGCTGGAGGCGACCGACGCGCGGCGGTTGGCCGAGGACCTGGCGGAGGTGCTGGGGTCGGGCGGGGTCGGTTCTCGGCTGGTGTGAGCGGGGCGGCCGGGGTTGACGGGGACGGGGTGGATCGCGAGCGGAGTCCGGTGGCGCGGTGAACCGCGGGTGCGGGCTGGTCTGAACCCGTCGGTAACAAATGCGGAAACCTGGCGCAGACGCCTAGCGGTGGCGGGCGAGGCCATGTCATCTTCATCGCGCCACCGGCCGGCGGCCCACCCCCACCTATGCGTCTTCCCGTCCCCACACCGCGGGGAGACCGAGCCGCAGGAGTTCCGCCGTGCCCGAAAACCGTTCGAGCATCACCCGCAGCGCCCCTCGACTCGGCCGTCGGCTGCTTGCCGCGGCCTTCGCCCTGCCGCTGACCGTGGCCGGACTGGCCGTCGCCGCGCCCGCCTCGGCCGCCGCCCCGGCCGGCCCCACCGCGAGCGTCACCCTCGGAGACAGCTACATCTCCGGCGAGGCCGGGCGCTGGATGGGTAACGCCGCCGGCACCAGCGGCGGTCACAACGGCACCGACCGGGCCTGGAACGGCAGTTCGGCCGATCCGTCGGTCGTCTACGGCGCCACAGCGGTGAGCGGCTGCGACCGCTCCGATGTCGCGGAGGTGCTCGGCGCCCCCACCGTGGCGCAGAACCAGATCAACCTGGCCTGTTCCGGGGCCGTCACCGCGAACATCTTCCGCGCCTCCAACGGCGGCCAGTCACTCAAGGGCGAGGCCCCGCAGGCCGACCAGCTCGCCACCGTGGCACAGCAGAACAACGTCAAGCTGATCACGCTGTCGATCGGCGGCAACGACCTCGGCTTCTCCGGGATCATCTCCGACTGCGTACAGGACTACCTGTTCTGGTACTCGTACTGCCACGACTCGGCGCAGTCCCAGATCGACGCGCAGATGCCGACCGCGATGGCCGGGGTCGGCAAGGCGATCGACGAGATCCGCGCGGTGATGTCCGACGCGGGCTACGCGCAGTCGGACTACCGGCTGGTGCTGCAGTCCTATCCGTCGCCGATCCCGCGCAGTGCCGAGATGCGCTACCCGGAGAGCGGCTGGACCCGGTCGAACACCGGTGGCTGCCCGTTCTGGAACGCGGACGCCGACTGGGCCCGCGACACGATGGTGCCCGAGATCTCCAAGGCTCTGGCCGGAGTCGCGGCGTCCAAGGGCGCGCAGTTCCTGGACCTGTCCGACATGCTGCAGGGCCGCGAGGTCTGCTCGACGGCCACCCGGCAGCCGACCGCGACCAGCGGCCCGTCCGCGACCAGCGGCGAGTGGGCGCGGTTCCTGGATGGTGGACTCAACACCACCCAGGGCGCACTGCAGGAGTCGATGCACCCCAACTACTACGGGCAGTTGGCGCTCGGGCGCTGCCTGACCCTGCTGTGGGGGCGGACCAGCGGTGACTACGCCTGCCGCAACACGGCCGGGCAGGACGCGAGCGGGATGTACCTGGCCGCGCGCTGACCGCGTGATTCGGCGCCCCGCTGCGGTGCTCTCCGCAGCGGGGCGCCGAGGTGTGCCGCCGTGGTCAGCCCTTGGCGAGCAGGGACTGGGCGTGGGCCCTGACCTGATCCTTCGTCAGATAGGCGTCGGTGTACTCGAAGTCCTGCAGTCGGGCGGGCTGGCGGGCCAGGAATCCGGTGCGGACGAAGTCGTCCCCGGCGGTCGCGTTGAGCAGCCAGTTCGCACTCACCCGGAACTTGGCGGCGTTGGTGCGCATCGCCATCAGGTGGTAGCCGCGGGCCACCAACTGGGCCGGGATGCCGTGCAGTTCGACGCCGACCGGCTTGGAGACCGCGTCCTTGCCGCCGAGGTCGACCACCAGGCCCAGGTCCTTGTGGTAGTACGGCTCCAGCGGCTGGTTGCGGAGCGAGGCGATCACGTTGTCGGCCGCCGCGCGGCCCTGCCGGGCGGAGTGCTGGGCGGTGGGCGGGCAGACCGCGCCGTCGCCCTTGGCGAGGTCCGGGACGGCGGCCGCGTCGCCCAGCGCGAACACGCCCTCGAACTGCGGCACCCGCATCTCCGCCGTCACGGCGAGCCGGCCGCGGACCGTCTCCGCGTCCAGGGTGCCGATCAGCGGACTCGCCGCCACGCCGGCGGTCCAGATCAGGGTGCGGCAGGGGAGCGCCCGGCCGTCGGTGAACTTGACCGACTCGGCGCCGACTTCGGCCACCGAGACGCCAAGTGACACCTCGATGCCGCGGTTGCGCAGCACCTCCAGGGCGGCGGTGCCGAGCACGTCGCCGAGCTCGGGCATGAGCTTGGGGGCGATGTCGATCAGGTGCCACTTGATCTGCCGGGCGTCCAGCCGCGGGTAGCGGCGGGCGGCGGCGGTGGTGAGGCGCTGCAGGCAGGCGGCCGTCTCGGTGCCCGCGTAGCCGCCGCCGACCACCACGAACTGCAGCCGGGACTCACGCTCCCGCTGGTCCAAGGTGGCCGAGGCCAGGTCGAGTTGGGCGATCACGTGGTCACGGACATAGGTCGCCTCGGCGAGCGTCTTCATCCCGCGGGCGTAGTCGGTCAGGCCCGGGATGTCGAAGGTGCGGGTGATACTGCCGGGGGCGAGCACCAGGATGTCGTACTTCCGCGCGACCACCTCGTCGGTGATCTTGCGGACGACGCAGACCTTGGAGGCCGGGTCCACCCCGATGGCACCGCCGGGGACGATGTGGGTGCGGCGCAGGGACCGGCGCAGGGAGACGGCCACGGACTGCGGGGTGAGGACGCCGGCGGCGACGTGGGGGAGGAGGGGGAGGTACAGCTGGTAGCTGAACGGTGTGACCAGCGTGATCTCGGCCTCCGAGGGCGAGAGCTTGCGTTCGAGGCGGCGGGCGCACTCCAGGCCGGCGAAGCCACCGCCCACGATCAGGATCCGAGGTCGTTCCATCGCTCATCCCTTTGTCGTACTGGTCGTACCGTGAGGGGCCCCATTGCTGTCCGCCACACTCGCACGGAGCAGCGGAGGCTGCCACCGGGGGCGGGCGGCTGAGTGAGCGGGGAGCGGCTCGGGTCGTGAGGAGGGGCGTGGGCACCGATAAGCTGTCGAGCGTGCTCCCCGAGGTGACGGCGGTCCGGTATGTGACGCCACTGCGAGAAGGCGGCTCGATGCCGGGCCTGGTCGAGGCCGACGACCGGCGGCTGTACGCGCTGAAATGGGTCGGCGCGGCGCAGGGCCGCAAGGCCTTGGTGGCGGAGGTGCTGGCCGGGGAGTTGGGCCGGCGGCTCGGGCTGCCGGTGCCGGAGCTGGTGACCGTCGACCTGGACCCGGTGCTCGCGCGCAGCGAGCCGGACCACCAGATCCAGGACCAGATGCGGGCCAGTGGCGGCACCAACCTGGGGATGGCCTTCGTCAGCGGCGCGCTCAACTTCGATCCGCTCTGCTTCGACGTGGACCCCGAACTCGCCGGTCAGGTGCTCTGGTTCGACGCGCTGATCGGCAATGTCGACCGCTCCTGGCGCAACCCCAACCTGCTGGTGGCGATCGGTGGGTTGCGGCTGATCGACCACGGCGCGAGCCTGATCTTCCACCACAACTGGGCGGGCGCCGGCGCCTGGGCGCGCCGCCCGTACGACGCCTCCGACCACGCGCTGCTGCGCGCCCGGCCGGACCTGGCGGCGGCGGACAAGGTGCTGGCGCCGCTCGCGGAGGCGGCGATCGAGGCGGCCGTGGCGCAGATCCCCGAGGTCTGGCTGCTGGACGAGTTCGGCTTCGACTCGCCCGAGGAGGTCCGCGCCGCCTACCGTGCCCAGCTGACCGAGCGACTGGCCGGTCCGCGCGACTGGCTGCCGGAGGTGCCCGCATGACCGAGCCGCTGTCGGCCGCGCTGCCGGCCGTCGTCGAGCTGTACGACTACGAGTACGCCGTGATCCGCGCGGTGCCGCGGGTCGAGCGGGGCGAGTGCGTCAACGTCGGGGTGCTGCTGTACTGCCGGCAGAGCGCGCACCTGGCGGCGCGGACGCACCTGGACCAGGCCCGGCTGCTGGCGCTGGACCCGGTGGCGGACGTGCAGGGGGTGCGGCGGGCGCTGCAGGGGATCGAGGCGGTCTGCCTGGGCGGGCCGCAGGCCGGTCCGGCGGCCTCGGACAGCCCCGGGCAGCGGTTCCGCTGGCTGACCGCGCCGCGCAGTGCGATCGTCCAACCGGGGCCGGTGCACACCGGACTGACCGCGGACCCGGAGACGGAGCTGCGGCGGCTGTTCGACCAGCTGGTGCTCTGATCCTGCTGCGGATGGCGGTACTGTGAGGCGGCTCGCCGACGGTTGCCGTGGTCAAAGCTTGAGTTACTGAAGCACTCGGTCGTACGCTGGCCCCATGGGTTCGACCTCGACGACGACCGTACCGACCAACGCCGAGCTGATGGAGGCGTTGGCCGCCGTCGGCGCCGCGTATTTCCAGGACTTCGCGGCGGCCGCGGCCCGGCACGGGCTCTCCTCCTCGCAGGCGAAGGCGCTGGGCGCGGTCCAGGAACCGGTGCCGATGCGGGCGCTGGCCGGGCGGCTGGGCTGCGACGCGTCGAACGTGACCGGGATAGTGGACCGGCTGGAGTCGCTGGGTCTGGCCAACCGTGAGGCGGCGGCCGGTGACCGCCGGGTGAAGATCGTGGTGATCACGGACGAGGGTCGGGAGATCCTGAACCGTATCCGGGGCGAGATGAGCCGCACCCACCAGGCCTTCGAGGCGATGACCGACGAGCAGCGGGTCGCCCTCCACTCGATCTGTGCGCAGGTCCTGCCGGTGCTGGCCGGCCGGACGGGCGGCGTGCAGCAGTAGCGGGCCGCCCGCCCGGCGCCGCTCAGGGCGTCTCGGGTGACAGCGCCTCGGCCAGCTCCGGCGGCAGCGGTCGGTGGTGCAGCAGGGTGAGCGTGCGGGTGGCACGGGTGAGCGCGACGTAGCGCTCCCGCGGGCTGAGGTCCGCGGGCTCGACCACCACGACGTGGTCGAACTCCAGGCCCTTGGCCGCCGTGACCGTCAGCGCGCCCAGCGCCGGTGCCAGCGCATCCGGCGCGATGACGCCCAAGGTGCCGCCCGGCATGGGCAGTTCGGCCAGCGCGGCGGCGAAGTCGCGGTCTTGGATGAGGACGGCGCGCGGCCGTTCGGTGCCCGGGCGGACGGACTCGGGCGGCTGCTGGTCGGGTGCGGCGGTGCGCAGTACGGCGGCGGCGAGGGCCATGATCGGCTCCGGCGTACGGTAGTTGACGGTGAGCCGCTCCTCGCGCCAGCGGCCGGGCAGGTGAGGGTCGAGCATCTCGGCCCAACTGCGGGCACCGGCGGGGGACCCGGTCTGGGCGAGGTCGCCGACGACGGTGAGCGAGTTGGTCGGGATGCGGCGCAGCACGGTGCGCCAGGCCATCGCGGAGAGCTCCTGCGCCTCGTCCACCACGACGTGGCCGTAGGCCCAGGTGCGGTCGGCGCCGGCTCGTTCGGCGGTGGAGCGGTACGGGCCGTCGTCCTGGAAGCGTTCGGCCAGTGCGGCGGCGTCGAGCAGGGCGTCGTCGGTCTGCCCGGTGATGGTCAACACGCCCTGGGCGAAGTCGAGTTCATCCGGGTCGTGGTCGGAATCGGGCTCGGTGGCCGAGTGGGGTCCGCCGAGCAGTTCGGCGGCCTCGTCCAACAGCGGGACATCCTCGACCGTCCAGGGGGAGTCGGCCGGGCGGAGCAGGGCGTCGGCGTGCTCGGGGGCGACCTCGGCGAGCAACTCCCGGTCGGTGAGCAGTCGTTGGAGCAGCTGCTGGGGGGTGAGGGCCGGCCAGAGCGGGTCGAGCGCGGCGTGGACGTCCTCGCGGGCCCACAGCTCGCGCGGGGCATAGTGCGCCTCCTCCTCGTCGTACGGGCGGCCGAGGGCGAGCGCCTGGGCGATGGCGAGGGCGTCCAGCAGGGTGCGCAGGTAGAACGCCCGGGCCCGGTTGTGCGGTACCCGCAGGCCGCGCGCGGCGTCCCGGGCCTCGGCGCAGGCGCGGGCGGAGACCCGCAACCCCTCGCCCAGGTCGAGGCCTTCGGCGGGGGCCGACTGGTGGGCGGCGACGGCACGGCGGAGCACCTCGGTCATCCAGGGTCCGCCCTTGGCGAAGGCGGCGGCGGGGGTGTCGCCGAGGGCCGTGGTGACGTCGGGGAACAGATCGCCGACCGTGCGCAGCACCACCTCGGTCTCGCCCAGGGCGGGCAGTACCTCCTCGATGTACCGGAGGAAGCCCGGGTTGGGGCCGATGACCAGCACGCCCCGGCGCTCCAGTGCGGCCCGGTGGGTGAACAGCAGGTAGGCGGCGCGGTGCAGTGCGGCGAGCGTCTTGCCGGTGCCGGGGCCGCCCTGGACGACCAGGGCGCCGGGCAGCGGGGAGCGGATCACCCGGTCCTGCTCGGCCTGGATGGTGGCGACGGCGGCGCCCATCCGGCCGGTGTGCTCGCGGGCGAGGGCGGCGAGCAGGGCGGCCTCGCCGACCAGGGTGCGCCGGCCGGACTCGTCCAGTGCGGCGAGGTCGAGCGCCTCGTCGTCCAGCCCGGTGAGGGTGCGGCCCGCGGTGTGCAGATGGCGGCGGCGCAGCACGGCACCCGGGTTGGCGGGGGTGGCGGTGTAGAACGGCCGGGCGGCGGGGGCGCGCCAGTCGAGCAGCAGCGGCTCGTAGCGCTCGTCGACCAGGCCGACGCGGCCGATGTAGTGGACGGTGCCGTCGCGCTGGTCGAGCCGGCCGAAGCAGAGGCCGCGCTCCACGGCGTCGAGTCGGGCGGCGCGCCGGGCGGCCTCGCGGGCGCGCACCTCACGTTCCAGCCGGGCCTGGTGGGTGCCGCCGGCGCCCGCGCCGTCGCGGGCGCCGTCCCGGGTGCGGCGGGCCTGCTCCCGGACGGTGTCCAGGCGGGCGTAGAGCCGGTCGAGGTGGACCTGTTCGGTGCGCAGCGCCTCGGCAAGGGCGCCGCTGGAGCTCCATGTACTCGCTGGCGTTCCGTTCATTGCTGTGGTATCCTTGCCGCGAGAAGTTTATTTGGTGTCACCTGACGGGCGTTCAATCGGCGCAGCCTACCCCATCCGCCGACGTCCGGCGTGACCTCGGCTGTTAGGCTTGCGAAGCGTGAGCGCGAAGCCCCAGATCCCCAATGTCCTGGCCTCCCGGTACGCCTCGGCGACCCTGGCCCAGCTGTGGTCCCCCGAGCACAAGGTGGTCCTTGAGCGCCACCTGTGGCTCGCCGTCCTGAAGGCCCAGCAGGACCTCGGTGTCGAGGTGCCGGCCAACGCCGTCGCCGACTACGAGCGGGTGATCGACCAGGTCGACCTCGGCTCGATCGCCGCCCGTGAGCGGATCACCCGCCACGATGTGAAGGCCCGGATCGAGGAGTTCAGCGACCTCGCCGGCCACGAGCAGATCCACAAGGGCATGACCTCCCGGGATCTGACCGAGAACGTCGAGCAGCTGCAGATCCGCCAGTCCCTGGAGCACGTGCGCGACCGCACGGTGGCCGTCCTGGTGCGCCTGGCCCGGCTCGCCGCCCAGCACTCCGAGCTGGTCATGGCCGGCCGCTCGCACAACGTGGCCGCGCAGGCCACCACGCTGGGCAAGCGCTTCGCGTCGATCGCCGACGAGCTGCTGGTCGCCTTCCGCCGTCTGGAGGAGCTGATCGCCCGCTACCCGCTGCGCGGGATCAAGGGCCCGGTCGGCACCGCCCAGGACATGCTGGACCTGCTCGGTGGCGACACCCAGAAGCTGGCCGAGCTGGAGCGCCGGGTCGCCGGCCACCTCGGCTTCGACAACGTGCTGACCAGCGTCGGCCAGGTCTACCCGCGCTCGCTGGACTTCGAGGTGCTCACCGCCCTCGTCCAGCTGGCCGCCGCGCCGTCCAGCCTGGCCAAGACCATCCGCCTGATGGCCGGTCACGAGCTGGTGACGGAGGGCTTCAAGGAGGGCCAGGTCGGCTCCTCCGCGATGCCGCACAAGATGAACACCCGCTCCTGCGAGCGCGTCAACGGCCTGGCCGTGATCCTGCGCGGCTACGCCTCGATGACCGGTGAGCTGGCCGGCGACCAGTGGAACGAGGGCGACGTCTCCTGCTCGGTGGTGCGCCGGGTCGCGCTGCCGGACGCCTTCTTCGCCTTCGACGGCCTGCTGGAGACCTTCCTGACCGTCCTGGACGAGTTCGGCGCCTTCCCGGCCGTGATCGAGGCCGAGCTGGACCGCTACCTGCCGTTCCTGGCCACCACCAAGGTGCTGATGGGCGCGGTGCGCGCGGGCGTCGGCCGGGAGACCGGGCACGAGGTCATCAAGGAGCACGCCGTCGCCTCCGCGCTGGCGATGCGCGCGGGCGCCCGCGAGAACGAGCTGCTGGACCGGCTGGCCGCCGACGAGCGGATCCCGCTGGACCGGGCCGCGCTGGACGCGCTGCTGGCCGACAGGCTGTCGTTCACCGGTGCGGCCGGGGCGCAGGTCGCCGAGGTGGTCCGCCAGGTGGAGACCGTCGCGGCGGCCTACCCGGAGGCGGCCAAGTACGCGCCGGCCGACATCCTCTAGGAGAGCGGCATTCCCTGACGATCGGTCAACTCTCCGAGGGCCCTGCCGCCGTTCCGGTGGCGGGGCCCTCGTGCGTCCGGGCGTGTCCGGGGTCGAGCGGCGGGGTGGTGGTGGCGCAGGGCCAGTCGCAGTTCGGCTCGGCCACCGGGTGCTCCTCGGGGGCGAGCACATTGCCCCGGACGGTGGCGAAGGCGATCAGCCCGCCGGCGGCCAGCAGACCCGCGCAGATCAGCATCGCGGTGTGGAAGGCGGAGTCCACCGAGGACGGCACCCGGTAGGCGTCGCCGCTCAGCCCGGCCAGCGCCGGGAGGGCGGCCACCGCGAGCAGGCCGGCCGCGCGGGCGGCGGCGTTGTTGACGCCGCTGGCGATGCCCGCGTGCCGTACCTCGACGGCGGCCAGAACCGTCGCGGTCAGCGGCGCGACCAGCAGGGTCATCCCGCTGCCCATCACGGCGACGGCGGGCAGCACGTCCGCCCCGTAGGAGGAGCCGGGGCCGATGCGCAGCATCAGCAGCACCCCGGTGGCGCACAGCAGCGGGCCGACCGTGAGCGGGATACGGGGGCCGATCCGCTTGCCGAGGCGCCCGGCGCGCGCCGAGAACGTCAGCATCAGCACGGTGATCGGCACCAGGGCGAAGCCCGAGGCCAGCGGGGAGAAGCCGGAGACGATCTGCAGCTGCACCACCAGCAGGAAGAACACCCCGCTGAAGGCCGCGTAGACGCAGAGGGTGACCAGGTTCACGGCGGTGAACAGCCGGGAGGAGAACAGCCCGAGCGGCAGCATCGGTTCGGGCGTGCGGCGCTCGACGGCGACGAAGGCGGCGCCGAGCAGCAGGCCGATCGCGCCGGTGAGCCAGACGGCGGGGGACAGACCCTCCCCGGCGGCGGTGAGCGCGTAGGTGATCGCGCCGAGGGTGAGCGCGGCGAGCAGTGCGCCGGGCACGTCGAAGCGGCCGGAGGCGGACTCGTCGCGGCTCTCCGGGACGTACCGGGAGGTCACGGCGACCACGGCGGCGGCCAGCGGCAGGTTCAGCAGGAAGATCCAGCGCCAGCCGGGGCCGTCCACCAGCCAGCCGCCGAGGAACGGGCCGACGGCGGCGGAGACCCCGCCGAGGCCGGACCACAGGCCCACCGCCGCCGAGCGGTCGTCAGGATGGAAGACCGCCTGGAGCATGGCGAGCGAGCCGGGGGTGAGCAGTGCCCCGCCGATGCCCTGGACGGCGCGGGCCACGATCAGCACTTCGATGTTCGGGGCGGCGGCGCAGGCCGCGGAGGCGGCGGCGAACCAGACCACGCCGATCAGGAAGACCCGGCGCCTTCCGTACCGGTCGCCGAGCGCGCCACCGAGCAGGATCAGGCCCGCCAGGGTGAGCAGATAGGCGTTCAGCGTCCATTGCAGGGACGCCAGGGAGGCGCCGAGGTCGGCGCCGATCCGGGGCAGGGCGACGTTCACCACGGTGCCGTCGAGCATCGCCATGCTGGAGCCGAGCACGGTTGCCAGGAGTACCCAGCGACCCTGCGCGGTGCCCAGGCGCAAGGTGCCGGCTGTTGAGGTGGCCACGGCCCGATCCTGCTCCCGGCGGGGCGTACGTGACAAGGGTCACCGCGTGGCGCGTCCGTGGCGAGCGGTGCGTGAGCGCACGGTCGCGCTGGGGCGTGGAGATCGGCACAGGGTCGTGGATCAGTGGCGCTCGGTGAATGGATTGTGTACGCACCGTGCGGCGGGTCATGCGGAGGGTCACCACCCTCCGGGGGGATGTCGCCGGTTCAAGAGATCGACATTGCTTCACCCGAACGGATGGGTTTTAGTTCAGCGACCGCCCGGCCAGCCCGGGTGGATCCACCGGGTGGAACGCCGAGTCCTGCCGCTGCCCGATGGTTCGAACTGAGCTCTGTACGGCAGGAGCGGGGGACCCACAGGTAAGTCGCCGGTCCGGAGTTCGCGCTTCTCAGCGCGAACGTCCAGGACCGGCTTGGGGTGAAGCCGCGCATGCGGCCGGGCAACTCCAGCCCGAACCCGACAGCTCACCTCGCAGGCGTCGGAGAGGAAATCCATGCCTGCTCAGGCCCGTCGTATCGCCCTGCCCCGCGCCGCCCGCTTCGGCATCGGCATCGCCGTCACCGGTGCCTCCTTCGCCCTGCCGCTCGTGACCGCGATGGGCGCCCAGGCGCACACCGCCCCGGGTGCGCCGGCCGCCTCGGTCGCGCAGCACACCGCCGCCGCGGAGGCCAAGCCGGCCGTTCCGGCCGCCGCGTTCGATAGCTACCGGGTCGTCAGCGGCGACACCCTGACCACGATCGCCGACGCCAAGCAGGTCGAGGGCGGCTGGCACGCGCTGTACGAGCGGAACCGCTCGGTGGTCGGCGCCAACCCGGACCTGATCTTCCCGGGCCAGCAGCTCTCGCTCGCGGCGGACGCCGCCAAGCCGGCAGCTCCGGCCGCCCCGGCCAAGCCGGCCGCCCCGGTCACCCAGAGCGCCGCCGCGGCCGCGGACACCCAGCTGCAGGTCAAGACCGAGGCCGCCAAGCCGGGCGCCCAGCTCCAGACCCAGGTGCAGAGCGCCGCCCCGGCCAAGCCGGCCGCCCCGGCCCCGGTCGCCCCGGCCAAGCCGGCCGCCCCGGTCGCCGCCACCTCCGGCTACGTCGCCCCGCTGGCCAACCCGGTGCTGGGCGAGGCGTACGGCGTGGCCGGCTCGATGTGGGCCTCCGGCCACCACACCGGCCAGGACTTCGTCGCCTCCACCGGCACCCCGCTGCGCGCGGTCGCCAACGGTGTCGTGGTGAAGGCCGGCAACGGCGGCGCCTACGGCAACGAGGTCGAGATCAAGCTCGCCGACGGCAAGTACGCGCAGTACGCGCACCTGTCGGTGATCGGCGTGAAGGTCGGTCAGACCGTCACCGTCGGCCAGCGGCTCGGCCTCTCCGGCGCCACCGGCAACGTGACCGGCCCGCACCTGCACTTCGAGATCCGTACCGGTCCGGAGTACGGCTCGGACATCAACCCGGTCGCCTACCTGCGGGCGCACGGCGTCGCGCTCTGACCCTGCGCTGACCGCGGGTTTCAGGAACCACCGCTGTTGCGGGGCGAATCGACCGCCCGGGATGGTCATGTCGGGTGACCGCTCGACCGGGTGATCGCCGCATCAGTGGACATGGGCGCGGGACACGCCCAAGGCCGGCCCGGCTTCGCGAGGATTCCTCGCGAAGCCGGGCCGGCCGCTGCCGTTTCCGGCTCCGGGCGTGTTCGAGCGGTCGAACCTGGCGTCAACTCCTGCTGCCTTTGGCGAGATTCGTCGTCTTTCGGGTGCGGCCCCGGTCGCGCGATGCTGTCGGGCAGTCACCGCCCAGCCCTTCTCCGGCGGGCGGACGGGTGTGGGCGGACGGGTGTGGGCGGACGAGGAGGCCGGATGGCGGTCGGGAGCGGGGATGCGGTCGGGGAGCGGGCCGGGTCGACCGGCTGAAGGCGGGCTCGGTGGGCCTGACGGGCGTGGTGTTCATGGCGATCGCCACCGCCGCACCGATCACCGCGATGACCGGGAACCTGCCGATCGTGATCGGGCAGGGCAACGGGGTCGGCGCGCCCGCCGCGTACATCGTGGCGACCGTGGTGCTCACGGTGTTCTCGGTCGGGTACGTGGCGATGGCCCGGCACATCACGGCGGCCGGGGCGTTCTACGGGTACGTCTCGCACGGGCTGGGCAGGGTCGCCGGGATGGCCTCCGGGCTGCTCGCGGTCATGGCGTACATCGTCTTCGAGGCCTCGACGCGATCGGGCGGGAGGGCTTCCTGCACCCGGCGCTCGGCCGCACCCACCCGCGGCACGGCTCGCCGTACGTCGCCTCGGTGGTGCAGTCGGTGATCGCGGCCGGGCTGGTGCTGGCGTTCCTGGCGGCGGGGATGGACCCGTACGTTCATCTGTACACGCTGTTGGCGCTGTTGGGGACGATGGCGATCCTCGTCGTGCAGACGCTCTGCTCCTTCGCGGTGGTCGGATACTTCCATGTGCGGGGCAGACACCCCGAGACCGCGCACTGGTGCCGGACGCTGGTCGCGCCGTTGGTGGGCGGGGTGGCGATGGCCGGGGTGGTGGCGCTGCTGGTGGTCAACGAGGACGCGGCGGCCGGGGCGGCTTCGGGCACCCTGCTGTTCCGGCTGATCCCGTACCTGGTGATCGGGGTGTTCCTGGGCTGGATCGGGCTGGCGCTGGCGATGCGGCGCTGGCGGCCGGAGCGGTACGCGCGGATGGGGCGGATCGTGCTGGAGGAGGCCGTGGAGCGCTGAGCCGGAGGCCGGTCAGCCCCGGTGGACCGGCAGGCCGAGTTCGGCGGCGGCCAGCAGCTCGTGCATCCGGTGGCCGAAGTCCTCGGTGTCGGCGGCGGGTTCGGGGAAGACCAGGCGGACGTCGCGGTGACCGTGTCGGTGGTCCAGGCGCAGCACCAGGCCGTAGCGGTCCAGGGCGAGCGGGCGGATGTCCGGATGCCCGGCGAGCAGGGCCGGGTCGAGCAGCCGGGTGAGCAGGTCGATGGCGTCGGCGTGCTCGTCGGCCAGGTGGGTGAGCAGCGCGGCCTCGTGCCGGGCCAGCGGGTCGGGGGCGACGAGGGCGAGATCGTCGGCGGTGAGCGCGCCGGTGCCGTACGGGGTGGCGAGGACGGCGTGGGCGACGTCCACGCGCAGGTGGACGCTGAGGCCGTCGTCGGCGAGGTGGGCCAGGTGCAGTCGGCCGGCCAGGGTGAGGCGGCCGCGGATCCGGTCGCGGACGGCGACCGGGGAGACGTCGGTGACGTCGACGACCACGGCCAGGCCTTCGGTGGCGCCGGCGGCGGCCGCGGTGAGCGGGGCGTCCAGCGGGGCGCGCAGGCGCAGCCGGGAGCCGTGCACGGAGACCGGGGTGTCCAGGTCGTGGTGCTCGCCGAGGGCGCGGACGGTGAGCGAGGAGGTCGTGCTGAGCAGGCTGTGGACCCGTTCGGCGGTGGTGGGCTCGGGCACCTCGGCGTCGCCGCTGCGCTCGCTCATGCGCCCACCTCTTCCCCAGCCTCCGGCCGGGGGTACCCCCACCGCTCGGCAGGGGCGTTCGCCCACGCGCACCTTTGATGGATTCGCTCGCTGCGATCGCTCATGAACGGACCTCCCGATAGTTAGGTGAGCCTAACCTAATGTTCGTGTCGGGGTGTGGCAAGTGGGCCGCCCGGGCGGCTCGGGTGATGGCGGCCCGGGCGGCCTACCCCGCGCCGGATGTGACGGATCATCTGGATCGGTGTGCGCGGGGACTGACGTGGTGCCGCCGGAGGCGGTCGTGGCGAGGTGCTGGGCGGAGATCACCCGGTGGGCCGGGGTTTTCACGGAGGCGTCGGCGTCGTAGCGTGGCGGCCGGGATCGGACGAGAATCGTCGGCACCCGGCTCGGCCCGGGCGAGCCCGACCCCTCGGCCCCGGCCCGTACGGCCCCCGGACCCGGTAGGAGGACCCACCCCATGACCTCGACCCGCCCCGGCCCGGACTGGCTGGCCGACGCCGTCCTCTACCAGATCTATCCGCAGACCTTCGCCGACTCCGACGGTGACGGCATCGGAGACTTCGCCGGCATCACCGAGCACCTCGACCACCTCGTCTGGCTCGGCGTGAACACCGTCTGGTTGAACCCCTGCTTCGCCTCGCCGTTCCGCGACGCGGGCTACGACGTCACCGACTACTTCACCCCCGCGCCGCGTTACGGCCGCACCGAGGACCTGGTCGCGCTGGTCGAGGCGGCGCGCCGTCGGGGCATCCGGATCCTGCTGGACCTGGTCGCCGGGCACACCTCCGACCGCCACCCCTGGTTCCTGGCCGCCGCCGAGGACCCGTCCGACCACCGCTACATCTGGTCCGACCGGCGGGTGGACGGCTTCGTCGCCTCGCCCGGCAGTCGCCCCGGCTGGTACCGGCCGAACTTCTTCGACTGTCAGCCGGCGCTCAACTTCGGCTATGCGCAGAGCAGTTCAGCGGAGCCATGGCGCCAGCCGGTGGACGCCGAGGGCCCGCGCGCCAACCGGGCGGCGTTGCGCGGGATCATGGCGCACTGGCTCGGCCTCGGCGTGGCCGGGTTCCGGGTGGACATGGCGTACTCGCTGGTCAAGGACGACCCGGGCAAGGTCGAGACCGCCAAGGTCTGGACCGAGCTGCGCGACTGGCTCGACCGCACCCACCCGGGGGCCGCGCTGCTCGCCGAGTGGGGCGAGCCCGCCGCCGCCGTCGCGGCCGGGTTCCACGCGGACTTCTTCCTGCACTTCGGCGGGAACGACGACGGTCTACCCCTGCGGTCGCTCTGGAACAACAACGCCGGGACGGTGGAGGAGTTCTGGCAGCAGGGCCCGTGCTACTTCGAGGCCGAGGGGCGCGGCACCCCGCAGCCCTTCCTGGACGCCTGGCGCTCGGCCGCCGAGCTGACCGAGGGCGACGGGCACATCGTGCTGCCCACCGCCAACCACGACTTCTCCCGGCTGGCCACCGGCCCGCGCGGCGGCGAGCAACTCGCCCCCGCCTTCGCCTTCCTGTTCACCTGGCCGACCCTGCCCGCGGTCTACTACGGCGACGAGATCGGCATGCGCTACCTGCCCGGACTGCCGGACGTCGAGGGCAGTGTGCTCGGGCCGCGCTACAACCGGGCCGGCTCGCGGACCCCGATGCAGTGGACGCCCGGTCCTGCCGCCGGTTTCTCCAGCGGGCCGCCCGAGCGGTTCTACCTGCCGCTGGACCCGGACCCGCAGCGCCCGGACGTGCTCTCCCAGCGCGCCGACCCCACCTCGCTGCTGCACACCGTCCGGCGGCTGATCGCGCTGCGCCGGGCGCACCCGGGGCTGGGCGCGTCCGGCGGGGTGGAGGTGCGCAACGCCGGGTACCCGCTGGTGTACACCCGGTCCGGGCGGTACCTGGTGGCGGTCAACCCGCGGCGGGAGCCGGGGGCGGTGCGGCTGGTGGACGGCGAGCGCGTGGTGCGGCCGCTGGAGGCGCAGGGCGTGCGGGTGGCGGACGGCGAGCTTCGGGCGGACGGCTTCTCGTACGGGGTGTTCGAGCTGGGCTGATCCGGGCCCGGCGTGTCGTCCTGAGCGTTCCGGGGTCGGCCCGGCTTTCGATCGACGTCGGATGGTTGTAGGCCGCATCCACAGGTGGTTGCATTTGCCATCTGTATTGGTTGCATTCACCACCTTGACCGAGAAGTCGCTTCACCCGGCGCCAGGGGCATCGGCGCCGGGTGGGGGCCGGCGGCCCGCGCCTGGCCTTGGACACGTCGGGCGCGGGCTGTGAAGCGGTTCATGCTGTCCGGATGTCAGTGGTGTGAGGTCTCAACGGTCTTGCTCAGCGGTCTCGCTTCCCGGGGGTCGGTGGTCGGGTGAAGCAGCAGTCCCCGCAGAGTCCGGCGCCTGGCCCGAGCCGGTAGTAGAGGCAGCAGCTGGTGCGTCGGAAGGCCGTGCCGTGCGGGCCGGTGCGCAGCGTGCCGGATCCGGCGAGCGGTGGGCGGTCCAGCAGCTCCGCGACCAACTCCCGACCGGCGGCCGGCGCATGGGCGTCCAGCACCCGTAGGGTTCCGGCGAGGGCGGAGGCGGCGTTGTCGAGCAGCAGGCGGGCGGAGAGCGGGACGGCGGCTCGGACCGCCGCTGCCAGCGGTTCCAACTGGCCCAGCAGGACGGCCTGATGGAGCTGATCGGCGAGACTCGCGGTGGTGACGGCGGCCGGCTCCGACTCGGACTCCGGCTCCGGCGGGGTCCAGAGGTCGATCGGGCCCTGGTCGGGGATCCGCACCCAGGCGTGCTCCAGGGTCGGGACCGCCCCCAGGAGGACGGCCGAGCCGAGGCCCACCGACCAGAAGCGGGCGGCCAGCCCGAGGTGCAGGATCGAAGCCGCGACCCGGGGTTCGGCGGTGCCCAGTCGCTGTGCCACCACCCGGATCCGGGCGGCGAGCGGCGCGTCCGTCCCGGTGCCGTACAGCTCCGGCAGCGGTCGGAAGCCGGGCGGCGGGGTTCCCTCCGGGGAGGTGCCGAGTGCGAAGTACGGGCCGACGGCGGCGAGTCGGCCGTAGTCGGCGCGCCGGTCGGCAGGGCGGTGGTCGTCGGGTCGGCGGTGGTCGTCGGGCGCGGGGTTCAACGGCCCTCCCCGGTACGGTCGTTGAACCCCACGCCACGCTCGGTCGGCCCGGCTGCGGTCGGGCGGCGGTGCAGGGGCATCGAGGCGGGCCTCCAGGGGCGCGGTCGGACACCGATCATGGGCATGAACGGTACCGCCGCGCCCCGGCTGCCCGGCACCGCCGCGTCGGGCGTGCACCGATTCTGCTCCCAGGGTCGCCGACCAGGCCTCCCGCCTCGGAGGGGAGTCGCCTCCCTCGCTGGGAGGAGCCCGCCTCCCCCGGGAGAGCTGCCCGTAGTCGGCTGTGTGCGCACCGACTCCCAGCCCGGCCCTGTCCGGTCCCGGCGAGGGCTCGCCGCCGTCGCCGCCCTCCTGCCGCTGGCGCCGGCTCCGGAGGCACCGGCCTGGCCGGCCTCACGGCCTGGGCGGCCGCCCACGGCGGCACTGTGACCTCGGGCCCGACCAGCCCGTCCGGCTGGCGGGTGGTCTGCATGCTGCCCGGGCGGCTGGTGGCGTTGGCCGGGAAGGTCGGCCGGGAAGGTCGGTCGGCCGCGGGGGAGGCGGCGGCGTCATGCACGGCCGGCGCAACCGGACAGGGGCGTCCGGCGGCCCGGCGGAGGCCTCAACGCTCGCGACTGCCACCCCGGGCACCGCGCGGGCGGGTCAGGGTGAAGCGGTCGACCGGGACGAGGTCGCCGTACGGGCCGCTGACGGAGTAGTACGTCACGTCGATCGTCGTGTCGCCGCCGTGCTCGCCCGGGTCGACGTCGAAGGAGGCGAAGCCGTAGGGGTTGTCGGCGTCGCGGACGGCGGACCAGGGGGCGTCCTCGATCACGTAGACCGGGGGCCGCTTGCCGGTGGCCTTGTCGACCGGGCCGACGCCGGCGATGACGCGGGCCTTGGCGGGGCTGAAGAAGAGGTGGTTGGAGGGGGCGGAGGTGCCGCCGCCGCCGATGACCATGTGGACGGTGCCCCGGGTGGTGTCGACGGTCTCGGTGTCGGTGGCGACCGGGATCGGGGTGCGGGTGTCGGTCGGCTGCTGGCCGCGGATCGGGTGCGAGCGCTCGTAGTGGTGCTCGTGGCCGCAGACCACCAGGTCGACGCCGTACTCGTCGAACAGCGGCACCCAGGTCTCGCGGATGCCGAGGTCGGCGCCGTTGAACTTGTCGGCGGTGGAGATCACCACCTGGTGCATGCAGACCACGATCCAGTCGATCCCCGGGTCCGCGTTGGCGGCGATCAACTCGCGCTCCAGCCAGCGCTGCTGGGCTCCGCCGGAGTAGCCGTGGACGTAGGAGTTGCCGCCGTCCTGGTAGGCGACGTCGTCGTTGTTGAGGCTGATGACCCGGACCGAGCCGGCCGTGAACGCGTACCAGAGGCCGTGCACTTCGTCGTCGGAGCCGGCGTCCGGCAGGTCGAAGTAGGCCTGGTAGGCGCCGTAGCCGATCGGGCCGTTGCCGCGCTCGTTCTCGTGGTTGCCGGCCGCGGGCATCCAGGGGCGGTGACGGGCCGAGCGGGTGTTGTTCTCGAACCAGTCGGACCAGGTGCGGACCCGGTCGGTGGCGAGATTGGCGTAGCAGAGGTCGCCGTTGACCAGGTGGAACAGCGGGGCGACCAGCTCGACCCCGGCGGTGGTGTCGCCCGCGACCGGGCTGCCGAGGTTGTCGTTGGCGTAGCCGTTGGCGGTCTGCTTGCCGAGGGTGGGGGTGCCCTGGTCGCCGAAGCTGGTGAAGGTGAAGGCGGCCCGGCCGCGCGGGGCGGTGCGGACGGTGCCGAGCTCGGGGGTGGCGCCGTCGTGGACGGCGGCGTAGACGTAGTCGGTGTCGGGGTGCAGGTCGGTGAGCCTGGCGTGGTGCACCTGGACCTCGGTGCCGGAGGCGGCGTCCCGGTAGGTGCGGGTCTCGGCCCGCTCGCTGCGGCCGAAGCCGCCGTGCGAAGTCCCGTACATCACCCGGGGGTTGGAGACTGACTTGATGGTGTGCCAGGAGACCGTGACCTCGCGCGAGGCGTCCGAGCCGAACTGCAGGTGCAGTCCGGCCACCCGCGGGGCGCCGGAGCGGTCCGGCCGCTCCCACAACAGCGGGGAGGCGACGGCGGGGGTGGGGGCGATGCCGGAGAGGGAGACGGCGCCGCCGAGGCCGAGGCCGGTCGCCCCGGCCAGGAGCCCGCGCCTGCTGACGGGGGGACGTCCACTGGAAGCCTTCATGGCGGCCAGCCTCACCGGACGGAGGTGAACCGCGCCGGATCCTCGGCGTGAACTTTCCCGCGCGTCGGCCGGACGCCCTGGGGCCAACGGCCGAACTGTGGCTGGACGTGCCGGACGCGCAGGACGTGCTGGAGCCGGCGGCCGAACTGCGGCCGGACGTCGCGCTGGTGGGCATCCGGACGCCGAGGCTGGACGGGCTGGAGGTGACCCGGCGGATGTCCGGCTGGTGTGCCTGGGAGCGGGGCTACCCGGTGCCGCAGTGGCCCGGTTCATGCGCAGAGCGCGTCCACGGAGCCGAGGGGATGCTCCGTGGACGCGCGGAACCTGCGAGGTGGGGGTGGCTTCCGGACGTTGTGTCCTCCAGCCGGTAGTTCGATCGTCGACCGAGGTAGTGCCCAGCGGCAGACCCTGATCCGTCTCGATCTGTCGCCACTGCCTCCTGCGGTCGAACTTCCTTCAGCTACCTCGCAGGTCCATCTCCCATCATGCGCCTCCTACGCCGCGTGCACCAGGGGTGAAAGGCTCGAATTCGGGCAAATTTCGCAAGTCTGGAGGCCTCGGTCGGGCGCTACCAGCCGTCCACGAAGCTCAGCGTCCGGTGGTACGGCCCCTCCGGCCCGGTGCTGCGGTAGTCCTCGGTGCTGCTGCCGGTCCGTACGGTGCGGTCCCCGTCGTGGCGCTGGGCGGTGGGCCGCAGGGTGTGGTCCACGGTGGAACGCTCGGTGACGTGGCCGCCGGTGGCCGTGGTGGCCTCGCGGTGGTAGCCGAGGTCCATCGCGGTGCGCTGATCGGTGTTCCCGGCCGCGTCGTGGGTCACCTTGTACGTGACGTCCAGCGGCTCGCCCTCGTGCACGGTGGTGGTGCGGTGCGGTCCGCCGCCCCAGGTGGCGGTGGTGCGGGTGAGGTCGGTGCCGTTGTGCAGGGTTACGTCGTTGCCGCTGTCGCGCAGTTGCTGGGCGGAGCTGAAGGCGAGGTCGTCGCGGACCTCGGTGGTGATCCGGCCGTGCGAGGTCTGTACCCAGCCCCGGGCGAGGTCGTGCCGGGCGGCGGTGACGGTCCAGTCGCCGCTGCCGCCGCCGTGGTCGGTGAGCTCGGTGCCCACGGTGGCCTCGGGGGCGACCCGGTAGTCGGTGAGCCGCCCGGAGGTGCGGTCGGTGCCGTGGTCGACCTCGGCGAACAGGTTGACCTGGCCGGTCCAGACGTCGTTGCTCTGCGCCTCGCTCGCGTTGACCGTGATGCCGACGGTGTGCGGGCGCCCGTCCAACAGCAGACCGACGTACGGGGTGAGGTCGAGCCGGTAGGCGGGCAGGTCGAAGCCGAAGATGCCGGGGATCGGCCGCCACAGCAGCGGGTCCCAGCCGCCGGTGTAGATCACCGGGTAGGGCCAGACCGCGCCGGCCACCCGGCCGTCCACGGTGAGCCGCAGCTCGCGGAACGGGCCCTTGCCGCAGGCGCCGATCGAGGGGTTGGCGGCGACGAAGGCGTCCGGCGCGGAGGCGTAGGCGAACTCCTCGCAGGCACCGCCGCCCCGGGCGTAGACCTCGGCGGTCAGCCGCTCCAGGTTCTGCGGGAAGGTGAGCTCGCGACCGGCGGTCGGGGCGGCCTGGGTGAGTGCGAACGGGCCGGTGGTGAGCAGCCGGTCGGCGCCGGAGGCGGCGGGCCAGCGGTCGTTCGCGGTGTAGAAGGTCAGGCTCGCCGTGATCTTGTAGACGCCGGTGTAGGTGGCGTCGGTGACATTGGCGAGGTCGAAGGAGAAGGGCTGCGGCCCGGCCGTGAACAGCGGGGCGTAGCGGGTGAGGTCGCGTTCGACGTTCCACTGGATGCCGTCCTTGGAGGGCTCCGGGGTGGAGGAGAGCAGGACCTGCACGCCGCCGACGCGGACGCTGAAGATCCGGTCGAACTGCCGCCCGGCGACCTGCCCGTGGAGGTCCATGACCACCGCCGACCAGGGCCCGGCGCAGTCGGCGGGCGGGGTGAGGGTGGTGGTGTAGGGGGTGTCGGGCGGGTTGCCGTACCCGTTGCGGAACTCGCGCTCGTGCATCACCTCGACGGTGCAGGAGCGGGTGTCGGGGCGGGTGAGCGGCTTGGTGGCGGTGACCG
Source organism: Kitasatospora sp. NPDC018058 (assembly GCF_044327205.1). Taxonomy (NCBI): domain Bacteria; kingdom Bacillati; phylum Actinomycetota; class Actinomycetes; order Kitasatosporales; family Streptomycetaceae; genus Kitasatospora; species Kitasatospora sp. NPDC018058. The sequence goes on along the minus strand of NZ_JBIRFA010000019.1, from coordinate 109,134 downwards.
GGTCGTGGTAGTCGGTGCCGAAGTCGGCGTGGGCGGGCCCGGCGGCGATGAGGGTGCCGGCGAGGGTCAGGACGGCTGCGCCGACTAAGCGGGCGGCGCGGCGCAGGACGGTGCGGCGGGCGGCGGTGCCGCCGGCGTCGGCGCGGCGGGCGTCGGTGCGGCGGAGCAGCGAGCGCAGGGCCAAGGCGGATCCCCGGGGTCGGGCGGCCCGTCGGCGCGCGACGGGCCGGGTGGGTGATCCGGGCATCCTTTCGGCGGTGGCATGTGAGCGTCAAGAGCTGCCGCGGAGGCTTCTCGTGGGGCGCCCACGGCTCCTCCGGTGCTCGTGCGGCTCCTCCATGCCGCCGCTGGTGCTCCTACAGCTCTTCCAGTGCCGCCGCCTCCTGCCGGATCAGGTTGCGCAGCACCGACAGCGGCGGGCGCCGGTCGTCCGTCCGCCACTGCATCTCCAGCGGCAGGGTGGCCCGGCCCTCCAGCCGTACGGTGGCCACGTCCTCGGTGAGGTGGCCGGTCATCGAGCCGGGCACCAGTGAGAAGGCGCGGTTGCGGGCGAGCAGGTAGAGCCGGGAGCCGACGATCCGCGGCGGGCTGACCAGCACCGGCGGGTCGATGCCGTGTTCCGCGCACAGGCCGAGCACGTGGTCGTAGTAGCGGGGGTGCTGTTCGCGCGGCCACAACAGCAGCGGCAGGTCACGCAGTTCGGCCAGCCGCAGACCGGTCCGGCCGGCCAGCGGGTGATCCCGGCCGAGGGCGACCCGTACCGGCTCGTCGGCGATCCGCTCCAGCCGGTAGCCGGGCACGTCCTCCAGGAACCGGCCGAGGCCGATGTCGGCGAGTTCCGCGGCCAGCGTGGTGGACACCTGCCCGGTGTCGACGGCGAGTTCGGCGGTGGTGAGCGCGGGCAGCTCCTGCTCGGCCCGGCTGACCACGGCGGGCAGCAGCCGGTTCACCACGCTAGGGGAGGCGACGATCCGGGCCGTCCCGAGCCGGGACTCCTCGTGCAGCCGGACCCGGGTGAGCAGCGCGTCAGCCTGCTTGAGCAGTCGGGTGCTCTCGGCGGCCATCACCTCGCCCGCCCCGGTCAGGGCGACGGAGCGGCGGCTGCGGTCGAACAGCTCGACGCCGACGGTCCGCTCCAGCCGGGCGACCTCCTGGCTGACCGTCGGCTGTGAGATGTGCAGCCGTTCGGCGGCCCGGCCGAAATGCAGCGTCTCGGCGACGGCCAGGAAGACCTCCAGCTGACGCAAGGTGAAACCCATGCCGGTCAGTCTAGTACGAACTGATAGGTGAAAGGCTATCAGAAGCCCCAGGAGTCATTCTGGATTCCGATGTGAACCGTCCATACGCTGATCGCACGTTGCCCCATCGCAGTGGCATCTCACAGGGAGCTCGCATCATGACCGGACTGCCCACCAGCACCCCCGCCATCAAGGTCTCCGATGAGGTCGCGCAGGCCGTCGCCGGCGGCCGCCCCGTGGTCGCCCTGGAGTCGACGATCTTCACCCACGGCCTGCCGCGGCCGCGCAACCTGGCCGTCGCGCTGGAGGCCGAGCGGCAGCTGCGGGAGGCGGGCGTCGTCCCGGCGACCATCGGGGTGCACGCGGGCGTGCCCACGGTCGGTCTGAGTACCGAGCAGATCACCGAACTGGCCGCCACCGACGGCCTGGACAAGGTCAGCCTGCGCGACCTGCCGGTGGTCGCCGCGCTCGGCCGGCACGGCGGCACCACCGTCGCCGCCACCGCCTTCCTGGCCCACCGCGCGGGCATCCGGGTCTTCTCCACCGGCGGCCTCGGCGGCGTCCACTTCGGCGCCTCCGAGAGCTTCGACGAGTCGGCCGACATGACCACCCTGGCCGCCACCCCGGTCACCGTGATCAGCGCCGGGGTGAAGTCCATCCTCGACATCCGGGCCACCCTGGAGCGCTTCGAAACCTTCAACATCCCCGTCATCGGCTACCGCACCACCAAGTACCCCGGCTTCTACATCACCGACTCCGGTCACGAGATCAACTACGCGGTCCAGTCGCCCGAAGAGGCCGCCAGGGTCATCGACGCCCGCGACCGGCTCGACCTGCCGCAGGCCGTCCTGATCGCCAACCCGGTCGACCCGGCCAAGCAGCTGCCACCGGAGGAGCTGGACGGCATCCTGGCCCGCGCCTGGGCCGAGGCCGAGCGCCGGGGCGTCACCGGCAACGCCTCCACGCCCTTCCTGCTCGACTACATCCAGCGCGACACCGGCGGCCGCAGCCTGGAGGTCAACGTCGAGGTCTACCGCGGCAACGTGCGCCTCGGCGGCGAGATCGCGACCGCCCTGGCCGCCAGCGCGTCGACCGGGGCCTGACCCGTGCTCGGGGTGCTCGGCGACCTCGTCGAGGACATCGTGGTCTGGGTCGACGGCCCGCTGCGCCACGGCACCGACTCCAGCGCCCGGGTCTTCCGGCGGCGCGGCGGCAGCGCGGCCAACGTCGCCTGCTTCGCCGTCGGGCAGTACCCGGCACGCTTCCTCGGCTGCGTCGGCCCGGACCCGGTCGGGGACGGCATCGTCGCCGAACTCGGCGGCCACGGCGTGGACGTACGGGTGCAGCGACACGGCCAGACCGGCAGCATCGTGGTCCTCATCGACCAGGACGGCGAGCGGACCATGCTTCCCGACCGCGGCGCCGCCACGCTGCTGGAACGCCTCCCGGACGAGTGGCTGACCGGCCTCACCCACCTGCACGTGCCCGCCTACTCCTTCGACGGCGCGCCGGTCGGCGCCACGGCGGTGGACGCGCTCGCGCGGGTCCGGCAGGCGGGCGGCACCACCTCGGTGGACGCCTCCTCGACCGGCATGCTGGAGCAGTTCGGACGGGAGCGGTTCCTCGCCCTGCTGGACGAGTTGGCGCCGACCTTCCTGTTCGCCAACCGCTCCGAGTCGGCCTTCCTCGGCCTGCTGGTGGACAGCCTGCCCGGGCCCGAGCGCGCCCGGCTGGCGGCCACCACCGTGGTCACCAAGTCCGGCGCCGAGGCGACCACCGTCGATGTGCCCGGCGAGGGCCTGTTCACCGTGCCGGTGCCTCCGGTCGCGGAGGTGCGCGACCTCACCGGGGCCGGGGACGCCTTCGCGGCGGGCTTCCTGGCCGGCTTCCTGGACACCGGGGACCTGCACCTGGCGGCCGGGCTCGGGCACCGCAGCGCGGCCCGGGTGCTGGCCTCGCCGGGGGCCTCGCTCGGCGGGTGTTAGCCGTGGGGCGGGCGGCTGACGGGGCGGGCGGCTGTCGGGGTGGACGGTTCGGCTGCGCGGGCCGCCTGCTCGTGCGGGGCCGGCTGCGCGCGCCGGGCCGCCTACGTGCGGCGGGCCGGCTACTCGCGCAGGGCGTCCTTGCGTAGGAAGTGCTTCAACTTCTGCCACGTCCAGGCGTTGATCACGTCCTCGGCGGTGAGCCAACCGCGCTGCGCCGTACCGATGCCGAAGCGCGGGTAGGCGAGGTGGCCGGTGGCGTGCGCGTCGCTGTCGATCGAGAAGCGCACGCCGTGCCGTTTGGCCCGCAGGATGTCCTCGTCACGCAGGTCGAGCCGCTGCGGGGAGCTGTTGATCTCGATCGCGGTGCCGGTACGCGCCGCGGCCGCGAACACCGCGTCCAGGTCGACGTCGATCGGCCCGCGCCGGCCGATCCGGCGGGTGGTGAGGTGGCCGATGACGTGCACGTACGGGTTCTCGCAGGCGCGGATCAACCGGCGGGTCTGGGCGGCGCGGTCGAGGGTGAAATGCGAGTGCACGGAGGCCACGCAGACGTCGAAGCCGGCCAGGAACTCGGGCGGCCAGTCCACCCCGCCGTCCGGGCCGATGTTCAATTCGGTGCCGTGCAGCAGGCGCAACTTCTTGTGACGGTCGGCCAGTCGGCGCAGCTGCTCGCGCTGGGCCAGCATCTTCTCGTCGGTCATCCGCTGCATCACCAGATCCGGCGCGTGGTCGGTGACGGCGTAGTAGGAGTAGCCGCGCGCGGCCGCCGCGTCGATCATCTCGGTGAGGGTGGCCAGCCCGTCGGTCAGGTCGGTGTGGGTGTGCAGATCGCCGCGCAGATCCGACTCCTTGATGAGGTCGGGGAGTTCACCGTTCAGTGCGGCCTCGATCTCGCCCCGGTCCTCGCGCAGTGTCGGGGGGATCCAGGGGAGGCCGAGTGCGGCATAGACCTCGTCCTCGGTCTCCGAGACGACCTTGACGCCCGCCTCCTTGCCGCCCGCCTTCGCTCTGCCGTCCTTCCCGGCTCCGCCGTCGACTTCGAACAGGCCGTACTCGGAGAGCTTCAGCCCGGCCCGCACCGCCATCGTGCGCAGCTTGATGTTGTGCGCCTTCGACCCGGTGAAGTAGACCAGCGCCGCACCCCAGTCCTCCTCGGGGACGACCCGCAGGTCCACCTGGACGCCCTGGGTGGTGTGGACCGAGGTCTTGGTCGGTCCGCTCGCGATCACCTCGGTCACGTACGGGAGTTCGGTGAGCGCGGCCATCAGCGGGGCGGAGTCGGCGGCGGTCGCCAGGACGTCGATGTCGCCCACAGTCTCGCGCATCCGGCGCAGCGAACCCGCGTACGCGCAACGGGTGCAGCCGGGGACGGCCGAGAGTGCCTCGACCAGCTGCTCGGCCAGTTCGGTGGCGGTGTCGAGCAGGGTCCGGCCGCCGGACCGCCGCATCAGCTCGATGCCGTGCAGGATCTTCTCGCCGCTGCGCTCGCCGAACCCGGCCAGGTCGGACAACTTGTCGGCGCGGACGGCCTCGGCGAGTTCGTCGACCGAGGCGATGCCGAGGTCGCGGTAGAGGGAGAGGGCGCGCTTGGGGCCGACGCTGGGGACGGCCATCATCTCCCGTACGCCGGACGGGATCTTGGCGCGCAAAGTCTCCAGGGCGGTCATCTTTCCGGTGGCGAGGTACTCGGCGATCTTCTCGGCGGTGGACTTGCCGACGCCGGGGATCTGTTGCAGTCCCTTGACGTCCAGGTCGGCCAGGTCCTCGGGGTGGCCGCCGACCGCGCGGGCGGCCTTCTCGTAGGCGCGGGCCCGGAAGGCGTCCCCGCCGGTGATGTTGATCAGGTCGGCGTACTCCTGGAGCAGCTCCCTGACCTGGTCGTTGAGCCGGGGCATGGGGCAAGTCTAGGTTCGGTGGCCGCTACTCGCCGTGCGGTCGGGCAGTCGGGCAATCGGTCGGTCAGTCGTGCGCGACCGTCAGCAGCAGGACCACGGTCAGGCCGCCGCCGGGAGTGGGCTCGACCGCGAGCCGGCCGCCCGCCGCCAGCACCAGGCTGTGCAACGCCGGGCCCACCGGCCCGGTGGCGCGTACGCCCGCCAGCAGCCATTCGCGGGCCTCGGGCGGCTCGTACGACCCGCGGTCGGAGATCCGGATCTCGACCCGTTCCCGCTGGTGCGCCGTGGTACCCCGCCCGGCCGCCGCCCGGGGTGCCGTCGGGCCGGTGCGCGCGACCTCGGCCCGGACCAGCACCCGGCCGCCCAGCGGGCTGCGCCGGATCGCGTGGTCGACCAGCCCGGCTATCGCGGCCTCCATCCGCCGGGCGTCCCCGGCCACCACCGGCAGCCCGGGCGCCACCCGGACCGTGACCGCCGTCGCCCGGCCACCGCCGCGCACCACCCGGCGCACCACCTCGGCGACCTGGACGTGTCGCGCCTGGGGCTCGCACCCGGCGTGCCGACCGGTCCAGCGCAGCCGCTCCATCTCGGTGCGGGAGAGCGTCCGGGGTGAGGCCATCGCGACCGGCGGGACTTGGCCGAGGCCCTCGGGCGTGGCCTCGATGCCCTTGCGTTCGGTGCCGCCCGCGCCGCCGAGCGCGCCGAGCGCCCGGGCCCCCGAAGCGACGTAGCCCCAGAGCTTCCCGCGTGCCATCGCCCTGCCCCTCGTGCCTGACCGGCGGCCGTCATCGTTTCCGCGGCCGACCGGGACGGGCCGCTCCCGGGCCCTGCTGCCAGCCTGCTCCTCGTCCGCCCGGGTGACAATCCGGCTTCGGGACGCAAACCGGGCACCGGCCCCCGCCGAGCGGCAGGCCTGGCACCCGCCGACCGGCGGGGCCGTCCGCTCCACTGCAAAGAACTCTTCGCAAAAAACCTTTGCAAACTCTTCTTTGCGGTCCTACGCTCCTGTCCATGACCGAAGAAGGCGGCTGGAAGCACAGCGAGGACCCGCACATCGCCATCACCGCCAAGGGCATGCGGGCGATGGCGCACCCCGTGCGCATGCAGCTGGTCGGGCTGCTGCGCAAGCACGGCCCGTCCACGGCGACGAGGCTCGCCGCGCAGCTCGGGCTCAACTCCGGGGCCACCAGCTACCACCTGCGCCAGCTCGCCGCTGCGGGCTTCGTCGAGGAGGACCGGGAGCGGGGCAACGCCCGTGAGCGCTGGTGGCGTTCGGCCCACCGGCTGACCGTTTGGACGGGGGACGACATGGCGGACGAGGAGCCCGACACGGCCGTCGGCATCCTGCGGTCCGTCCTGGCCGCGCACACCATGACCGGCCAGCGCACGCTCGACGCCTTCGAGACCATGCCGCGCGAGTGGCGCCGGGTGACGGACTTCAGCGACCGGATCCTGCAGCTCACTCCCGCCGAGGCCGAGCAGCTGGCCGGCGAGCTGTCCGACGTGATCGGGCGCTACCGCCGGATCGACGTCGGTGAGCCGGTCCCGGAGGGCGCCGAGCAGGTCGCCGTGATCGTCCACGTCCTGCCGGACCCGAGCACCACCACGACCGAGGGGGAAACCGTATGACCACCACCGCCGTCGATCCGCCCGTGCGCAGCTTCCGGCCGCTGGCCGGGGTGCTCGCCGCCACGGCGGTCTCCCTGACCGGGACGCGCGTCTCGGCCATCGCTCTGCCGTGGTTCGTTCTGGCGACCACGGGCAGCGCCACCATGACCGGCCTGGTCGCCTTCGCCGAGATGACACCGTACGTGCTGGTCAAGGCGCTGACCGGGCCCCTGGTCGACCGGCTCGGGCCGCGTGTGGTGTCCTGGACGACGGACGCGGTGAGCGCCGTCGCGGCCGGCCTGGTTCCGCTGCTGCACGCGCGCGGACTGCTGCCGTTCTGGCTGCTGCTCGCGATGGTCGCGGTGATCGGTGCGATGCGCGGCCCGGGTGACTTGGCCAAGTCGGTCATGGTCCCGGAGGCGGCCGATCACGCCCGCGTGCCGATGGAGCGTGCCACCGGGCTCTCCGGCGTCACCGAACGGCTGGCCTCCACGGTCGGTCCGGCGGTCGGCGGTGGGCTGGTCGCGCTGCTGGGGCCGCTGGCCGGGCTGGCGGTCAATGCGGGCACCTTCGCGCTCGGCTCGCTGATCATCGCCCTGGCGCTGCCGCGCGGCATGGGGCGTCCGGCGGTGCCCGGTGCGGTCGCGTCGTCGTCCGGGCCGACGAGGGAGGGGGAGCATGGCGGCTATTGGCGGATGTTCCGCGAGGGCTTCACCTTCCTGCGGTCCGAGCCGCTGCTGCTCGCCGTGATCGTGATGGTCGGCATCACCAATCTGCTCGACGCCGGCTTCTCGACCGTCCTCGTCCCGGTCTGGGCACGGGAGTCCGGCAACGGCCCGGCCGCCATCGGTCTGACCGCCGGTGTCATGGGTGCCACGGCAGTCGTCGGCAGCCTGATCGCGGCGGCCGTCGCCTCGCGCCTGCCCCGGCGGACGGTCTTCTTCGTCGGCTTCCTGCTGTGCGGCGCGCCTCGCATCCTGGTGCTCGCCCTCGGTGTGCCGATGTGGGTGGTGGTCACGGTCTTCGCGGTCGGCGGCTTCGGCTCCGGCTTCCTCAATCCGATCCTCGGCGCCGTCCTCTTCGAACGGGTGCCCCGCCACCTCCTCGGCCGCGTCCACGCCCTCGGCGACTCCCTGGCCTGGGCCGGCATCCCCCTGGGCGGTCTCCTCGCGGGCGGCGCCGTCGCACTGGTCGGCCTGATACCCAGCCTGCTCACGGTCGGGGTCCTGTACTTCGCCACCACGACGCTGACCGGGCTGCGGCCGGAGTGGCGGGAGATGGACCGATCGCGGGGGCACGGGGACACCGCGGCTGTCGGGCAGGCTCGCGCATAGTCCACCGACTACCCGATCGACCACCCGCTGCGGTCAGCCGGACCGTCGGGCGCGGACCAGGCACGCCACCCCGACGCCCGCGACCACCCGTGGACCACGGCGTCCGCCTGCGCGCTCCGGGACATCGGTCCGCCTACTCGCCCGTCCTGTCCCGGCCCTTCGCGTCCCTGTCCTTCTCGTCCCTGTCCTTTGCGTCCCGGTCCTGTTCGCTCTTGTCGCCGGGCTCGTCCTCCGGCAACACCCCGACGCTCTCCAGGGTCTCCCGGACGGTGCCCGGCATCGCCGGGTGCCGTCCGATCACGATCACCCCGATCACGATGGCCAGCAGCCCGGCCGCCTGCCAGGCCAGCGCGCCCGGGGTCACCCGCAGCCGGTCGCCGAGGAAGCCGACCGCGCAGGCGATCCCGGCCAGCGGCTGGGCGGCGGTCAACGCGGGCAGGGACATCCGCAGCGGCGCGGCCTCGAAGGCGCTCTGAACCAGCAGCAGTCCGATCACGCCCGCCGCCACCACCGCGTACGGCTGCCAGGTGCGCAGCACCGCGGCCAAGCCCTCGTGGTCGAGGCGCTGGGTGGTGGTGCGGGTCAGTGCGTCCTGCAGACCGTAGAGCAGCCCGGCGGCGAGTGCCAGCAGCGTGGCCTCCTCGAACAACGGCAGCCGCCGGGCGAGCGAGACCAACAGCAGGGTCAGCCCGACCACCGTGCCGACCACCAGCCAGTGCCGCAGCTCCCCGGCGGGTGGCCCGCCCCCGGTGGGTTGCCCGGCCACGATGAACGCCGTCACCCCGAGGCCGAGCAGCAGCACTCCGGCCCAGCCGGAGCGGCCCAGCGTCTGACGGGTCAGCACCCGGGAGAGCGCCATGGCGAAGAGCAGGTTGGTCGCCAGCAGCGGCTCGACCAGGGACACCTGGCCCTGGTTGAGCGCGAGCGCGGAAAGGAGCAGCCCGCTGACCATGAACCCGGTGCCGAGCAGCCACTCGGGCATCCGCATCAGGTCCAGCAGCAGACGCCAGTGGAGCAGGTCGGTACGCGGGGCCCGCTGCGCCGCGTGCTGCTGGAGGACGAAGCCGAGTCCCAGACAGCAGGCCGCGCTGAGGGCGAGGAGGAAGACCGCCACGGAGGGACCACCAGGTTGTCGCTGCCCCCGCGCCGCGCCGGCTGGTCCGGGTGCGGTCGGCGGTCGCGGCGCGCTTCCGTCAGCGTACCGCCCGGGGCACGGGCCAGGCCGATCGGCGCGGAAAGACCGTGGCCCGGGGCCGAGGAAAGGGCGGCCCGGGAACCGGCGACACTGCGGTTTCGGGGGTCGGCGACACCGCGACACGGGGATCAGGCACACGATGGCCCGGGCGTCGCAACGGCCGCGCTTGCCGCTACGGGTGGGGCAGGCGCACGCTGGTGTGAGCGGCCGCCACGGGCCCTCCGTCCGTGCCGGTCCCGACAGGCGCGACGGGGGCCGGCGCCAGGAGGTGTGGCATGCACAACCAGTGGGACGTGGAGCTGAGCTTCGAGGAGGACGGCGTGCACACGGCGTGCAACGCCAGGCTGGTCGGTGCGAGGGCGCCGGGCCTGAGCGCGCACGGCGAGGCAGTGAAGAGTGCGGAGGACCGTCCGCTCGCCAGGATCGGCGAGGAGTACGCGGCCTCCCGCGCGCTGGAGGAACTGTCCCGCAAGCTGCGGGCCCAGGCCACCGGGGAGATAGAGGACGAGGGGCACCGCCCGGGCTACCTGATCTACTGACCCTGGCGGCTCTCCGCCTTGTCGACTCGTAGACCCTTCCAAGGGGTCGGGGCGGCCGTACAAGCGCGGCCGCCCTGCCCCGGGTACAACAGGACCGGCTCAGCTCCAGGGGTTGGCCGGCTGGTCGCTGGTGACCGTCCAGAAGCGGGTGTCGGCGGTGAGGCTGCCGGTGGCGCCGGAGCGACCAGCCCTCACCGCCGTGGAACGCGGCCATCCGACAGTCACCACCGAAGGAGTCCGCGCACAGCTCGTCGGCGACCTCCCGGCTGGTCAGCTCGGAGCCGACCGTCGGCGTGGTCGCCGCCACCTCGCCGCCCGCCCAGCTGTGGAAGCCGGTGGCCGGGATCCCGTCCGGGGCCGGTCGGCCGTTCACCCGGCTGCAGGGCACCGGCAGTTCGGTCCCGGGGCCGGTGTCCCCGAGGTAGGGGTTGCTGAGGCTGTCGGTCCCGATGTGCACCGAGCTGCCAGCGCGAGCAGCAGCGCCGCGACCCGGATCACCTCGGCGGGCCGCCCGGTCCGGTGCCCGGTGGCGGCCGACCGCGCCACCCCCGGCGCCCCCGGTACGATCGCCGCCCGCGCCGCCGTCTCCAGCGACGCCCGCCCTGATGCCGAGCCGCCCCACCCCGGGCCGCCGACACCGCCCACGTGACATGCGACGTCACAGCGGCCAACACAGCCGCCAACACCGGCTCGGCCAGGAACGTCCCGATGACGACACCGACCCAACGGGCGGGCCCCATCGCCGACAACGCATCCCGCGCCGCGTCCCCGCCCCCAACGTCCACGCCGACTTCAGCACCCGAATCGCGCACACCACCGTCGGCGCCGTCACATGAGCAGCACTCACCTGCGATCCGCCGCACGCCGTGGTCTCGGTCACCCGGCAACACCAGGGTGGGGCTGAGTAGTCTGCTGCGATGACGGACAGCGAACTGATCGTGGACCTGCGCGGCCGACCGATCGAGACACTCGACGACTTCTGGGACGCGGTGAGCGAGCCGTGCGGGCTGCCGACGTGGTTCGGCCGGAACCTGGACGCGTGGTCGGACACGATCGAGACCCGTGGCATCTCCGAGGTGATCGACAGCCACGACGTCCTTACCGTGCACGTCGACCAGCGGGGACTCTTCGCAGGGAACCGGCAGACGGCCCAGGTCCTGGCCGAGATCTTCGACGGGGAGCAGAACCGGCTCGTCGTCCACCCGTTGACCTGACGGACCCGTTGAGGACGGCCCGGAGTCGAAGAGCGGCTTGACGGGCGATCGTGAGCTCGGCTGCCCCGGAACCGGGCAACGACATGGAAGCCTGGCGGGCGGGCTCCGGCGGCTCCGGCGGCTCCGGCGGGGTCGGCCGCACGCGGTGACCGACCGTGTCGGCGGGCTGGTGGGATGACGGCCCGGATGCGGCTGCGACGAAGGCACCCACAGGCCGCGCGGGCCGCTTACGCGCGACTGGCCAGGAGGCCGTCGCAGATGCGCTGTACGCGGTAGCGCGGCTCCGAGATCGGAGCCGCGCGGCATGCTCCGGCGGGCGGCGATCGGCTTGATGCCCCGCGTCCACGGCAGGAGGCGGATTCGAACCCGGTCGTCCGACACCGACACCGACGGTGGCCCCTTCCCCACGGTCTACTCGACGAGCCACCGGATGAACCGGCATGGGCTCGAAGCCGCTGATCGGTCGAGGGCGGCCGAACGTCCTCCTGCGCGGGAAGTCGGACCCGCCGACTTCCCGGGCGGGCTTCGAGGCGCGGCGAAGGAAAGGCGTAGGCGTGGGGGCGTCGGCTTGGGGCGTTCGCTCGGCTCGTTGTGATGCTGCGCCGCACCGGTTCAGGGGCGGGCGGGGCGCAGGAAGTCCAGGACGTGGCGGTTGACCTCCGGCGCGGCAGCGGTGGGGAGGGAGTGGTGGGAGGTGCCCGGGAGGATGGCGATGGTGGCGTGGGGGACGGCGTGGCGGGTGGCTTCGGCGGTGTGGTGGGGGTTGTGGGGGCGGGAGTTGGCGGCGTAGAGGGTGAGGAGGGGAGTGGTGAGGCTGTGGAGGCGGGCGGGGGTGGGGCGGGGGCCGGTGATGACGGGGGAGGCGGGGAAGTCCGCGTAACCGAGGGCGTACAGGTCGCGCCAGGCGGGGTCGAGGCCGTGGCCGCCGGCGGATTCCCAGTCGAGGTAGGAGCGCGCGCGGGCCGGGGTGCGGCGGGGGAGGAAGAGGGGGAGGGCGCGTAGGAGGTAGCCGGGGCGGAAGCCGGTGAAGCACTGGGTGGGGTCGAGGAGGGCGAGGCGGCCGACCCGGGTGGGGGCGTGCAGGGCGTATTGCAGGGTGATCCAGGCGCCGTAGGAGTGGGCGCAGAAGTCGGCCTCGGGGACGCCGAGTTGGTCGAGGACGGCGTCCAGCCAGCCGAGCAGGCCGGGGAGGTCGCGCAGTGGGGCGCCGTCGTGGATGCTGCGGCCCGGGTCGCCGATGAGGTCGACGGCGAGGACGCGGTGGCCGGCCTCGGCCCAGGCGCCGGCGTTGGCGAACCACATGGTGGAGGTGGCGCCGCCGCCGTGGAGGAGGACGAGGGGGCGGCCGTCGGTGGGGCCGCAGGCGTTGATCCGGGTGGTGCCGTGCGGGGTGCGGACGGCGAGGGGTTCGACCGGGACGGGCCAGCGGGCGAGCAAGGCGTCGTAGGCGGCGAGGAAGGGGGCGGTGCGGGTGGACATGATGGGCCTCCGCAGTGTGGTGTGATCACCGACTGGGTCGGATAATGAATCACTTGTTGGGCGAGTATCTCGCTGAACGAGAGAATACTGGCATGCGACTGCCCGAGGAAGGACGACAGGGTGTCCGAGGTTGAGGAGCCGATGCGGCTGGTCCATCTGCTGCGTGGTCTGACGGTCGAACTCGACCTGTTCGGGGCCGAGTTCGCGGCCCGGAACGGCCTGCATCCGACCGATCTGCGGGCGCTGATCCACCTGCTGGACGCTGCCCGGGCCGGAGAGGCGGTCACCCCGGGGCGGCTCGGGGAGGCGCTGCGGTTGAACTCGGCGGGGACCACCGGGCTGGTGGACCGGCTGGAGCGGCTCGGGCTGATCCGCCGTGAGCGCGATCCGCGGGACCGGCGGAAGGTCCGGCTGGTGGTGGAGGAGCGGGCGATGGAGCTGGGGCAGGGCTTCTTCGGCGGCCTGATCGGGGACCTGGTGGCGGAGATGGGCCGGTTCGACCCGGCGGAGCTGGCGACGGCCCGGCGTTTTCTGGAGGCGATGACCGCTGTCGTGGCCGCCGCCCGGGGCGGGAGTTGAGACGGGCTACGCGGGCCCGAGGGCCCAGCTGATGACGGACAGGGTCGCCATCGAGATCAGCGTCGACCAGAGCACCGCGTCCCGGGCGAGGACGGAGCCCTGCCCGTACTCGCGGGCGTAGGTGTAGACGTTCTGCGCCGTCGGCAGCGCGGAGAAGAGCACCACGGTGAGCAGCTGATGGGGCGGCAGGTGGAGCAGCGGGCCCGCCACGGCGAGGGCGGCGAGCGGCTGGACCAGGGTCTTGATCGCGACGGTCAGCCCGACCTCGGTACGGCGCGAACGGCCGTCGGCGGGCGGGCGGTTGTGCAGGGACATGCCGAGGGCGATCAGGGCGGTGGGTACTCCGGCGCCGCCGAGCAGTTCGCCGGAACGGTTCAGCTCGGCGGGCAGGTGCAGCCCGGTCGCGGAGACGACGGCGCCGAGTGCGGTGGCGAGCAGGATCGGGTTGCGCAGCGGCAGGGTGAGCAGGGCCCGGCGGCCGGCCGCGCCGCTGTCCAGGACGGCGAGGACGGCGGGGGTGACCAGCAGGATCTGGAACAGCACCACGGGAGCGACGAAGGACGCGTCGCCGAGGACCTGCATGGTCACGGGTATGCCGAGGTTGGCCGAGTTGACGTAGCCGGAGGCCATCGCGCCGATGGCCAGTTCGCCGGGCTTGCGTCGGAAGAGCAGGCGTCCGGCGAGCAGTCCGAGGCCGGTCGCGACGGCGGTGCCGGCCGCGAAGGCGAGCATCGAGGAGTTGGCGAAGCGGTCCAGCGGGGTGCGGGCGATCATCAGGAAGAGCGCGGCCGGCATCGCGACGTGGAAGACGAACCGGTTCAGCACCACTTCGGCCTGCGGCCCGAGCAGTCCGGTGCGGCCGACGAGGTAGCCGATCCCGGTCAGGACCCAGATCGGGGCGAAGCCGGACAGCAGCGGATGCAGGGATGGCATGGTTCCTCGGGTCGCTCGGACGGGTCTGCCGGGTGCGGCGGCATGGGTAGCCCGCCAGAGGGCCGCCAACCCCCGGGGCGGTGGCCCCCAGGCGCCGTCGGAGCCCCGGGGCAGTTAACCAGCAGCCGCCACCGCGAAGATCACGGGCCTACGATGAGCCGATGGAGCAGCAGTATCTGAGCCTGTCCGAGGTGGAGGACGTCGCACGTCGCGCCCACCAGGGGCAGGTCGACAAGAACGGGCATCCGTACAGCGAGCACATCGTGGCGGTCGCCGCCGGGACGGCCGCACGCGGCGGGAGTGAGGCGCAGATCGCGGCAGGCTGGCTGCACGACACCGTCGAGGACGACCGGCTGAGCCGGGAGTGGCTGGCGGCGGCCGCGCTGCCGGCGGAGACCAAGGCGATCGTGGACGCGCTCACCCGCCGCCCGGATGAGCCGGTGGAGGAGTACACCGCGCGCATCCTGGCCACGCCCGGCGCGCTGCTGGTCAAGCGGGCCGATCTGGCGCACAACTCCGACCCGGCCCGGCTGGCCTCGTTGGACCGGGCGACCGCCGAGCGGCTGGCCGCCAAATACGCGCGGATGCGCGAGCTGCTCGGGCTCACCGGCGAGCTGTGAACCGGGGAGCTGTGAAACGGCGGGCGGTGAACCGGGGGGCTGCGAACGGCGGGCTGTCAGCCGGGAGTCGTGAACCGGAGAGCCCCGAACCGGGGAGCTGTGAGCGGCTGGGAAACCACGGGAGGGCCCGGGCCACGCGGATCGCGCGGGCCCGGGCCCTCTCGGGTCACCCCGGTGGTCCCTGTCCGACCCCCGGGGTGAGGGGAGAGTGGTCAGGAGACGGGTGGAAGCCGGTACGCCGGTGGTCGGTCGGCTTAGTACCAGTGGTGGGTCTGCCAGAAGGCCCAGGCGGCGTTCGGGCTGCCGTAGCGGGTGTTCATGTAGTTCAGCGCCCACTTGATCTGGGTGCGCGGGTTGGTCTTCCAGTCCTTACCCGCGGAGGCCATCTTGGAGGCCGGCAGCGCCTGACCCAGACCGTAGGCGCCCGAGCTCGGGTTGGTCGCGTGCACGTTCCAGCTGGACTCGTGGAAGATGATGTGGCTGAACGAGGCCAGCTGGTTCGCCGGGACGATCTGGGCGGCGATGGTCTTCGGGGACACGGTGGCGGCGTTCGCGGTGGCGGGCAGAACGCCTGCGCCCAGGGCGCTCAGACCGGCGGTGCCGGCGAGGATCGTGGCGGAAGTGCGCATACGGAGCTTGAAAGCGGGCATGTAAAACGGGACCTCAATCAGGTTGGGCCGAGTCACGCCCCACCCAGGACCGCGGCCGGACAGGGGCCATGACGGTCGCAGGGGCGTGACTTGGCGGTGAGCCGTTCACCGGCGGGACAGGGGCCGGTGCGGCTGACGACGAGAGCCATTGTTGCCAGACCGGGGAGGCTGCAGCCAAGACCCCCTGGTTACGACGCCCGGTCGTACGCGCGGCGGGCGCCGTGGATTCGAAGGGGCGGCGGTGGTGGGTGCCCGGACCGGTGCTGACCTGGGAAAGCATCGGTCGGGCGGCGTCCCGGGCGATGGCCTGTCAAGCACCGGGGAGTCGCCACTACCGCCCGTCGTAGGCTCGATTCGTCTGTGAGCGCACTCACCGTTCGGGCACGGCGGCTGTCACCGGACGGCCCGGTCACGCCACTTTGGGTGCAGACGATCTGTGCCCGGCGCCACACCTCGGCGTCACAGCCCGGAGGTGTCGCCTCGCCGAGCGTCGCCCAGCCGCCGGTGCCGGGCGGCCCGGGCCGCGAGCCGGTCCGTCTCCCCGGTGGCGGCCAGGGTGTCGAGCGCCGTACCGATGGCGGCTCCCATCCGGGCGCAGAAGGCCTTCGGCTCCTCGGCGGCGTCCGGCAGCTCCGGCACCACCTGGTCCACCAGCCCGACCTCCGCCAGCTGGTGCGCGCCGATGCCCTGGGCGCGGGCCAGCTCGGCGGCGTGCTCGCCGTCCCGGTGGACGATCGCCGAAGCGCCCTCCGGCGGTAGCGGCGCGAGCCAGGCGTGCCCGGCGGCGAGTACGCGGTCGGCCGGGAGCAGTGCCAGCGCGCCGCCGCCGGAGCCCTGGCCGAGCAGGACGGCGAGGACGGGCGTGCGTAGCGCGAGCAGGGTGGTCAGGCAGTGCGCGATCTCCACCGCGATCCCGTCCAGCTCGGCCTGGGCGGAGAGCTCGGCCCCGGCCGTGTCCACCACGGTGACCAGCGGGAGCCCCAGCTGCTCGGCGAGCCGGGCGCTGCGACGGACGGCCCGCAGGTCGGCGGCGGTGAAGGGGCGCTCGTGCTCCGGGCTCTGCCGCTGCTGGCCGACGACCAGGACGGGCCGGCCGCCGAGTACGGCGAGGGCCCGGACCAGCGCACCGCCGCGGCCGCCGGGCGCGTCCAGCAGCACCAGCTCCTCGGCGGTGCGGCGGAGCAGCTCGCGGGTGCCGGGGCGGTCGGGGCGGCGGGTGCGGCGGACGGAGTCCCACGCGTCGGGGTGCTCGTCGGCCTCGACCTCCTCGACGTGGGCGACGCCCGTACCGGCGTGGGCGGCGTCCGGATGAGGGGGAGGAGTCGTGCCGAGGACGGCGAGCGTGCGGCGGAGCAGCTCGCGCAGCTCCTGCGGTGGCACCACGGCGTCCACCAGCCCGCGCTCGGCCAGCGTCTCCGCCCGCTGGACATCCGCCGGCAGCTCCACGCCGCGCAGCTCCTCGTAGACCCGCGGGCCGAGGAAGCCGAGCCGGGCGCCGGGCTCGGCGAAGACCAGCTGGCCGAGCGTGCCCCAGGAGGCGAAGACCCCGCCCATGGTGGGGTTGCGTAGATAGGTGAGGTAGGGGAGGCCGGCCGCGCGGTGCGCCTGGACGGCGGCGGTGATGCGGAGCATGCAGAGGAAGGCCGCCGATCCCTCCTGCATCCTGGTGCCGCCGGAGACCGGCAGGGCGAGCAGCGGCAGCCGCTCGGCGGTGGCGCGCTCGACGGCCCGGGTGATCTGTTCGGCGGTGGCGACGCCGATCGAGCCGCCGAGGAAGCGGAACTCGGAGGCGACCAGGGCGACCGGCCGTCCGTCGATCAGGCCGAGGCCGGTGAGCACGGCCTCGTCCAGGCCGGTGCGTTCGCGGGCCCGGTCGAGTGAGGCGCGGTAGCCGGGGTCGGCGAGTGGCCCGGCCGGAGGTTCGTCCCAGCTGCGGAAGCCGCCCGGGTCGACCAGCAGTCCGATCAGCTGGTGCGCCGTCAGCGAAGTGCCCGCTCCCGTACCCATGTCCACCCCGTCAGAGATCGTTCCGGCCCGACACGGTGCGCCACTCTATGCGGCGTCGGTGACGCCTTGTGGGAGGGCCGTGAAGGTGTGAGCAGGCCGACAGGGCCGCTCTCGGTAGTTCGACGGCGGTCGACCCAAGGGCGGTGCCGACGGTTCGTGGACGGCTTCGGGGAGGGGGCTCCTGGGGGTGGGCGTACGGGTGAAGTCGCTGGTGGGGCGGGTGAGTTACCCGTGGGTAAAAAGTTGACTGAGGGCTTCCGGAGTTGTCGGTGGCCCGCCACACTGATGGGCATGACCCGCACTCTACGCGCGTGGAAGACCCGCGCCGCCGCCATCACCGCCGTCGCCCTGATGACCCTCGCCCCCGTCGCCGTCGCCACCGACGCGCACGCCGACGTGAGCGGCACGGTGTGCCTGTCCACCCTTCCGCCGGAGGCCACGGACACCCTCAACCTGATCGCCACCGGCGGGCCGTTCCCGTACTCGCAGGACGGCGTGGTGTTCCAGAACAGAGACAGCGTCCTGCCCGGCCAGTCCTACGGGTACTACCACGAGTACACCGTCATCACCCCGGGCGCCCCGACCCGCGGCGCCCGCCGGATCGTGACCGGCCAGCAGGACCAGGAGGACTACTACACCGGCGACCACTACGCCACGTTCTCCCTGATCGACCAGACCTGCTGACACCTCCCGGCACGACCGCGGCCCCGGCGGACCTCCCCGCCGGGGCCACGGGCGTACCGGGAACGGTCCAGGACGTGCCCTACAGTTCGGACGCCCCCCAGGCGCTCACCGCCAGCTCGTCCCCGACCCGCAGCGTGCCCGGCCGCAGCACCGCGAACTTGCTGCCGAACGCCACCCCGCCGGCCGCCGCCCGACGGTAGCGGGCCAGTGTGCGCAGCGGCTCCGGGCCGGCCTTGGCGCCGGTCGACTGGTCCACCAGCGTCACCGCACAGCGGATCGCCAGCTTGGTGTACCCCAACTCGGCTCCGCCGACGGCGAATCGGCGGAGCAGGTCCTCGGTGTGCGGCTCCGGCCAGCCGTCCACCACCAGGTTCGGACGGAACCGGTCCAGCGACAGCGGGGCCTCGCCGGAGCGCGCGTTGAAGTCGTCCAGAGAGGAACGCGACAGCAGGTGCACGGCGGAGCTGTCGGCGAAACCTGAGGTCCCCGGGGTCAGCCCGTCGGTCACCCGGTCGTGCTCCGGCGGCACCCGGACCAGCCGGCTGGGGGCGCCCAGCACCTCGGAGAGCCATCCGGCGGCCTCCTCGCCCTGGTCGATGCCCAGATAGGGGCTGTCGAACATCCGCACCTCGCGGCGCGGACCCCCGGTGTCCACGGCGAACGCCACCGGCTCCACCCCGGGCGCGGCCAGGGCCAGCCGATCGCCGTCGCCGAGGACGCTCGGACGCACCGTGGCCAGCAGCCGGTCCCGGCGCTGGGAGCGGAACACGCCCTTCGCGTCCACCACCATGAACGAGCGATCATGGGCCAGCCCGGCCCGGGTGAGTTCCGCCTGCTCCACCACCACCCCGGCGCAGCCCTTCACCGGGTAGTACCGCAACTCCGTCACCGTGGCCATCAATCCCCCGTACCCTCCGGCCGTTTCGGACTTGACTTCTCCGTTTCCCCTCAGGGTAGTTGTCGGCGCGGGTGTCGAGCCGCTGAACGCCGGGGGGCCGTCCGGTTGCTAGGGTCGGGGCATGGCACCGAGCAGCGCGAACCCCCCGGGACGGCTCCGGCGCGACGCGCAGCGCAACCGCGACCTGCTGCTCGCCGCCGCCCGCGACATGTTCTCCCGCCACGGCCTCGACGTCCCCCTGGACCAGATCGCCAAGGAGGCCGGAGTCGGCAACGCCACCCTCTACCGGCACTTCCCGACCCGCGAGGCGCTGATTGCCGAGGTCTTCGCGGACGCCGGGGCCGGTCTGGCCGCAGCGGGGGAGGAGGCGCTCGCCTCCGAGGACGCCTGGGCCGGACTGGAACGCTACTTCGGGGGGATCTTCGAACTCGTCGCCGCCGACCGGGGCATCAACGACCTGGTCACCCAGGCCATCCCCACCATCCCCGGCATGATCGAGATCAGCCGCGGGCACGCCGCCACCGTCGGTGCCCTCATCGCCCGCGCCCAGGAGCAGGGCACCATGCGGCGCGACGTCGTCACCATGGACCTGCTCTTCCTGCTCGGCCCGCTCTGCCGCGCCCTGCCCGCCGCCGCCGAGCTGCGCCCCGACCTCTGGCGCCGCTACCTCGCCCTGCTGCTGGACGGCTTCCGCGCGCAGGCCACCCACCCGCTGCCGGTCCCGCCGATCGGCGAGGAGCACCTGGACAGGATGTTCGCCGACCTGTGGGAGACGGAGCCGCCGGAGGCCTGACGGGCCCCGCGGGCATCAGGGACGCGTACGGAACGTCGGGCGCGGCGTCAGAGCCGTGTCAACGGGCGGGGCCGGGCGGGTGTCGGCGGCTTTGCTGGGGTCACACAGCAGGGACCGGTCGGGTGCGGACGACATGGTCCGGATCGGATCGGTTTGGTTCGGTGACGCGGGCGGAGAGGCAGGGGCGGGCCATGGCGGACACGGGTGCGGACGGGGGCCGGCTCGTGGTCGGCGTCAGCGGCTCACTCGGCAGCCTCGCCGCCCTCCACCACGCGGTCGCCGAGGCCCGGCGCGTGGACGTCGAGGTGCTCGCGGTGCTCTGTTGGACCCCGCCCGGTGACGAACTCGGATACCGCCGCTCCGTCTGCCCGCCGGTGCTTAACACCGGCCGTGACGCCGCCGTCGCGCGGCTGCGGCGGGCGCTCGACGAGGCCTTCGCCGGGCGCCACGCCGGCGCCCGGCTGCGCTGCCAGGCCGTCCGCGGGGAGACCGGTCACAGCCTGGTGCGCTGCGCCGACCGGCCCGGGGACGTCCTGGTGCTCGGCGCGAGCCGGGAGCGCGGCTGCCTGTCCCGGCTGATCCGGCCGTCGGTCACCGCCTACTGCGTGCGGCACGCCACCTGCCCGGTGCTGACCGTGCCGCGGCCGCCGCTCCAGCGGGACCTGGAGGCGCTGGAACGCGGTGACGGGCTGCGGGAGTTGGTGGCGGGGAACTGAGCCCTGCGGCCGGTGGAGCGTCCTTCGGCCGGTGGACCCGTCCTACGGTCGGTGGCCCGCAGCGCGGTCGGAGGCGTCCGGGGCGTCCGGCTACGGCAGTCCGGCGGCCCGGGCGAGGACGGCGGCGGTGCGGCGGCCGGCGCTCAGGGTGTCGGGGTCCGTGGCGGGGAGGCAGCGCTTGGCCTCGGGACTGTAGGCGGTCATGATCACGCCGGCGTGGTCGGTGGGGAGTTCGAGCAACTCGGCCGTCGGTACCACGGCGTGCAATCGGCGGGTGAGTTCCGCCGGAACCACCTCGTCCGCCGTGCCGTGCACCAGGTGGATCGGGACGGGGGAGGGGCTTGCCGTGAGCAGGTCCAGCGGGCAGTCGCCGGTGGTGGCGGCCGGGCGGCCGTACGCGGAGGCGATGCCGACGGCGGCGGTGGGACGCAGCTCGGCGGGGGTCCCGGGGTGGGTGGCCACGGCGATCGCCTCCCGGCCGCCGAGCGACCAGCCGGCCAGGACGAAGCGCTCCGGGCCCCCGCCGTACGCACCGGCGTTGCGGCGGGCGAAGGAGAGGGAGGCGAGCAGCTCGGCGCGGCCGCCGTCCTCGCGGTCGGAGCGCCAGTCCGGGACGAGCACCAACAGGCCGAGCCCGGCGGCCTCCTGGGCGAGCGTTCCCATCACGTCGCGCTCGTCGGGGCCCGAGCCGTGCCAGAGCAGCACGACCGGGGCGGGCCCGGCGGTGCCGGCGGTCGGGCGGTGGACGTCCAGCAGCCGTCCGTCCGCATACGGAACGACCTCGGGTTGAGCGCTCGTCATGCCGGTTTCGCCTCCGATTCGGTGCCTGATCACGGAGCTGCTACTGTACTTCCTGTCGCGAGGGAGATGATTCCTCGTCAGGCGTCAGCGGTGCTACCAGAGCACGTCCTACTTTCAGTAGGGAGAGTCCGTGCAACCCGGGCCTGGCGCTCCACTGTCGGACGGGGTCCGGTACCTATTCAGGTATCGGACCCCGTGCGCGTTCCCGGGCGGAGCCGGGTTCAGGACGGCTGGCGGTCGGAGCCCAGTTCGTGGGAGATCCGCAGGCCGACCTGGGCGAGGTCGGCGGGCAGCCGGGGTCCCGTCGGAGACGGGAAGTCCCGAAAGGCCTTGAGGGCGTAGCCGGCGCGGTTCGGGCGGCTCAGGAGACGAAGCCGATGACCCCGTACTCCTCGACTTCCTGCGCCCTGCGGAGCCAGCCGAGGACCTCCCCGACGGCCTCGGCCACCTCGCGCTCCAGCGCCGGCGTGCGGCCCTCGCGCTCGGCGAGCTCGAACTGCCGGAGCGCCCCCCGGCACTGCTCGGGAGACCACTCGCCGCAGGACACCTCGGCGCAGTAGGGGAGTTCGGTGGGGAAGTCGCTGCCGTACTGGAAGTCCGAGACCGAGACGGCGGTGACGCCGTACGCGCGCAGGCCCTGGTCGACCTCGTCCAGCCACAGGCCCCGGAAGGGGCCGAAGGAGCGGTTGTCGAGGACGGACGCGTCGATCCTGCAGAGGCGCTGGTACGCGTACCCGTACTGGAACGCGTGCTCCTTGTCGAACGGCCCGCCGTACACCACCGCGCGCAGTGCTTCGTAGGCGCTGGGGGCGCCGTCCGCGATCTGGTCGGCGAACTCCTGGTCGGCGCGGTCCAGGCCGGTGCCGAAGAACCCGCGTACCTCTTCGAGCACGGCCTCGCTGGCGCAGCCGGCCAGGGTGTGCTTGTCCTCGAGGTTGGTCAGATACACGGTCAGGAAGGAACTCATGGGCTCACCGTAGCGGCAGTGACGGACAGCCTGCTCATGGGCCCGGTGGGTCGGCGGTGGCCGTGGGCGAACGCGTGCTCCTCACCGGCGAGTTGGGGGCAGTGGAGTTGGGGCGGCCGGGTCGAGCCGCTCGCGCACCGGTTCGCCCTTGCGCGGTTGTGGCTGCCGGTCGTCTCAGGCGGCCTCCGCGGACTCGTCGGGTGGGACGGCGATCAGGACGAACTCCGCGCCGGCGCCGTCCCGGACCAGCGCCGAGCGGCCGAAGGGAGTGGGTGCGGGGTCGGTGAGGACGGTGCCGCCGAGGGCGCGGAGTCGGGCGGCGGTGCGGTCGGCGTCGGCCGTCCCGAACTGGATGCGCCAGGCGGCGGTGGCCTGCGGTGCGCCGGAGGGGCCGATGCTGCAGGCGGGCAGGCCCGCGACCCGGGCGAGGGTGTGGCCGGCGCGGGGGCGGTCGTAGCCGTAGCCGAAGGCGCGGCGGTAGAAGGCGCGGGCGGCGTCCGGGTCGGGGGAGAGGTGCTCGTTCCAGGTGGGTGTGCCCGGCTCGTTGACCAGTCCGGCGCCCTCGACGGCCTCGCCCTGCCAGAGGCCGAAGGGCGCGCCGAGCGGATCGACGGCGAGGGCCGCGCGGCCCTGGTCGGGCACCTCGTACGGCTCGCGGGTGATCCGGCCACCGGAGGCCCGGATCTGCGCGGTGGTGCGGCGCAGGTCGGGGCAGGCGAGGTAGGTGGTCCAGGCGGCGGCCGGGGCGACGGGTGACGAGGTGATCGCCGCGACCTGGGCGCCGTGGCGGGTGGCGACCGCCTCGCCGGGGCCGGTCGGGACGAACTCCCAGTCGAACAGCGCGCCGTAGAAGCGCTCCGCCCGCGGGACGTCCGGGGTGGTCAGTACGACCCAGCACGGGACGCCCTCGCGGTACCTGCCCGCCTTCGGCATACGCCCTCCTGGTGCCGTCGGCCCCACTCGCCAGCCTCCGCGTCCGACCGGCGGGCGGCAAGCGGGGCCTCAGGCGACCCCGCGCGGCCGGAACTGGATGCTGATCCGCGGGCCCACCGGGCGGGCCGTCTTCGGGACCGCGTGCTCCCAGGTGCGCTGGCAGGAGCCGCCCATCACCACGAGGTCCCCGTGGCCGAGCGGCCGGCGAACGACGGCTCCGCCGCCGAACCGCGGCCGCAGCGCCAGGATGCGCGGCTCGCCGACCGACAGGATCGCCACCATGGTGTCCTCGCGGGCTCCCCGCCCGATCCGGTCGCTGTGCCAGGCCACGCTGTCCCGGCCGTCCCGGTAGTAGCAGAGCCCGAGGGTGCGGAACGGCTCGCCCAGTTCCTTCGCGTAGTGCCGGCTCAGCGCCGTCCGGGCCTCGCCGAGGACGGGGTGCGGCGGCTCGGCCTCCGCCGGATAGGAGGCGAGCAGTCGCGGCACGTCGACCGTCCGCTCGTACATCTCGCGCCGCTCGGCCCGCCAGGGCACGGTTGCGGCCAGCTGTTCGAACAGCCGGTCCGCTCCGTGCAGCCAGCCGGGCAGCACGTCTAGCCAGGCACCGTCGCCGAGCACCAGCCGCCGCAGGCCGTCGAGCCGGCCGAGGCGGATGTCCCCGGTGTCGGCGTCGTCGAACAGCGAGGGCTGGAGGTGGACGGTGCTGTGCATGGGGCCAGCGTACGCCTCTAATCGAACAGGTGCTCGAACGCTGGTCGCCGGCCTCGGAGGGCCCCGGAGTTCTGGGAGCCGGGCCCGGGTGCCGGGCCTGAGCGTCGGGGCAGGTCCTAGCCTGCCGGTATGGCGATCAACGGCTTCGGGGTCACCGAGTTCCAGCTCGTTCTGCTGCGCCGGATGGCCGACTACCGCCCCGACCTGGTCGAGGACGCGGTGCGGCGGCTCGGCGCCACCCGTGCCTCGATGCGGGAGGCGAACAAGCGCTGGCAGGCGATGGTCCGCGCGCCCCGGTTCCCGCGTGGCGCCGCTCGGTACGCCGCCGTGCTCGGGCCGGCGGAGGCGGGCCTGCCGCGTCGGATCGGGGATCTGGCGTGCGTGGCGCGGCAATGGGTGTTGCCGCTCTGGCCGGACCTGCGCTTCGAGATCCTGCTCGGCCCGGCCGAGATCGGCGTGCCGCTGCTGAACGAGTGGCTGGTCCGGGCGGCGGGCGCCCCCGCGCCCGAGCTGCGGACGCTGGCCGACCTGGTGCCGTGGAGCTGTGTGGTGGGCGACGTGGGCGCCGCCTTCCCGGGGGCCCGGCCGCGTGAGGGGAGTGCGCCGAACCGGTTCCAGCTGGACTTCGAGGCGCCGGACGCGGACGGGCGGGTGCGCTCGTGTACGGCCGACTTCACCTGGGGGCTGTTGCAGGAGGTCCGGCCGAGGTAGGGGAAGCCAAGCCGTTCAACGGGCGATGCAAGGCCATATTCAGTTAATGCCTTTGATTTGCAGGTTGAGGTGAGATGATGGCAGCATAATCGCAGACACTGAACAGCCTCGGTATCGGAAAGCGAAGGATCATGTCGGACGTCGCGCGCGTCATCGTCGGAGTCAGCGGTTCGCTGCACAGCCTCACCGCCCTGCACCGGGCGGCCGAGGAGGCCCGGGCCCGGCGGGCCGTGCTGGTCCCGGTGCTCGCCTGGACCCCGGTCGGCGGAGAGCGCAACTACCGCGCCCGGCCGTGCCCGCCGCTGCTCCGTGCCTGGCGGGACGCCGCCGAGGCCCGGCTGGAGCGCGCGCTGGAGCAGGCCTTCGGTGGCCTGCCGGTCGGCGTGCCGGTGCGGCCGCTGGTCATGCGCGGCGAGGCCGGCCGGGTATTGGCCGAGATGGCCGACCGGCCGGGCGACCTGCTGGTGATCAGTGCCGGCCGCCATGGCTCGGCGCGCGGGCGGCTGCGCCGACTGGTGCGCGGCTCGGTCAGCCGCTACTGCCTCGACCACGCGCCGTGCGGCGTGCTCGTCGTCCCGCCGTCCACCCTGCACGATGACCTGCGCGCGCTGCACCGCGGCATCGATCTGCGGGAGCTCATCGCTGCCTGACGGACCGTCAACTCCGGTGCACGGTCCGCCCGCCGACCACCGTGCGGACGGGCCGCAGCCCGCGCAGCGCGTCCACCGGGCAGTTCAGTGGGTCCAGCGGCCACAGTGTGAGGTCGGCGAGGTGGCCCGGCCGCAGGCTGCCGCGCCTGCCGCCCTCGCCGGTCAGCCGGGCGGCGTTGACGGTGTGCAGCGCGATCGCCTCGGCCCGCTCGATCGCGTGCTCCGGGCCGACCACCCCGGCCGTGGTGTCGCGGGTGGTCATGCCCCACACCGACACCATCGCCCCGTACGGGCCGACCGGGAAGTCCGAGCCGGCCGAGAGCTGCGCCCCCTCGTCCAGCCACTCCCGCAGCGGGAACAGCGCGGCGGTGCGTTCCTCTCCCCACACGCGCTGCTGGGTGAGCGCGCCGTCGTGCAGCAGCGGGTGCTGAACCGTCACCGGGATGCCGAGCGCGATCGCCCGGGCCCGCTGGTCGGCCCGGGCCAGTCCACCGTGCTCGACCACCAGCGTGCCGGGCGGCAGGCCGGGGCGGCGCTTCAGCACCTGCTCGAAGACGTCCAGCAACACCCGCAGGCCGCGGTCGCCCCAGGCGTGCACACCGACCCGCCGGCCGCGCTCGACCACCCGGTCCACCGCGGCGAGCAGGTCCTCCGGTTCCCAGAGCAGCCGCCCGTGGTAGCAGGGCTGCCCCCGGTACGGCTCCTCCAGCGCGCCCGCCTCGAAGCCGCCGTCGATGCCGAACTTGACACCCCACAGGCGGAGTCGGTCGTCGTCCCGGCCGTTCGCCTGCCACTCGTCCATCCGGTCCAGCAGTGCGTCCACCTGCTCGGGCGTCCGCGCGGCGAAGCCGGAGACCAGCACCCGGACCCGGACGGCGAGCGCGTCCTCGGCGCGGGCCGCGTCCAGCACGTCGAGGTCCTCGACCGGGACCAGGCAGTCGCGGACGGTGCCGATCCCGGTCGCGGCGAAGTCCTCGGACGCCGCGCGCAGGCCCGCGATCCGCTCGGTGAGGTCCGGGCGCGGCAGCACCCGCTCGACCAGCTCGATCGCCCGGTTGATCAGCCGGCCGGTCAGTCGCCCCTGCTCGTCGCGCTCGATCATCCCGCCGGGCGGTGCCTCGGTGGCCTCGGTGATCCCGGCCAGCCGCAGCGCGGCGGAGTTGAGCACCATGTTGTACGCGCCGCGGCGCACCAGCACCGGGTGGTCGACGGTGGCGGTGTCCAACTCCCGGGTGGTGGGCAGCCGTTGTTCGGCCAGCAGCACCTCCTGCCAGTTGACCGTGGTGCGGATCCACGCCCCGGCGGGGGTGCGGGCGGCGCGCTCGCGGATCAGTCCGAGGAACTCGGCGAGGTTCCGGGCCCGGTGAACGGGGACGCCGTGGACGCTGTGGCCGGCCAGGATCAGATGGGTGTGGGTGTCGTCGAAGGCGGGCAGCACGGTCGCGTCCGGGGCGTCCACCAGCTCGGTGTCGGGGCCGATCAGGGCGTCCAGGCCGTCGGGCTCGGGGGAGAGGGCGGTGATCCGGCCGCCGGTGACGGCGACCGCCCGCTGCGGCGGCTCGCCGGGGGCGCGCCCGGGGTCGAGGGTGTGGACGGCGGCGGCGCGGATCAGCAGGTCGGCGGGGGTGTGGTCGGTCTTTCCGGTGGACATGGCGGCTCCTGGGGCGTGTCTTGCGGGTCTTGTCGGATCAGGCCGCGGCGAGGCGTCTCGTGCCCTGGGGGGCACCTCCCGGCCGGAGGCCGGGGGAGCGTCGTGGACCCGGCGAAGATCCGCAGGACACGCCCCTAGGAGTGGGACAGTCCGGTGACCTTCTCGACGTACCGCAGACTGGGCTCGGCGAGCCGTTCGTGCAACTCGGTGAAGACGGCGCGGGCCGGGACGGCGTTCCAGTCGGCGGGCAGCAGTGGCTCGGGCAGCCCTGGGTCGAGGTAGGGCAGCCGGCGCCACTCGGTGAGCATCGGCACGTAGTCCCGGAACGCCTCGACCGGGTCGGTCCGCTCCTGCCCGCGTAGCTCCTCGGCGACCGGGCGCCAGGCGTCGGTGAAGGCCGCGTACTGCGCCTCGATCGCCGGGAGGTCCCACCAACTCGCCACCGCTGTAGGGAGTTCGGCGAAGCCCGCGTACTCGGCGGAGAGGAAGAGGTGGACGTAGGCGCTCAGTCCGAGGCGCTCCAACAGGCGGCGGGCGTCCGGCAGCAACCGGGCGGGCGCCAGCCAGACGCCGGGGGCGGCGTTGCCGAAGCCGAGCCAGCTGAGCCGGGAGCGCAACTGGTGGCGGTGGGCGCGTTCGGACTCGGGCACCGAGAAGACCGCCACCACCCAGCCGTCGGCGAGTTCGGCGGGCTCCAGGCTGTGGAAGATCCGGCGGTCGCCCTCCTCGAACACCGGGTCCATCGCGGGGGCGAGGCGGTAGCCGGTGCCCGCGTGGCGTTCCTGGAGCAGGGTGCCGCCCTTCTTCAGCCGGGAGATCGCCGAGCGGACGGCCTGGGCGTCGACGTCCAGCTCGGCCATCAGCGCGATCAGGTCGGCGATCGATATCCAGCCGCCGAGGCGGCGGACGTACTCGCCGTAGACCGTGTGGATCAGGGAGCTGGGCCGGGGTGCGGTCTCCGACATGCGTGGGCCCTCCTCCCCGACGACTGGCGGTGATCATAGCGGTGGCGACGGTGCCGGGTGCAGGCGCCTTAGGCGTAGGCGCCGGAGAGCAGGTGCCCGGCGCCGGGGGCGTGGGCGGGCAGGCCGAGGGCGCGCAGGAGTTGGTGGGTGGTGCAGATGGCGGCCGAGACCACCGGCTTGCCGAGTTGCTGCTCGGCCTCCTCGACGGCGGACAGCGAGGGCATCTGTACGCAGGCGGAGAGCACCACGGCGTCGGCCTCGGTGTGTGCGAGGCCCTTGGCGATCGCGGGCAGTCGGGCCGGGTCATGGGCGGCCACGTCGAGGTTGTCGGCGATCTCCAGGGCGGCGTGGTCGAGTACCTCGATGCCCTCCTGGGCGAGGTAGTCGACCACCGTGCGGGCCAGCGGCCGCAGGTACGGGGTGACCATGGCGACCTTCTTGGCGCCGAGCGTGTGCAGGCCGGTGACCAGGGCGCCGGCGCTGGTGACCACGGGTGCGGGGGCGCCGTTCTCGACCGTGCGCCGGTGCAGCCGCTGCTCGGCCTCGCGGTGGTAGCCGGGACCGGTGGCCATCACCGCGACCAGGCAGGCGTAGCCGATCACGTCGACCCGGGCGTCCGAGAGTTCGGCGGCGCAGCGGTCGGACTCGGCGTCCATGGCCCGCAGCTGCTCCGGGGTGACCCTGGTCATCCGCATCCGGCTGGAGTGGAAGGTGAACCGTTCGGGGGCGACGGTCTCGCGGGCCCGCAGCAGGGCGGGGACTTCGGTCTCCATGGTGACGTTGGAGCTCGGGACGATCTGGCCGATCCGGTACGTCGGCATCAGCGGGTGCTCCCTTCGGCGGGCTTCGGTCACGGGGTCAGCGGGCGTCGATCACGGGGTTGGCGAGGGTGCCGATCCGCTCGATGGTGGCTTCGACCAGGTCGCCGGGCTGGAGGAACTGCGGCGGGACCATCCCCGCTCCCACGCCCGAGGGGGAGCCGGTGGCGATCACGTCGCCCGCTTCCAGGGTCATGCCGGAGGAGATGTCGGCGATCAGCCGGGCGATGCCGAACAGCATGTGCCGGGTGTTGGAGTTCTGCCGCAGCTCGCCGTTGACCTTCAGCGAGAGGTCGAGTCGCTGGGGGTCGGGGATCTCGTCGGCGGTGACCACGACCGGGCCGAAGGGGGCGTAGCTGTCCTGGCCCTTGGAGAAGAACCACTGTCCGGAGCGGCGCTGGTCGCGGGCGCTGACGTCGTTGACGATGCTGTAGCCGAACACATGCCGCAGCGCGTCCTGTTCGGCCACCCGGAAGGCGGGTTCGCCGATCACCACGGCGAGTTCGCATTCCCAGTCGAGCTGCTTGGTGAGGTCGGCGTTGTGCAGGATCGGCTGGCCGGGCCCGGTGACGGCGGTGGCGGGCTTGCCGAACAGGACCGGGCGGTCCGGGAGTTCGCGCTCGGTGTCCAGGGTGCGGTGTGACTCGGCCACGTGCTCCACGTAGTTGAGGCCGACGCCGATGATCTTGCCGGGGCGCAGCGGAGCGCGCAGCGAGACCTCGGCGAGCGGCCGGGTGTCGGGCGCTCCGGCGAGCAGCTCCCGGGCGGTGGCCAGCGCGGGCACCCCGGCCCGGATCAACCCGAGTAGGTCGCCCGGGAGTTGTACCCCGGCGCCGGTGGCGAGGGCGGTCAGGTCGGCGACCCGGTCGGTACCGATCCGGGCGCCGAGGCGCGGGGTGTCGTCGTCGTCGGTGCGGTAGGTCAGCAGGTGCATGGCTCGGGGGCTCCTGTTACGAGGCGGTGGTGGGCTGGTGTCCGTCGTGGTCCGGGTAGGCCTCCTCGCGGTAGAGGCCGAGCGAGTGCATCACCGGGAAGTCGTTGAAGGAGAACAGGCAGGCGTCCTCGCCCTGGTCGAGGTTCGCGTGCTCGTGCCAGGCCCAGGACGGGACGACGAAGATGTCGCCCTGCTCCCACTCGAAGCGCTGTCCGGCGATCACCGAGACGCCGCGCCCCTTGGCCGCCGTGTAGACCACCGAGCCGGTGTGCCGGTGGGCGCGGGTGGCCTGGCCGGGGCGCAGCAGTTGCAGGTGGGCGCCCATGGTGGGCATCACCGAGCCGCCGGTGACCGGGTTGGTGTACTCCATCACCACGCCGTCGTAGGGTGATCCCTCGGTGGCGCCGGCGAGTTGGCACAGCGCGTGGTAGCTGGGCTCCCAGGGCCAGCCGAGCAGCGGCGAGTACGGCCTGGTCCACTTCTCGACGCCGTACGGGAGCAGGTTGCCGCCGTAGCTGAGCAGCGAGGAGTTCACCACCGGGCCGGGGCGCTGGTAGAGCTCGGGGTGGACCTCGTAGAAGTTGGCGTCGAGGGTGTTGACCAGCGGGATGTCCAGGCCGTCCTGCCAGATCACCGGGTTGTCGTCGGCCTCGTTGCCGTGCTCGTGCCAGGTGTTGTTGGGGGTGATCGCGAAGTCGCGCGGGCCGACCTTGAGCTTCTGCCCGTCCACGACGGTCCAGGCGCCGGCGCCCTCGTGGACGAAGCGCAGCGCGGAGGCCTGGTGGCGGTGCGCGGTCATCGCCTCGCCGGGTCCCATGATCTGCAGGCCGGTGTACAACAGGCCGACGGCGGCGCTGAGTTCACGGCGCCCCGGGTTGACCAGCATCACCACCCGGCGGCCCGCGTCGTCGGCCTTCACCAGCGGGAGCGCCTTGCGTACCAGCGGACGTAGGTCGGTGTAGCGCCAGAGCGCCGGGACGGATTTCGGCTGCGGGTACCAGGGCTCGATCTCGTTCGCCACCGTCCACAGGGCGCCGGCCTCGTGTTTGGCCAACTCCTCGTAGTAGGCGAGCAGTTCCGGGCTGTCGTTGACCCGAGCCCGGCCGATCCGGTCGTCGTCGTGGTTGGTCATGCCTGCTCCTCGGGGAACACCAGGGGCCGCAGCGGGCGGTTGTCCACGTGCAGCCGGAAGACGTCGAAGCGGTTGTAGTGGCCGACGATGTCGTGCATCTGCTTGGGCTGGATGCAGCGGCCGAGGTCGATCTCGGCGTAGACGATGCCCTCCTCGTCGACCAGCGGCTCGGTGACCGCCCGGCCGTCCGGGCCGAAGACGCCGGACAGCGCGTTGCGCGGGCGGGCGAGAAGCTTCCGTACCTGCTGGTCCTCGCCCGCGATCAGGTCCACCATCTCGGGCGAGATGGTGGAGCAGGAGACCACCGTGAACAGCTTGCCCTCGAAGCAGTGGGCGGCGGCGCGCAGCGCGATGGCCTCCGCCATGTCGTAGTCCTCGGGGGCCACCGGCAGGGCGATGTAGCTTGCGGCGTGGACGAGTTCGCCCTGGGCCAGCAGGGTGAAGCGGGCCAGGGTGTTGGTGTTCTCACCGCAGGCCAGCGCGCCGAGCGGGCCGACGGCCGTACGGTGCACCCGCAGCGAGCTTCCGTCGCCCTGGGTCCAGGTCAGCTTCTCGGCCCAGGTGGGCACCAACTTGCGGTGCACACCGAGGAGTTCGCCGTCCGAGCCGATGATCAGCAGGGTGTTGTAGAGCACCCCGAGGCTGTGTCGGCCGCGTTCGTTGACGCCGATCACCAGCACCACCCCGGTCTGCCGGGCGGCGGCGCGCAGGGTGTCCACGTGCGGTCCGGGGACGTCCACGGCGGAGCGGTAGAGCCGCTCGTACCAGGGCGAGCCCTGCACCGGGGTCATCGTCCAGTTCCAGTAGGGGTAGCCGGGGACGAAGACCTCGGGGAAGACGACCAGTCGGGCGCCGTGTCCGGCGGCCTCGTGGATCAGGGCGACGGCCTTGTCGACGGTGGCGGCCGGGTCCAGGTAGACGGGGGCAGCCTGCACGGCGGCGGCGGTGAAGCGGGGCAGGTCCGGCATGCTCACTCCTCGGTTCGATCGGGCAGCCAGCGGCGGTGGACGGGAGGGGCGGGTTCGCGCAGCAGGTGCAGCCGCGGGGCGACCCGGTCGGCGCCCGGGCCCGGCGGCTTGCGGCTGCCCGCCCGCCAGGGTTCGGGCCAGCGGGCGCCCGGGCCGGTGTGGCCCTGGTCGGCGGCGGCGTGCAGGGTCCAGAGCGGGTCGTGGAGTTGGGCCCGGCCGATCGCGACCAGGTCGGCACGGCCGGCGAGCAGGACGGAGTTGGCGTCGTCGTGCCCGGAGATCGCGCCAACCGCGACGGTGGGCAGACCGGTGGCGGCGCGGATCAGCTCGGCGAACGGCGTCTGGTAGCCGCGCCCGTACGGCGGCCGCTGGTGCGCCACGACCTCGCCGGTGGACACGTCCACCGCGTCCGCCCCGGCGTCGGCCAGCGCCCGGCAGATCGCCACCGCCTCGGCCTCGGTGGTGCCGCCGGGGGCCCAGTCGGCGGCCGAGATCCGGACCAGCAGCGGCCGGCCGGCGGGCCAGACGGCGCGCACGGCGGCCAGCACCTCCAGCGGCAGCCGGAGCCGGTGGGCGAGCGGGCCGCCGTAGTGGTCGGTGCGGTGGTTGGTGAGCGGGGAGAGGAAGGAGGAGAGCAGGTGCCCGTGGCCGAACTGCAGCTCCAGCACGTCGAAGCCGGCCCGGGCGGCGCGCTCGGCGGAGGCGGCGAAGTCGGCGGTGATGGCCGTCAGTTGGATGTCGGTGGCCTCGTGCGGGGTCGGGCTGTCGGTGTCCCAGGGCAGCGGCGAGGCGGCGATCAGCGGCCAGCCCTCGGCGAGCGGGCGGCCGATGCCGTCCGGTCCGGGAACGGTCGTCGCGGCCCGGCGGCCGGCGTGGGTGAGCTGGAGGCCGACCGGGGTGTCGCTCACCGCCCTTACCGCGTCGCGGAGTTCGGTCCAGGCCGCCTCCTGGCGGTCGCTCCACAGCCCGGGGCAGCGGTCGGTGGCCCGGCCCTCGGGGCTGACGGCCGTCATCCCGGCGATCACCAGCCCGGCGCCGCCGAGCGCGTGGGCGGTCAACTGGGCCCGGTCGAAGGCGCTGGGCAGCGCGTCGGGGGAGGTGAAGGTGGCGAGCGGGGGCACCACGACGCGGTTGCGCAGCTCCAGCGTGCCGAGCTTCATCGGCCGGAACATCGGTGGTACCCCGGGTGATCCGCCGGTGGCGGCGTCCACCGCGTCGGTGAATCCGGGGTCGCGGGCGCGCAGATTGCCGTAGGTGACGCGACGGCTGCGGGTGAGCAGGTTGAAGGCGAACTGGTCGATGCCCTGCCCGGTACGGCGCCCGATGGTCTCGAACCACTCCAGGCTGGCCTGCGCGGCCCGCTGGGTGGACTCCACCACCGGCCGCCGTTCGGCCTCGTAGGCGGCCAAGGCGCCGTCCAGGGTGGGCTGTTCGCTCAGCGCGGCAGCCAGGGCGAGGGCGTCCTCCAGGGCCAGTTTGGTGCCCGAGCCGATCGAGAAGTGCGCGGAGTGCGCGGCGTCGCCGAGCAGCACCGTGTTGCCATGGCGCCAACTGGCGTTCCGTACCGTGGTGAAGCGGATCCAGCGGGAGGCGTTGGGGATCAGCCGATGGCCGTCCAGGTGCCCGGCGAGCAGCTCCGCGCAGCGGTCCACGCTCTCGTGGTCGCTCTCGCCGCGCGTCGACTCCCGGGCGGCGAAGGCGTCGAAGCCCGCGCGGCGCCAGGCGTCCTCGGCGATCTCGACGATGAAGGTGGAGCGGGTCGCGCTGTACGGGTAGGCGTGCACCTGCAGGACGCCGAAGTCGAACTCCTCGACGATGAAGGTGAAGGCCTCGAAGACCCGGTCGGTGGCGAGCCAGATGTAGCGGCAGTTCCGCTCGTCCAGTTCGGTGCGGAAGGTGTCCGGGTGGGCCGCCCTGGTGGCCGAGTGGATGCCGTCGGCGGCCACCACCAGGTCGTACTCGGCCGAGAGCCGGTCGACCGGCGGGGCGGGCGTGCGGTAGCGCACGTCCACCGCCAGCTCCGCGCAGCGCTGTCGCAGGATCGCGCGCAGACGGTTGCGGTCCAGGGCGGCGAAGCCGTGCCCGCCGCTGGTGCGGACCTGGCCGGCGAAGCGGATGTCGATGTCGCTCCAGCGGGCGAACTCGGCGCTGATCGCGGCGAAGACCTGCGGGTCGGCCTGGGCGATGCCGTCCAGGGTCTCGTCGGAGAAGACCACGCCGAAGCCGAACTCGTCCTCCCGGGCATCCCGTTCGAACACGGTGATCTCCCGGTGCGGCGCCAACTGCTTGGCCAGGGTGGCGAAGTAGAGCCCGCCCGGGCCGGCGCCGATCACCGCGATCCGGCGGGCCGCGGCCGTCATCCGAGCACCTCCGCCCGCTGCGGCCCGGCCTCGGTCAGCGCCCGGCGCACCGGCGCGGGCCACGGCTCGGCGCCCTTGGTGTGCGGGGCGGCGTGCACCACCGACATCCGGCCGCTGGCGGCCAGCCCCTGTGGGCCGTGCACCTCGAAGGCGTAGTGCAGCGAGGAGCCGCCGACCCGGACCACCCGCAGCTCGGTGCGGACCACGTCCCCGAACCAGAGCCGCTCGCGGTAGTCCGCCTCGAAGTGCACCCGGGGGATCCGCCCGAACAGTTCGGCCAGCCCGAGCCGGCGCAGCAGCGTGGCCTCGGCCGCCTCGGCCCAGCGCTGCACGGCGGAGAAGTGGTAATGCCCGGCGGCGTCGGTGTCCGACCACTCGACCCGGCGCTCGATGGTGACGCTGGCGGGGTGCAAGGCGGCCCTCCTACGGAGTTCGGCGCGCAGCAGCTTGCCGGTCGCGGTGCGCGGCAGCTCGTCGACGAACTCGACCGCGCGCGGGTACTTGTACGGGGCGATGGTGCACTTGACGTGCTCCTGGAGCTCCTTGACCGTCTCCGGCCCGGCCGACACGCCCTCGCGCAGCACCACGTACGCCTTGACCACCGTGCCGCGCCGCTCGTCCGGCGCGCCGACCACGGCGGAGTCGGCCACCGCGGCGTGGGTGGCGAGCGCCTGCTCGACCTCGGGCCCGGCGATGTTGTAGCCGGCCGAGACGATCATGTCGTCGTTGCGCGCCTGGTACCAGAAGTAGCCGTCCCGGTCGCGGAGGTAGGTGTCGCCGGTGAGGTTCCAGCCGTTCCGGACGTAGTCGCGCTGGCGCTCGTCGTCCAGGTAGCGGCAGCCGGTGGGGCCCTTGACCGCCAGCAGCCCGGGTCGGCCGTCCGGCACCGGGTCGCCGTGCTCGTCCAGGATCGCCGCCCGGTAGCCGGGGACGGGACGGCCGGTCGAGCCGGGGCGGACGTCCTGGTCGGCGGCCGAGATGAACACGTGCAGCAGCTCGGTGGCGCCGATGCCGTCGATCAGCCGCTGCCCGGTGGCCGCGTGGAAGGCCTCCCAGACGGCGGCGGGCAGCGGCTCGCCGGCCGAGACGCAGCGGCGGACGCCCGCCAGCCGGTCGGCCAGCCCGGTGGCCAGGATCGCCCGGTAGGCGGTCGGCGCGGTGAACAGCACGCTCACGCCGTGGCGGGCCACCTGCTCGGCCAGCTGCTCGGGGCTGGCCTGCTCCAGCAGCAGGCTGGCGGCGCCGGCCCGCAGGGGGAAGACCAGCAGTCCGCCGAGGCCGAAGGTGAAGCCCAGCGGCGGGGTGCCGGTGAACAGGTCGTCGGGGGTGGGCCGGAGCAGGTGCCGGGAGAAGGTGTCGGCGTTGGCCAGCACGTCGCGGTGGAAGTGCAGGGTGGCCTTGGGGCGGCCGGTGGTGCCAGAGGTGAAGGCGATCAGTGCGACGTCGTCGGCGGCGGTCGGAACGGCGGTGAAGCCGGGCGGCCGGGTGGCGGAGCGGACGGTCAGGTCCTCGGGACCGGTGCCGCCGAAGGGGAGTATGCGCAGGTCCGGGGCGTTCGCCTGGTGGAGCTCGGCGAGGAAGCGGTGGTCGCACAGGGCGACGGAGGGTCTGGCGATCCGGATCAGCTCGGTCAGCTCGGCGGCGCGCAGCAGCGGCATGGTGGTGACGACCACCCCGCCGGCCTTCAGGACACCGAGCCAACAGGCCGCCAGCCAGGGGTTGTTGGGGCCGCGTAGCAGCACCCGGTTGCCGGGGACCAGACCCAGGTCGTCAGTCAGCAGGCGGGCGATCCGGTCGGTGTGGTCGCGTAGTTCGCCGTAGCTCCATTGCCCGGTGGGGGTGAGCAGGCAGCGGCGGTCGGGGCCGAAGCGGGCGATCGGGTCGTCGAGGAGGGTGGCCGCGCAGTTCAGGCGGTCGGGGTAGGCCAACTCCGGTAGATCGAAGAGGAGTTCGGGCCACTGATCGATGGGCGGGAGATGGTCGCGACAGAACGTGTCCACATGTGCTGAGGGGAAGAGCTCCATGGGCGGGCACCTCATCGTGCGAGCGGGGAGTAGAGCCAGTATGGCGCGCCCGTGACGCCAGTCAAGAGAGCGATACATGCATTCGGCTGACGGGGGTGGTGGGGTGCCGGGCGCGGCGGGGGTGGCAGGGGTGGATGGGCGCCGGGCGCGACAGGGGGCGGGGCGCCTTGGTGTGACGGGGGTCGGCGGGGTGCGGTGCTGCAAACGGAACGCCCCGTGGGCCGGTGGGGCCTGCGGGGCGTCCGATCAGGATCGGCGCTCAGCTGACGTCGGCGTGGAAGGCGGCGTCCGGTGTGCGGCCGTCCTGGGCCTGCCGGGCGCGCTCGACGAGCAGGCGGGCGAACAGGACCAGGGCAGGCGTCGCGACGGCCGCGCCCGGGCCGTCGTCGCGCACGTACAGCAGCGTCGGGCCGACCCGGACCAGCGCCTCCACGCCCGTCGAACCCCGGGTGCGGGCCGTGCTCTGGTCGCCGATCGGCGGGATCGCCGCCGCGGCCGTCGGGCCCGGGCCGCTGACGCGGTCGAGGCCGGTGGCGAAGGCCCGGCCGGCCGCCTCGGCGGAGGCGAAGGCGACCACGGTGAACTTCACGGATTGGGCGGGTGGAGCGTGGAAGGTCACCGTGGCGTAGGCGAGTTGCTGGTCGCACGAGTCCGGGAGCAGGCAGGCCACCGCGTACCCCGAGCCGGCCCCGGACTCCGGTGCGCTCTCCACCTGCCAGCCGCCCGGCATCGCCGCTACGTCCGGCAGCACGCCCTGCAGCTGCGCGGGGTCGCGGACGGTCCGGGCGGCGTGGGCGAAGTCGGGGCCGTTGGGGTGCAGCAGCGGGCGCGAGCCGAGGTTGATCCCGAGGCCGACCAGGGCGGCGATCAGGACCAGGGCCAGCGCGACGATGATCCCGGTGTTGCTGCGCCGGGCGGCCAGGGCCCGCGCGTTGGCGACCGCCGGGTCGACCCGGAGCTGGACGGTGCTCGCGTCGGCTGGGGCCGGCGGGTCCATTCGGAGTTGGACGGTGGTCGGGTCCGCGGGGGCCATGGGGCCCACCCGTAGCCGGACGGTCGTCGGGTCGGCGGGTCTTCCGAGTTCGGTGGTGGCCACGTACTGGGCGAACGCCACGTCGCCGGCCAGCAGTCGGGTGACGGCGGCGGTCAGGCCCTCCCGCGCCCGCGGATCGTCCGGGCTCGCCTCCAGCGCCGCCACGGCCGGAGCCCCGTCCGGCATCAGCCGGAGCCGGG
The DNA here is from genome assembly GCF_044327205.1 of Kitasatospora sp. NPDC018058. Classification (NCBI taxonomy): domain Bacteria; kingdom Bacillati; phylum Actinomycetota; class Actinomycetes; order Kitasatosporales; family Streptomycetaceae; genus Kitasatospora; species Kitasatospora sp. NPDC018058. The sequence continues at coordinate 71,909 of NZ_JBIRFA010000019.1, read as the reverse complement.
CCCACACCACCTCGGCCACCGCCTGCCCCGGACCGCCGGCCGTCCCCTGAGCGAGCCGGACCAGCGCCCCGACCACGCCCGGTACCAGCTCCTGACCGTCCCCCATGGCAACTCCCCCCGCCGCACGAGTCGTTGCCCCCTACGGTCCTGGACCGCCGGCCGCTCCACACCCCTATCGCGTCGAACGGAGACGCAACTGCAACCGCCCCCGGACGTGACGGAGAATCCCGGATACCCTGAGGCACACGGGTTCCACCCGTCACGGCCGTGCGGGGGCGGGGCTCGGCGGCCGCGGGTAGGGCGCCGCCGCCGGCAGTTTCACCCGATGGAGTGATCTTCGCGGCGCTGGCTACTCCGAACGAGTGCATCCGTATCCCCGCGGGTCGGCGCACCGGTGCACCGAGGTGCGGTCGAGGGCGGCCGCAGCCGGGAAGACCCGGTTGCAGGGCGGCTGCGGCGGGTTGGAATGCGCCCCCGCGCGGCGGCTTCCGGGGCCTCGCGGGCGTTTCCCGGGCCCCCTTCCGGGGAGGGTGGAGCGCGGATCCGGCGGCGCGCGGCGCGGCCACCGATCCGTATGCCAGGACGAATTCCCGTCGTTGCTCCGAACGGCCGTGCGAGCTCCGGCGGTTCAATGCCGCGCATTATGCCATCGGGGTAATTCCGGACCGCGGATCTGCCGATACCCGTAACAACGTCATTACGCCGTTCGGAGGAGCCCGCATGCCTGAGCTGTGGCTGCCCGGTGCCGAGATCCACGACCTCGGCGACCACGCGCCGACCGACCAGCAGTACCCGCCGAAGGCCATCGCGCACATCACCTGGGATCGCGACGCGACCGCCTCCGCACCGCAGGACTGGTGCCCCTACGAGGACCTGGTGGGGTACTTCACCGGCAGCGGCGCCGGCGACGCCCCGCACCTGGTCTGGGACCCGTTCAGCGGCCGGACGGCGCAGCTGTTCCCGGCCGACTCCCGCTCCAAGAGCCTGCTCAGCCCGGCCCAGAGCCCGACCCGCACCAACCGGGCCGGACGGGTGGTGATCCAGATCGAGGCGGTGTTCTTCCCGTACTGCCGCTACCAGGGGGCGGTGTACCCGCGGCTGGTCGACACCCCGTGCGCGGGCTGGGACCGGATCCACGCCTGGATCTCCTCCTGGGGCGTGCCCGACGTGTGGCCGATGGGCCGTCCGACCGACTTCTCCGAGCACCGCGACGAGCGGGTGTGGGAGACCCGGGGCGGTTGGTACGCGCACGCCCACGTGCCGTTCAACGACCACGTCGACCCCGGCTCCTGGCCCGCCTTCACCGGCGGCCCCGGCGCGCCGCCGCCGGTGGACCCGGGCCCGGCCCGCTACCAGGTCACCCTCAATGGTCTGGCGTACGGCTACGGCGCCCACGGCTACCAGGTGACCGCGGTCGGGCGGGCGCTGGTCGCGGGTGGCTTCGGCACCCACTACCACTCCGGGCCCGGGCCGGACTGGACGGACGCGGACACCGAGAACTACGCGGACTACCAGCGGAGCCTGGGCTACACGGGGCAGGCGGCGGACGGCGTCCCCGGCGAGGGCTCGCTGCGCCGGCTGCTCGGCTACCTGCCCGGGCCGCGCACGGTCTCGCTGGCGCACGTGGTGGCGGCGGCGCGCAGCGACCCGGGGGCGGAGCAGGGGCACCGGACGTACGGGGCCGAGGTGGCGATCGTCGAACAGGCGCTGGCGGACGAGGGGTTGCTCGAACAGCGCTGGGTGGACGGCTCCTTCGGCAGTCGTACGGTCACGGCGTACGCGGGCTGGCAGCGCCGGTGCGGGTACACGGCGGGGGCCGCGGACGGGATCCCCGGCCGGGATTCGCTCCACCGGCTGGGCACGGCACAGGACTTCGCGGTGACCGACTGAGGCCGGGCTGGGGCGGAGGAGTGGGGTGGGGGACTGCGGCTACGTCCGGGGGAGTCCGTCGCCCGGCGTGGGGCGTGGGCGCGTACGCGCGCGGGAGTACGAGAGGCGGTGATCGTCCCGGCGGTGGCCCTCTCGCGCTACCTGTTCAACGTCATCCTGTCGGTGTACAAGCCCTGGGGCCGCCGCAAGGCCGCGGCCGAGCGCCCGGGCCGAATACCCCGGCCGCCCCGGGCGGGCGTCTGAGCCGAGGGCACCCGGGGCGACCGCATGCGCGGGCGGTGTGCGGGGAATGCCCGCGCGGCGGGTGGGTGTTGTCCACCGATGTGACCAGCGCCAAGCCCGTGACCAGGCTCTCCGTCCTCGACCGCTCCCGGACCAGACGAGGCGAGGAGCCGGCGCAGGCGCTGCGGGACACGGTGGCCTTCGCCCGGGAGATCGAGCGGCTGGGCTACCACCGGTTCTGGGTCTCCGAGCACCACGGCGTGCCCGGGGTGGCCGGCTCGGCGCCGACGGTACTCGCCGCGGCGGTGGCGGCGGCCACCACGCGGATCCGGGTCGGCACCGGCGGGGTGATGTTGCCGAACCACCAACCCATGGTGGTGGCGGAGCAGTTCGGGGTGCTGGCGGCGCTGTTCCCCGGACGGATCGACATGGGGCTCGGCCGCTCGGTGGGCTTCACCGACGGCGTCCGGCGGGCGCTCGGGCGGGAGAAGGACGTCGCGGACGACTTCGCCGCCCAGCTCGCCGAACTGCTCGGCTACTTCGACGGCTCGCAGCAGGTGCACCGCGATGTCCACGCACGCCCGGCCGAGGGCCTGCACGTCCCGGCCTTCGTCCTGGCCACCGGTGCGGGCGCCGACCTGGCCGCCGACGCCGGGTTGCCGCTGGTCATCGCCGCCGCGCGCGGGGAGGAGCGGATGCTCGCGGCGATCGACCGCTACCGCAGCCGGTTCCGACCCTCGGCGCAGGCCGCCGAGCCGTATGTGGTGGTCTCGGGCACGGTCGCGGTGGCCAGGACCGAGGAGCGGGCGCGCGAGCTGCTCGTGCCGGAGGCCTGGGCCGGCGCGTACTCCCGCACCCACGGGGAGTTTCCGCCGCTGGCCCCGGCCGCCGAGATCCGGGCGCGGGCGATGAGCGCGCGCGAGCGGGCGGCGTTCGAGCAGTCACTGAAGGGCCATATCGTCGGCATCCCGGAGCAGGCCGCCGCCGAGCTCGCCGCCCTGGTGGAGCGCAGCGGTGCGGACGAGTTCCTGGTCGTGACCAGCACCTACGACCGCACCGCGCTGCTCGACTCCTACCGGCTGCTCGCCGAGGCCGTCGGGCAGGTATGAGCCGTCGCCCCGCCGCCCCCTGCTCAGCCCGACCGTGGTGGCCTCGAACCTGACCGGACCGGACCGGACCCGTCCGTCCGGCGGGGATTTCTGACCAGGGGTGATGACCTGCTACTGTTCCTTCCGTCGAGAGGGAGTGATCTTCAGCAGAGGGGATCTCTCGAACAGGCGTCAGCGGTGCTACCAGAGCACGTCCTACTTTCAGTAGGAAGAGTCCGTGCAACCCGGGCCTGGCGCTCCACCCGAAGGGGCTCGTTCCGTCCAACGGAACGGGCCCCTTCGTCGTTTCGGTCGTGACCCCGGCCGCCGTCCGCGTGACCCGGGCCGCCGTCGGCGTGACGGCGACGCTCCACGGGGTGCGTCCTCTTATCGCACTTTCTGGCCCGAAACCCTGTGGCGTGGCCGGGTATCGGCCAAGGTCCCGTGCCAGGTGGCCGACGGATGGCGTTCCGCGGCGGCCGGCCGGCCAGCGACTTTGCCCGCCAGGCCGGTCTGATGCATCGTCACACCTTGGCCGGAACTCACTGCTACTGGTGTGAATATGCCATTGGAATGTTCGTCATACGGAATCCGGCAGTAGCCTTCCGTGTCGAACCTGCCACTGCTGGTGGCGATCCGGTCGGAACCGCGCTGCGCCCGGCCACCCCAGACCCCGCGAAGGAGCCGGTGTGCCGGGTATCGACGAATGCCTCTCCGGGGCGATGGAGATCGCCGGCGCCCGCGCCGCGAGCCTGGTCGACTGGAGCAGCGGACTCGCCCTCGGCAGCCTCGGCGACAGCCCGACCGGTGAGCACGAGACCTCCGCTGCCGAGGCAACCGACTTGGTGCGCGCGGCCGTTGAGAGTCAGACGTTCACCGTCGCGGAGGACCGGCGGTCCCCGCTGGAGGACATCATCGTCACCGCGGGCCGCAGTTATCACCTGATCCGCTTCATCGACACCGTCTTCGACAGTCGTCTGGTATTGCACCTCTGGCTGGACCGCGAGGAGGGCAACCTCGCCGTCGCCCGCTTCCGCCTCCAGGCGCTCGCCGAGGAGCTGGTGCTGGGGTGAGCGTGACTCCCGCACCGAGCATCGCATTCCGGCCAGCCCGCCGGACGGACGCCCCTCGGCGGTGGCCCGCGTGACCGCAGCGCCCTCCGCCGCCCCGCCCACCACGACCCCGCCCACCACCGCCCCGCCCGCGACGGAGCCGGCGGGACCGACAGGACCGACGGAACCGACAGGACCGACGGAACCGGCGATGCCAGCCGGCCCTGACGCGCCGACCGGCCCCGTCGCACCGACCAGCCCCGTTGCTCCGAGGGGCCAGGTCGCGCCGAGGACCCCCGGTGAAGCGGTGGCCCTGCTCGCCGCCCGCCGTGCCACCGGCGCCCTGTACGGCCCGCTCGGCAGTCTCCACCTGGTCGACGGTCAGGTGACCGCCGCCGAGTCCCTGCGCGCGCCCGGCCTGGCCGACCTGCTCACCGGCTGCGGCCGGATCGCCCCCGAGGGCTGGGCGGAACTCCTCCGCCTCCACAGCGCCCAGGGCCGGGTCGGCGAGGTGCTGGTCGATCAGGGTCTGCTCACCCGGGGCGAACTCGAACTCGGCCACCTGGGAACGCTGTTCGACGCCGCCTACTTCGTCCTCGCCGACCGGGCCGGCGGCACCTGGCGCTTCGAGCCCGACGTCCGGCACTGGCTCGGACCGGTGGCGGCCGTCGACCCGGCGCGGCTGCACCGCGAGGTCGAGCGCCGGGGCCGACTCCTCGATCGGATCTGGCCCTGGCCGCAGCTCGACACCGCGCCCGTCCGACCGGTCGAGCACACCCGGCGCCCCTCCCACCGCCCGCCCGGCCGCCGTCGGCGCGAACTGCTGGACCACGCCGACGGCCGAAGAACGCCGGCGGACCTGGCCCGGCTGCTAGGCCGCTCCGGCTTCGGTGTGACCGCGGACGTCCGTCGTCTGGCCGCCGCCGGACTGCTCGACGTCCCGCGAAAGGACGCCGCCCGACCGGAGGTACACCGGCCCGAGGCGCTCCTACCCGAGGCCCCCCGCCGCGCGACGCCTCGCTCCGACGCCCCGCGGCACGCCGCGCCGCCGGCCGCGACGCCCGAAGTCCCCCCGCAGGGACGGCGGGGACCGGCCGAGGGCCTGCACCGCAGAGTCCCCGGCGCCACCCTCCGCAGCCTCGCGGCCACCGGCCACCCGGGTGCCCCGGCCACCGGTCACCCTGGAACGCCGGCCACCGGCCGCCTGGAAGCCGCGGCAACCCCGGCAACCCCGGCAACGACAGCAACCGCGCTGACCCGCCCTGACCGCCCGCCCATCACGGCAGCGGCCCACCCGCTGACCGTCCCCGACCCGGACATCGCGCTGCTGACCCGGGTCCGAGACCTTCTGGAGGCCCGACTTTGAGCAGTTCTCCGCCCGCGACCCCGCCGTACCGGCCATGAGGCGGGCGCTCAAGCAGCGTGTCGGAAGGAGACAACTGATCGCCTTGGAGACCGAGCTGCTCGCCGAACTCCGCGCCGTCAAGCGGCGCGTCCCGCACCTCGCGGGCGGCCTGGTGGCCAGCGTGGACGGCCTGCTGGTCGCGCACGACACCCACGGGACCGAACCCTCCGGCCTGGCCGCGATGACGGCGGCCTCGCTCTCGCTGGCCCAACGGCTCGCCGACACCACCGGCCAGGGGGACTTCCGTGAGTCACTGGTGCGCGGCGAGCACGGCTACGTCGCCACCTACGCGGCCGGCGGCAGCTGCGTGCTGACCCTGCTGGCGCACCCGGACGTCAACGTCGGCCGGCTCCACCTGGAGGCCCGCCGCTGCGCCCGGCGTATCGCCGGACTGCTCGACGACGCCCTGGTGCCCAAGGACCCGCGCGACGCGATCTGACCCCGACCGCCGAAACACCCGACCGCCGAACCGTCCGGCCACCCGAGACCGCCCGGCCACCCGAGACCGCCCGACTCACCAAACCCACCATTCCAGCAACCCGCAACCCAACAGGAGTTGAAAGAAATGACCGACGCAGCCAGCGCGCTCAAGCAGGCCATGACCGTCATCGAGGGCGCCATCGGCGCGGCCCTGGTCGACTACAACAGCGGCATGGCGCTCGCCACCCTCGACGGACCCGGTGGCCTGGACCTCAGCGTCGCCGCGGCCGGGAACACCGACGTGGTCCGCGCCAAGATGCGCACCATGGACATGCTGGGCCTCCAGGACGGCATCGAGGACATCCTGATCACCCTGTCCAGCCAGTACCACCTGATCCGCCCGCTCACCGGCCGTACCGGCAAGGGCCTGTTTCTCTACCTCGCGCTGGACAAGGGGCGTGCCAACCTGGCGATGGCCCGCCACCAGCTCACCAAGATCGAGGCCGACCTGGAGGTCTGAGACCATCCGTGAAGGACGAGGCCCCGGCGGCGGCTCACGCCCCGCCGGGCTCCGTCCATCGCACCTCGCCGCCCGGCAGCCCCGCGCACACCGCCCCGTCGGCGGTCAGCACGCTCCACGGCGCGAGCAGCGCATGCGGCGCGACGGACAGGGCCCCGCCCTCGGCGAAGCCCAGCTCCAGGCCGCCGGCCAGGGTGATCCGGGCGGTGTCGACGGTCCGGCCGACCAGCGCCAGCAGGGTGGGGGTCGGACGGAAGGTCAGCGCCGGGAAGAAGTGCTCGACCTCCTCCGGCGCGGCGAAGGACGGCGCCGCGAAGCGGAACTCGTGCGCCACCCGGACGGTCACCGGGCCGTCGAGCCGCAGGTCGAGCCGTCCGCCGCCGTTGACGGCGGCCACCCGCCGACCGGTCAGCACTTCACTGATCCCGTTCCGCATTCCCTTCGGCATGCCCCCAGTGTCCTCCACCGGCCACCTCCTGGCCGACGGGTCGCCCCCGCACCAGCTCGACCGGCCCGCCGCCCGCCCGTTCCAGGGCGGCCAGCGCGGCGGCCGTACGGTCCCAGGAAGGCCCGGTCAGCAGCGCCCGCGCCTCGGCCGGGTCGCAGAGCCGCCACTCGACCAACTCGTGCTCCTGCAGCGCGATCGTGCCGAGAAGCTCCTCCGTCACCGTGCCGCCGTCGAACACGTACACCAGTACGGCGGTGTCCCGACCGGTCGCCGGGTCGGCCCCCGGGTCTGCGGCCATCCCCGGCTGCCAGTCCAGCACCAGCAGCCGCCCGGGCTCGACCTCCCAGCCCAGTTCCTCGCGGATCTCCCGTCGCGCCGCGGCCCGGGGTCCTTCCCGGTCCGCCTCGACGCCGCCGCCCGGAAGCGTCCAGTACGGCACCTGCCCGCGCGGCCCGTCCCAGGGCCGCAGCCGTACCAGCAGCACCCGCCCGTCACCGTCGGTGAACAGCGCCCGCGCCTTCGCCCGGATCCGCGGCCGGGTGGCGTAGTAGGTGTCCCGGTCCATCGGCGGCTCCGGCCGCTGCTCCTGCGCCACCCCCGCGTCCGCCGCTCCCAAACCGGGCGCGGCGGCCAGCCCGGTGTACTCGGGCACCGGACCGTCGGCGGGCAGCTCCCGCAGCGTGTGCCCGACCGGCCGGCTGTCCTCCAGTTCCAGCGGCCCGGCCGCCCGTGGCGCCCGCAGACAGGCCGTCACCCGCCGTGACAGCCGGGGCGGCAGCGCATGCCCCGCCTCCTCCGTCGTCAGCCAGACCCATCCGCCGACCTCCGCCGCGTCCGGCCGGATCGCCGCCACCTGCTCCGCCGTCAGTGGCTCACCCCAGTACAGGTACGCCACGATCGGCGGCCGGGTCCGGGACATCGCCCAGTCGACGCAGGCCAGCGGACCCAACCGGGGTGTGAACCCGAGCTCCTCGGCGATCTCGCGTGCGGCGGTCTCCCTCGGCGAGCGGTCGGTCGGGTCCCAGCCACCACCCGGAATCGCCACCGGATGCTTCCGGTCGTACGGCAGCCGCACCACCAGCACCCGCCCGTCCACGTCCGGGAACAACACCCCCGCCGCCGCGAGGATCCCCCGGCCCGGCCTACCAGACGCTTCCACCCCAGCTCCCTCCGCCATGCTGTTCGGCCACGCTGTTCCAGCAGCCGTTCCAGCACGCTGCTCCACCCGGGGACGACACCCCCGGCCGCAGTCATGGTTCCCCCGGGAGCCCCGTGCTCACCGCTTCACCCGCCCCTCGTCCCGCACCGGCTCCGCGCTCTCGTGCACCTCCCCGCCCGCGCCGAACACCAGGTACCGGGCGAAGTCCGCCGCGAACCACCGGTCGTGGGCCACTGCCAGCACCGTGCCCGAGTACCCGGCGGGCCCCTCCCCGGTCGGCCGGGCTGCTCGGGCGGCCGATGCTCGGCCCCGTGTGCTCGCCCGCAGTGAGTTCCGGCACGCCACGCTGCTCGCGGCCGGGTTCGCCGAGCCGCACCCGACCGCGGCGGCGTACGGGCTGTCCGACGAGGTGATCGGCTCGGCGCTGATGCAGACCACCTGGCAGACCGGCGACGAGTCGGCGGCGACTGGGACGGCACCTTCGCCCTCGGCCTGGGCTACCTCCTCGACGGCATCCAGCGGCACGCCGAGGGCTGACGACTCACCCCAGCGAGGCGAGCGCCTGGGCCGCCGCCCGGGCCATCCGCTCGTCGTGCCGCCCGCTCGCCCCGCGCAACCGGGCGAGGCCATCGGCCGCCGCCAGGGCGAGCAGGCCCGGCAGCAGGTCGGTGCTGCGGGCGACGACCCAGCGGGTGCCCTTGGTGGCCATCCACCACAGGTCGGCGGCCCGGCCCGGCGGGGGTTCGGCCGCCTCGGTGGTGGGCGGCGGGCCGAGCGGGTGGCCGGCCTCGGTGAGGAGGTCGTGGAATCGGCGGGCGATCAGGTGGTGCCCCTCGGCGCTGGGGTGGAGGCGGTCCACGCTCAGCAGTCGGCGCTGCGCGCACCAGGGCAGTTCGACGATGTGCAGGTGCACGGCCCGGTGCCGCGCGGTGAGCGCGTGCACCACGGTGTTGACCGCCCGCATCCGCCGCGCCAGCGGGCGGGCCAGCGGGGCCGGGAGTCGCAGCAGGGTGCCGGGATCGGGCAGGCAGGCGGTCAGCAACACGGCGCCGTGGGCGGAGAGTTCGCCCATGGTGGCGTCCAACTCCAGGGCGGTGCGCCGGATGTCGAAGCCCGACCGCAGGGTGTCGTTGCCGCCGACCACCACCGCGGCGAGCTGCGGTCGCCGTGCCATCGCCGCCGGAAGCTGACGAGCCGCCAGATCGGCCGTCAGTGCCCCGCTGTACGCCAGGTTGGTGAACTCGACCTTCTGGCCCCTGGGCGCCAGCGAGTACGCCAGCACGGCGGCCCAGCCGCGCCACTCCTCGCCGACCTGGTCCCCGATCCCCTCCGTGAGCGAGTCCCCGAGCGCGACGAAGCGCAGCAGCTCGCCCGTCGCGGGCCGCTCCTCCGCCGACCGGTCAGGCCCGGCGTTCAGCAGGCTCATCCCAACCCCCGTCCATCGCTCCCGAGTTCCGTACCCCGTGGGCCGCCAGGAAGGCCGCCACCGCGGCCGGCCAGCCGTACCGCTCGGCCTGCGCCCGGGCGGCGGCCCGCCGCACCTCCTCCGGTCGCCCGAGCAACTCCCGGACGGCGAGAGCGAATCCGGACCCGGTGTCGACGGACGCCACCCCGGCGAGCCCGATCAGCCCGGGCAGCGCGGAGGAACGGCTGACCGCGACCGGGGTGCCGCAGGCCAGCGCCTCCATCGCGGCCAGCCCGAAGGTCTCCACCGGCCCGGGCGCCAGTACCACGTCCGCGCAGCCCAGCAGCCGGGCCAGCGCCTCGCGTCGGCCCAGGTGCCCGAGGAAGCGCACCGGCAGCCGGAGCCGGGCCGCCCGGGCGGTCAGCCGTTCCCGCAGCGGCCCGGTCCCGGCCACGACCAGGACGGCGGGCAGCCCCAGTGCCCGCAGCCGGGCCAGTGCCTCGACCGCCCGCTCGGGCCGCTTCTCCGCCGACAGCCGCGAGCAGAGCACCAGCAGCACGTCCTTCGGCGCCGCGTACCGGGCCCGTTCCTCGGCCCGTACGGTCGGCGGCAGCGGCCGCATCGCCGTCAGGTCCACTCCGAGCGGGGCCCGGACCAGGTTGGGCACACCGATCCGGCGGAACTCCGCCGCCGCCCAGTCGGTGGTGCAGAGCACCGAGTCGTAGGCGCGGGCGGTGGCCGCGTTCAGCCGGTCGGCGGCCGCCGAGGCCAGCGGACCGGGCAGGCCCCGGGTGCGCAGCAGCCCGGTGGCGCTCTCGTGCGAGACCATCACCGAGCGGACGCCGTGCCGCCGGGCCCAGCCGCCGGTCCAGCGCAGGGTCGTCCGGTCGGATACCTCCAGCCGGTCGGGGCTGAGTCTGGTCAGCTCGGCCTCCACCGCCCGCCGGTCGGCGAGCAGCCGGTAGCCGCCGCTGGCCGGCAGCACCGGGCCGGGCAGGGTGACCACCAGGCCTTGCCCGGTGTCCGCCACCGAGCGCCGCTCGCCGGGCACGATCAGCACTGGCCGGTGACCGGCCGCCCGGTACCCGGCGCCGAGGTGGCGCAGCGCGGTGCGCAGGCCGCCGGAGACCGGGGTGACGAAGTTGGCCAGCCGGACGATGGTCAACCCCTCGGAGCGAGGCAGGTCGGTCATGCCGGCAGCTCCTCCGGCAGTACGGGCACCACCGGCGCCGTCGGGGCCGAGGCCGGGCCCGACTCCGAGGCCGGGGAAGTGGCCCGCAGCGGCAGCCCCCGGTGCTCGGCGAGTACCTCGTCGTAGTGCCGCAGCAGCAGGTCCCCGACCGCCTCCCAGGTCCGGGCGGTCACCTCGGCCCGTCCGGCCTTCCCGTACGCGGCCCGCCGGGCCGGGTCGGCGGCCAGCTCGGCCACTGTCCGGGCCACCGCCGCGCCGTCCCGGGGCGGCACCAGCAGGCCGGTGCGGTGGTGGGCGACCAGGTCCAGCGGGCCGCCGGCCGCCGGGCCGATCACCGGCACGCCGCTGGCCATCGCCTCCTGGATGGTCTGGCAGAAGGTCTCCAGCGGGCCGGTGTGCACGAACACGTCCAGCGTCGCGAAACAGCGCGCCAACTCCTCGCCGGTGCGGCGGCCGAGGAACACCGCACCGGGCATCGAGGCCTTCAGTCCCGGCGCCGAGGGTCCGTCCCCGACCACCACCACCCGCACCCCGGGCAGGGCGGAGGCCGCCGCCAGCAGGTCCACCCGCTTCTCCGGCGCCAGCCGCCCGACGTACCCGACCAGCACCTCCCCGCCCGGTGCGAGCGCCCGGCGCAGCGCCTCGTCCCGGTGCCGGGGGTGGAAGCGCACCGAGTCCACCCCGCGCGGCCACAGCTGCACCCGGGGCACCCCGTGCGCGGTCAGGTCCTGCGAGGCCGGGGTGGACGGCGCCAGGGTGCGGGCGGCCGCCCGGTGCACGGCCCGGATCCGCCGCCAGGCCGCGGCCTCACCGAGCCCCCGTCCGGCCCGGTAGGCGTGCGCGTATCCGGCCAGGTCGGTCTGGTACACGGCGACGGCGGGCACTCCGAGCCGCGCCGCGACCTGCATCCCGCGCGCGCCCAGCACGAACGGGCTGGCCAGGTGCACGATGTCCGGCCGGTGCCCGGCGACGGCGGCCGCCAGCCGCCGGCTCGGCAGCGCGATCCGCACCTGCGGGTAGCCCGGCAGCGGCATCGAGGGGATCCGCACCACGGGGATCCGCTCCGCCTCGGCGCCGGTGCCGAAGGTCTGCGGTGGGCATTGGGCGCCCCGCGCCGGCGCGGGGGTGACGACGAGGGGCTGGTGGCCCCGGCGGACCAGGTGCTCGGCCGTCCGCAGCACGCTGTGGGCGACTCCGTTGACCTCGGGCGGGAAGGATTCGGTGACGATGACGACGCGCATGCCAGTGTTCTGTCCGTGCCCGGCATGCTTCCGGCCAAAGGGATCTGTCGCACAAGCGAACGCGGGTCGGCGATTTGCACCACCGACCCGCGTGTTCAGCGCCAGGGCCTGTCTCTCGGGTCCTTGCCGGTTCCGCCAGAACCACGGAGAGACAGGCCCTGTCCGGCTCAGGCCGACCCGGCCGCCTCCTTGAGCTCCGCGTACGGCGCGAGCTTGCGGATCGACTCGATGCTCTTCAGACAGTCGTCCTTGCTCTCCTGCGGGTCGCCCGTCACCACGACCGACCCGTTGCTCGCCTTGAGCCGGAACCGGTGCATTCCGCTCTCGTCCCTGTACAGCTCGAACTTCCCAGCCATGCCGAAACAGCCTTTCGCTTGTGTGGCCCCCTCGCACCGCACCGTAGGTCCAACTTCCTTGCTTCGCCCGTCAGGTGGTCCATCCGAGTCATCGGGCCCCTGCCACCTGACCCGTTCGGGTCAGGTGGTGCTCGCGAACCCGGTGCACATCCGGTGCACATCCGGCCGGGGTCAGGTCACGCCGCTGTGCGGTAGCGCCGCCCGATCGCCTCCCGGGCCTTGTCGAGCACCCGGGCGACACGGTGTACGTACCTACGGAGCGTGAAGGCGGGTCCTCGTGGCCGAGCAGATCCGCCAGGGTGTAGACGTCCACACCTTCGTTCAGTGCCTCGGAGGCGAACGGGTGCCTGAGCGCCACCGCCGCCCCCCAGGCCACTGGTGCCAGCGATCCGGTCACCGCCCTGACCCGCGCCGCCCGCACCACCCTGGCCGAAGACGGCATCCCCGAGAACCACCAGAACACCCCCGCCGCCCTGCGCCACGTCGCCGGTGAGCTGGGAGCCGAGGAGGGCCAGGACGGCATCCAGGACGCGTTCGGCTTCCTCGTCGCTCGGGTAGCGGCCGCTGGTGCGGACCTGCTGGAGGAGGCGGCGGTAGCGGGTCATGGCGGGCGGCCTTCCGGGGTGGGGCCGCGCGGTCGGCGCGGCGGCGGGGTCAGGGGCGGTGGCCGGCTCGGGGGCGGCCGAAGAGGAGGTCGTAGCCGGGCGGGAGCTGGAACAGGACGCGGTCCATGAGCTGGTCGCCGGCGGCGTCGGCGACGGTGGACAGGACGGCGCCGATGTCCCACAGGGCGGTGGTCTCGGTGGCGCCCTCGATCCAGGCCGCGGTGGCGCGCACGAACCGCTCGGGATCGAGCGGTTCGGCGGCCTGAAGGGGGTTGAGCAGGATCAGGGCCATGGTCTCGGGTAGGCGGGCCGCCAGCTCCGCGCGGACCTGGCCCACGAGGTGGGCGCCGAGCAGGGCCAGCACGACGCGGGCGGCGCGGTCGGCCTCTTCGGGTGTGTCGTATTCGCCGCGTTCTTGGACCTGGTCCAAGAACGCCTCCCACCGAAGTGTCACCGCGGGTCCTCCTTGTGGGTGAGGAGCGGACGGGGCCCGGGCGTCGCCTGAGCGGTGCGGTCAGAGGGTTGTGGCCCGCCCCGCCGGAGCTGCCGAGCCCGTCTCCTTCCTCGCCGCCGCCGCGGCTCTAGCCGCCATCGACGACGCCGTCCGCACCGCCCAAGCCCCAGACACCACCCCGCCCGGCCCAAGCGCCGGGCCCCACAGTCCCGAGGAAGCCGGCCCCGGACAGGCGCTGGCCGCCCTGGTGCTACTGCGCGAACTGCGCATCCAGCTCGCCGGCTGGGAAGCCGGCCTCGTCGAGAACGCCCGCGACGCCGGCGCCACCTGGGCCGACCTCGCCCACCCCATGGGCGTCGCCAGCCGCCAGGCCGCCGAGAACCGCTACCTGCGCCTGCGCCCCGCCAATGCCACCACCCCTGCCGCCGAAACCGGTACGGAACGCGTCAAGGCCGTCCGCGACCGCCGCGCCGCCGACCGCACCGTGGTCGCCTGGGCCCGCGACAACGCCGCCGAACTGCGCGTCCTCGCCGCTCGGATCACCGCCGTGACCGATCTGGCAGCCGATGCCCGCCCCGCCCAGGCCGCGCTCACCGCCGCCCTCGGCACCACCGACCCCGCCGACCTCATAGAGCCCCTCGCCGCCATCCGCCCCCACCTCGGCACCAGCCAGCATGACCTCGCCACCCGCCTGGACGCCCTCACCCACCACACCACCCAGCTTCGCGATGACAGCACCCGACGCCGCGCCTGACCCCGTCGCCGCCGCCGAGAAGCGCTGGCAGGACCTCCTGGACCGGATCCACGACCTCGAAGCACGAGTCGCCGCCACCACGAGCACCGTCAACGCCGTCCTCGACACCCACCTCGCCCGGCTCGACGCCCTGCGCCACCACCTCGCCCAACGCACCTGGCTCATGCCCGGCCCCAGCTCTGAGCCGGCGACACCCGGCCGGCCCGCAGACATGACCCGGAGCTACTCCGTCGTCCGGGACCGCCGACACTTTCCACAGTCGCCGAGCTGCGTCACCAACTTCGTGCGCCGCCCAGCGGCAAGCGGCATCGCGTCCGGGTGTGCCCGACACTCGTAGGTGCGCGGGGTGGCGTCCAGGTGGCAACGCGTACCGCAGAGCTGGGCGACACGGGCCCCAGCTGCTACGTACGCGAGTGAGATGTCCTTCTCGGCGTCGGCCTTGAGAACGCGATCGCGCAGCTCCGCGTGTCCGGAGCCGTGTCGAGGATCGGTGGAACCCACGTGCTCCATTGGATCGAGCAGCTGGGGAGGGTCCTCTCCCCAGAGAGGGCGGAAACCTGTCTTGGCGGCACGCCGCAGTCGTTCTGGGCGGGAAGGTCGGCGGCGCGGTAACTCGTCGCGACGAAGGTGACCTTGCCGATCTTCGAGACTGTCAGGCCTGTGCGCGGCCCGGAGCGTCCGCCTGGCGCAGGCTGGCCGACCTCCAGGGCCTGGTACAAGTCCACTTCGGACGGTGGCCTGTCGCCCCCGGTGTACCCGTCGCGTTCGATGGGATTGCGCAGGACCCGAACGCCGATTCCGAGGTTCTGGCGCACCGTGGAATCGAGCTGCCTGTCTTGCTGTCTGACAGGTTCGCGGGTCGATCATGCGACGCCCGATGGTGCGGCGTCAAGGTGCGATTCACGTCCTGTTCCGCCGGCGAGGAGCATCAGTGCTCTGCGATCGCGTGCCGTCGGCTCCGTCACGTTCGCTCGTGCACGGACCCCATGGGGTGACAAGTCCACAAGTGATCGGATTTGATCGTACGGCTCTCGCAGGGCAGGCTCGGTGCCGCACAGTGGCGGAACCGCCACGGTCCGGCACGGAGGGAGCCGCATGTCCGGGACCGAGCACAGCAAGCCAACAGCACACGTCGTCGTCGGGTACACCCCGCCGGACGGTTTCGTCGCCGTCCAACTCAATCCGCCCCCAGCGGAATACGTGTGGCACGACCGGCAGGCCGAGCACCACCAGGAACGGTTCGGGCCGGGTAATGGCTACCAACAGTGGCTCGCTGTCGACGCCGCCACCGGTGCCGTTTGGTTCGGGGACACCGACTGGCGAACACAGGATGAGGATGCCGCCCCCTGGCTCCCGGGTCACCGCCGGACCACGGCCGGCGATGGCGCTCTGCCTTCCCCGGCCGTGTTCGCACTCCCGTTCACCCATCGCGCTGTCGACGACCAGGGCACCGACACCTGGCGCTTCTTCAGCGCCGAGGAGCTCTACGCACTGGTCCGACGGGTACTGCCCCTGGTCCAGCGGGTGATCGGCTCGCTGCACCGTGTGGGCCCGGACGGGGATCTGGAATGGTCCGCCGAAGCCGCTACGGCCTGGACCGATCTCGAACAGGCTTGCCGATACACGCTCGACGCGACGGGAACGGTGGCCTGGGCCGAACCGCGCATGAGCCCGGTTCCCGCATGGCGGGTCGAAGTGGCGGACTTCCTAGCCCGGAATCCGGAGCTGTGCGACACGGCCTGGGCGACAGCCACCGACGCCGAGCTGGACGGCTACGCCGCTTACGAACCCGATTCCGGTTACGGCGGCGTTCCGGGACGGATGTGCGCTCCGGCGGGCGTCCGGATCGAGGAGGGTTACACCTTCTACGGTCACCGGGCGGCTCTGTACGCCTATCGTGCGGCCGCCTGCGGCGACCGCACCCCGGTCGAAGCCGGGCTCTGGTTGCGGACCAGCGATGCCGGACGGAGCAGCTGGGAGGGCGCGAAGGTCGTGGGAGCGAGTCTCGCCGACGCCCCTGACTGCGTGTTGGACCACCTCGCCGAGACGTTCCGCAGCGCTGCGGCCGACGACGGCGCGGTCCTCACCGGCCTGACGGCCTACCTACGGCAACAGCGGGCCGAGGAAAGGGCGGCGGTCGACGACACGCTTGCCGCCACCGGGGAGGAGCTGAAGCGCTTGGAGGAGTTGCTCAAGGAGGTCCGCCTGGTCCGGAACACCGTCCTGACCCGGGTCCTCAGCTGGACCGACGGGCGGGACGACGAGATGATCGCCCGTCTCGCGGCGATGTCCCCCGTTGCCGTGGCCGAGTGGCGGGAGCGGCTCACCGCCGACCGGAGTGTCCGAGCGGAGGCGTGAGAGGTTGCCCGGAGAAAGCGGAGGCGTGAGAGGTTGCCCGGAGAGCCGGCCCGCAGGCGGGCCGGCGACGTTCGGGTCCGAAGTCGTCGAGGCGTTGCCCCCGCCTCATGAGAGGGCGGCCAGTGCCTGCGCGGCGAGCATCCGTTCCAGGGCCAGGAGGGCGCGCGGGGCGTGCCGGGTGTCGATGCGGACCGTGTAGATGAAGCGCGTCAGCTCCGGTTCGGCGAGGGGGCGCGCCACGACCTGGGTACTACCCGGGGGGAGGGCCAGCCGCGGCATGACGGCGACGCACAGGCCGGCGGCCACGAAGCCGAGCACGGTGTTGAAGTCGTCGCCGTCGTATTCCAGGCGGGCCTGGAAGCCCGGGGTCTTGGCCATCTGAGCGAGCAGTTCCAGGCGCAACGCGGCCTCCGGAGCTGCGATCCACGTCTCGGACGCGAGGCCGGCCAGGTCGATGACGTCCCGGTGGGCGAGGTGGTGGTCGGCCGGGACGACCGCTACGACCGGGTCCCGTGCGACCAGCGTTCGGCGCAGCGTCCGGGGCGGTGGCATCGGGATGAAGTCGTAGTCGTAACTGAGGGCCAGGTCCATGTCTCCCCGTTTGAGCCGGCTGTAGCCGGCCTCGGGCTCCACTTGGGAGAGGCTGACCTGCACATCGGGATAGGTCGCGTGAAGCTCTGCCAGCGCCTGCGGGACGATGCCGGCGGCGGCGGAGGCGAAGGCGCCGAGCCTGATCCGTCCGGCCGTACCCGCACGCATGGCGTCGAGTTCCACGGACGCCGCCGCCAGTGCGCTTCGGACGCGCTGTTCGGCGTCGAGGAGGACCATGCCGCCCGGGGTGGCGCGCACCGGGCGGCGCTCGATCAGGATGAGGCCGGCGCGGCGTTCGAGTTCGGCGATCTGTTGCGAGACGGCGGGCGCGCTGTAGCCCAGCTCGCGTGCGGCGGCGTTGAAGGAGCGGTGGCGGACCACTGCTTCGAGGGTGGCGAGCAACCGGGGGTCGAGTCTCTGCACGGAGTTAAGGCTCACTTATCTGTCGCGAAGATGTCTTTTCTTGTGCTTAAGCATGAACGGCAGCAGGATTCTTGCTCGCGGCCCGAATGCGCAAGCCTCCGCCCCCGGGTCCGTGCCACACCATCTCCCTCGTCGGACGCGTTCGTGCGCCCGGGGGGCCGTGCACCCCCTCTTCCGCAGCCCTCCTGACCCCGCGTCCGTCGGGCGGGTGGGCCGCGGAGGAGACGGCCGTCGACGATCGACTCCCGCCCCTGAAAGGAAGTGGTATGCCCAAGCCACTCATCGGACTGACCACCTACCTCGCCGACGCTCAGTGGGGGGAGTGGGAGCTGCCCGCCGCGCTGCTGCCCGCGGCGTACATCAGCTGTCTCCAGGCGGCGGGCGGCCGCGTGGTCCTGCTGCCGCCGGACGCGCCGGAAGCCGCGGCCGATGTCGTCGCGCGGCTGGACGCGATCGTCCTGACCAGCGGCGAGGACGTGGATCCCGCGCTGTACGGGGCGCGGCCGCATCCGTGCACGGGACCGCCGGTGCACGAGCGCGACCGGTGGGAGTGGGCCGTGCTGGCCGAGGCTCTCACGCGTGACATGCCGGTACTGGGAGTATGTCGCGGAATGCAGTTGATGAACGTGCACGCAGGCGGAACCCTGATCCAGCACCTCCCCGAAACCGTGGGTCACCACGGGCACAACCTGCACGGCGGCCACTTCTCCCCCCATGCCGTCACCACGGTGCCGGGGACGCGGATCGGCGCGCTCCTTCCGGGGACCCGCCAGGTCGCCACGCACCATCATCAGGCGGTGGAGTCCCTCGGGGCCGGCTTGATCGTGGGCGCCCGCACGGCGGACGGCACCGTCGAGGCGATCGAGAGCACCCGGCACCGCTTCGTGGTCGGCGTGCAGTGGCACCCCGAAATGGCTTTCGATTCGGCGGTGGTGCACGCCCTGGTGGCTGCTGCCAGGGCCACGTCGAACGTGGCTCCTGATCGCACCGCCGAGAGCAAGGTGCGCGCTCGGCGGAGTGCACCGGACGTCGTTCCGTCGAGCCCGGTGTCTTGACACCACTGCGCTCCGACCCGGAGGATCACCCCGTGAACCTGTCAGACAGCCAGACAGGTGGTCCGATTCCGCGGCGCGTCAGCGCGATGGAAGCGGTGTTCGGCCACCTGCGCAGCGCCATCGAGCGCGGTCAGTACGCCGTGGGGGACAAGCTCCCCTCGGAAGCAGAGCTGTGCCGGACCCTGGAGGTCAGCCGGCCCGTGCTGCGGGAGGCACTCCGTGCCCTGCAGGCCATGGGCCTGACGGTCTCGAAGACCGGCAAGGGCACCTTCGTCGTGGCGAACACGGTCGAAGACCCCACCTTCGGCGACTACGCGGCCAGCGACCTCCTGGAGGTGCGCCGGCACGTCGAGATCCCGGTCGCCGGCTACGCGGCGCTGCGCCGGACCCCGGAGGACCTGGACCACCTGGCCCACCTGCTCGACCGGATGGAGCGGGAGACCGACACCACCGCGTGGGTCGCCCTGGACACCGTGTTCCACCTGGCGGTGGCCGAGGCCTCCGGCAACCCGGTGTTCCGCCGGGTGATCGAGGAGATCCGTGACGCACTGGCGCGTCAGTCGACCCTCCTCAACGAACTCGGCGGTCGGCGCGAGCAGTCCAACTGCGAGCACCGAGCGATCGTCGAGGCCCTGATCGACGGCTCCGAGCCCGACGCCGTCGAGGCGATGTCCCACCACCTCCACCGCGTGGAGGCCACCCTCACCGACATCGTGCGCCCCCAGCGCGCGGACACCTCAAGAGAAGGCAGAGCCGAGGCGTGAGCGAGCAGTTCCTCAAAGACGAGAAGCGCCCCACGACCCGTCACGTCGACGCCGGCGACACCGGCTACAGCAAGTCCCTGAAAGCCCGGCACGTCAACATGATCGCCATCGGCGGTGCCATCGGCACCGGGCTGTTCCTCGGCGCGGGCGGACGGCTCGCCGACGCCGGGCCCTCCCTGTTCGTCGCGTACGCCATCTGCGGCGTCTTCGCGTTCCTCGTCGTGCGAGCGCTCGGCGAGCTGGTCCTGTACCGCCCGTCCTCCGGCGCCTTCGTGTCGTACGCCCGGGAGTTCCTGGGGGAGAAGGGCGCGTACACCGCCGGCTGGATGTACTTCCTCAACTGGGCGACCACCGGCATCGCCGACATCACCGCCGTCGCCACGTACACCCACTACTGGCACCTGTTCTCCGGCGTCCCGCAATGGGTGATCGCGCTCATAGCCCTGGCCGTGGTCCTCACCGTGAACCTCATCTCGGTGCGGATCTTCGGCGAACTGGAGTTCTGGTTCGCCATCGTCAAGGTCAGCGCCCTGGTCGTCTTCATGGGAATCGGGATCTTCCTGCTCGTCACCCAGCACCCGGTCGACGGCGTCGTACCCGGTCCGTCCCTGATCACCGACAACGGTGGGATCTTTCCCAACGGCCTGCTGCCGATGCTGCTGATCATCCAGGGCGTCGTCTTCGCCTACGCCTCCGTCGAACTGGTCGGCGTGACGGCCGGGGAGACCGAGAACCCCGAGAAGATCATGCCGAAGGCGATCAACTCGATCATGTGGCGCGTGGGCCTGTTCTACATCGGCTCGGTCGTGCTGCTGTCGATGCTGATGCCGTGGAACAAGTACACCTCCGGTCAGAGTCCCTTCGTGACGGTGCTCTCCCACATCGGTGTCCCGGCGGCGGGCAGTGTGATGAACCTGGTCGTCCTCACCGCGGCGATGTCCTCGCTCAACTCCGGCCTCTACTCCACCGGCCGCATCCTGCGCTCCATGGCCGTCAACGGATCGGCCCCGCGTTTCACCGCACGGATGAGCCGCACCCAGGTGCCCTACGGCGGCATCCTGCTCACCAGCGGCATGTGCGTCCTCGGTGTCGGCCTCAACTTCGTGGTCCCCGCCGACGCGTTCGAGATCGTGCTCAACCTCGCGGCCCTCGGCATCATCGCCACCTGGGGCATGATCATGGTCTGCCACCTCCTGTTCTGGCGGAAGACCACGGCCGGCGAACTGACCCGCCCCGGCTACCGCCTGCCCGGCTCGCCCTGGACCGAACTCGTGACGCTGGCCTTCCTCGCTGCCGTCCTGGTCCTCATGTACGCCGACGGCGGCGCCGGACGCACCACCGTGCTGTGCGTACCGCTCATCGCTGCGGCACTCGTCGCCGGCTGGTACGCGATCCGCGGGCGCATCGCGCGCACCGCCGCCGGAGCCGACGACTGAACCCGGGCGGCCCGGGGGACCCCGCGGACCCACCGCGCGTCCGCCCGGGCCAGCCGCCCCCAGACACACAGGTCAGCAGCCCCAAGCCATCACCGATCGAGGCAGTCATGCTCACCAGCCCCCTCGCGGACGCGCCCGCGATCCGCGAGCCCCGCCACGCGCCCGTCGCCCACGTCACCCGGGGCGGCGTGGTCGAGAGCACCCACTACGGTTCCGTCGTCGTCCTCGGTGGCGACGGCAAGCTCCGGCTCCACCTCGGCGACGCGGAGGCCGCGTGCTACCCGCGATCGGCCCTCAAGCCCGTCCAGGCCGTCGCCATGGTCCGGGCGGGACTGCCGCTCGACGGCGAACTACTCGCCCTCGCTATGGGCAGCCATTCCGGCGAGGAACGCCACCTCGCCGGTGCCCGGCGGATCCTGGCGCTTGCCGGCCTCACCGAGGACGACCTGCGCAACGTCCCTGACCTGCCGTACGACCCGGCCATCCGCGACACCTGGATCCGGGAGGACCGCCCGCCCTCCCGGCTCGCCCAGAACTGCTCCGGCAAGCACGCCGCGATGCTCCACCTCTGCAAGCTCAACGGATGGCCGCTGCAGGACTACGACGCCCCTGAGCACCCGCTCCAGCGGATGATCGCGGAAGTCGTGGAGGACCTCACCGGCCAGCGCATCGCGCGCGCCACCGTGGACGGCTGCGGCACCCCCCTGTTCGCCGTCTCCCTGCACGGCCTGGCCCGCGCAGCCGCGCGCATCGCCACCGGCGCGCCCGGGACCCCTGAATTCCGGGTGGCGGACGCGCTGCGCACGCACCCGGAGATGGCCTCCGGTGCGGGGCGGGACGTGGCCGAGCTGATGCGCGCGGTACCCGGGCTGCTCGCCAAGGACGGCTTCGAGGGCGTCCAGATCGCAGCGCTGCCAGACGGCCGCGCCGTCGCCCTGAAGATCGCCGACGGGGCGAACCGGGCACGCATCCCGGTGGCGGCGGCCGCCCTGGCGCTGGCGGGAGTCGACCCCCGGCTGCTGGCCGGGTTCGCGGGGGAGCCGGCGACCGGCGGCGGCCGGCCCGTCGGCGGCGTGCGGCCGGTGGCGGCGCTGGACCCGTCGGCCCTGCTCGCCCCCGCGTGACCCGACCCACCACTCCGAGAAGAGGACCCGCACACCCATGACCGCCGCCACCCGCAGCGAACACGACCTGCTCGGGGACCGCGACGTCCCCGCCGACGCCTACTGGGGCTTCCATACCCTGCGCGCCACCGAGAACTTCCCCATGACGGGCACATCTCCGCTTACCCGTACCTGATCGACGCGCTGGCCGCCGGAAGGAGGCCGCTGCCCTCGCCAACGAGGAACTCGGCCTGCTGGAACCCGCAAAGGACCGCGGCCGACCGGCGGAGGCCGTCGAGTTGATCCACGAGACTCAACCTCGGCGCGACCGCGATCGGCACCGGCCTCAACGCCCCCGCCGGGTACGCCGAATCCGCCCGGCGCCACCTCACCGACATCACCGGGCTGTCCCTGGTCACCGCGGCCAACCTGATCGAAGCCACCCAGGACTGCGGCGCGTTCGTCCAGATGTCCGGAGTGCTCAAGCGCCTGCTCCCGGCGGAGCGGCTCGCGGCCCTGCTGCGGCCCGAGGTCATCGCCGGCAGCGGCGCGGCCGTGGCCTGAGAACAGTGCCGCTTCTGGGTCGGCTTCCCGGTCGGTGATGATCCTGACGGCCGGTCACTGTTCCAGAGCCGCCGCCATGGGGTCGAGGTCGGCGAGCAGTGCCGCCACGTGCTCGGGCGGGATCGCTGCCGTCATGTGTCGCTCGATGGCGTAGACGGCGTCCTGGACGGCGGCCAGGCGCGCGCGGCCCTCCTCGGTGAGGCGGGCCGGGCGCGCCCGCCGCCGCGGGCGTCAGGATCCTGACCCCCACGGTGGACAGCCCGTTCGGGCCGACCTTCTCCTTTCGAAGGCCCCGAGGGTTACACCCTCACCGCGCACGGGGGCTGACCCGTGACCGCCGGCTCCCTCGGACCGTGCCGGCCCGCGCCGGTCGCCGGTCGTGTGAGACTCTCACCGGTCTCACCGGGCTGACCGACCGCGCCCCGAAGGAGTGGATCAGCCGCCGCCGGCGATCCTTGACCGGACCTTGCTGCGGGCATCGTCGGCGTCGTCGGCGTGCAGGGCCAGGTCGGCGAGCTCGCGGCACTCCGCGAGGGTGTGGGCAGCCAGTGCGGCCCGCACCTCGGGGAGCGAGGCGGGGGCGGCCGACAGGCTGGTGATGCCGAGGCCGACCAGGACCATGGCGAGGGCCGGGTCGGCAGCGGCTTCGCCGCACACCCCGAGCGGACGGCCGTGTTCGGCGGCAGACCGGGCGGCGGTCGCGACCAGCGTCAGCAGGGCCGGCTGCCACGGGTCGAGCAGCTCGGCGAGGGAGCCGAGCGTGCGGTCGGCCGCGAAGGTGTACTGGGCCAGGTCATTGGTGCCGATGCTGAAGAAGTCACAGACCTCGGCCAGCCGGTCGGTCCGCAGGGCAGCTGCCGGGACCTCGATCATCGCTCCGGCCAGCGGCAGGCCGTGCGCGCGGACCCGGGCGGCGAACTCGGCGGCCTCCCGCGGGACCGACACCATCGGGGCCATCACCCAGACCTGCGCGGTGCCGTCCGCGGCGGCCTCGGCGATCGCGGCGAGCTGGGTCTCCAGCAGCTGGAGGTCGCGGGCGGCCGTCCGTAGTCCGCGGACGCCCAGCGCCGGGTTCTCCTCGTCGGCGGCCGTGACGAAGGGCAGCGGTTTGTCCGCGCCCGCGTCGAGTGTGCGGACGACCACCCGGCGGCCGGCGAAGGCCGCGAAGACCTTCCGGTAGGCGGCGGCTTGTTCGGCGCGGCCGGGTGCCTCGGTACGGTCCAGGAAGAGGAACTCGGTGCGGAACAGGCCCACGCCCTCCGAGTCGGCGGCAGCAGCGCCGGTCAGTTCGTGCGGCGCACCGAGGTTGACCAGCAGCGCGACCGGGTGGCCGTCCGTCGTGCGGCCCGGCCCCCGGACCCCGGCAGACAGCTCGCGGCGGCGGCGGTCACGCTCGGTGGCCAGCCGGAGCGCCTCCGGGCTCGGGTCGGGTTCGACCACGCCGTCCGCGCCGTGCACCAGGACGTGCAGGCCGTCCTCCAGCTCAATGGCGTCGGCGCAGCCGACCACGGCGGGCACGCCGAGGGCTTTGGCGAGGATGGCTGTGTGGCTGGTCGGTCCGCCGCGGACAGTGACGAGGGCCAGCACCCGGGCAGGGTCGAGCAGCGCCGTGTCGGCGGGTGCCAGGTCGTCGGCGACCAGGACGTACGGGTGCCCGGGGTCCGGCAGGCCGGGTACGGGCAGGCCGAGCAGGTGCGCCACTGCGCGGTCGCGGAGGTCGTCCAGGTCGGCGGTGCGTTCCGCGAAGTGACCGCCGGCGGCGAGCAGTGCGGCGCGGAAGCCGTCGAAGGCGGTGGCGAGTGCGTGGGCGCCGTCGGTGCCCCGCTGGACCAGCGCGGCCGCCTCGTCGGCGAGGACGGGGTCGGCGGCCATCATGGCTTGCGCGGCGAGCACCTCGGAGGCGGGGCCGCTCACGCGGGCGGCACGCTCGTCCAGGTCGGTGACGACCGCGGTGAGGGCGGCGCGGACCGCGGCCGCTTCGGCCGTCGGGTCGGGGACGGGCCTCGGGGCGGGCAGCGCGGGCGCGGGCGCCATCCGGGCGACCGGGCCTGCCGCGCTGCCCGTACCGACGCCGATCCCGCGGATCGGAGCGCTCATGCCGCTGCGTCGAGGTCGGAGGCGAGCAGGTCGGCGAGCGCCTTCAGTGAGTCCTGGGCCTGGTCGCCGGCGGCGGTGAGCTCCAGGGTCTCGCCGCGACCGGCAGCGAGGGCGAGGACGGAGAGCAGGCTGCGGGCGTCGACCGGGGCCTGGCCCGGGCGGCCGACGGTGACCTTGACCGGCTGGCGGGCGGCGGCCTGGACGAACAGCGAGGCCGGGCGGGCGTGCAGGCCGCTCCGGGATCCGACGGTGACCTGGATCGAGTGCATGGGAGTCCTTGGAGGAGAGGGAAGCGCCGACCCGGGTGGGAGCCGGGTCGGCGGACGAGGGGCACAGTGGCCCCGCGCGGAGGGTGAGTGGGGGTGAGCCGAGGGGAGCCGGTCTCCGCGGTACGGGGGCGGTAGCGGAAAGACCAGGCATTCTGTGGTTTCACGCCCGTTAGCGTGTTGTTTTGATTGGTTCTATGCCCGACCCGTAAGCGGTGTCAACACGTTCGGGCAAACTCAAAGATGACGGTAAAAGCCGGTACGACCTCTTGCTTTTCCGCTCCGAGCGCGTATGGTCGGCCTGAACCAAGCGCGAACAGACATGAAACGGACCCAATCCCACATGTATGCACCCGAGCGGCAGCAAGAGATCCTCCGCCTCGCCCAGGAGCAGGGCCGGGTGGACGTGCCGACGCTGGCCGAGGACTTCGGCGTGACGCAGGAGACCATCCGGCGTGACCTGAGCGCCCTCGACCGGGCCGGTCTGCTGCACCGGGTGCACGGCGGCGCGCTGCCCGCCGGCGCGCTGCACCTGGAGCCCGGCCTCGCCGAGCGCGACTCCACGGCCGCGGCCGAGAAGGAACGCATCGCCAGGGCAGCCCTGGCCCTGCTGCCCAGCGAGGGCAGCGTCATCCTCGACGCCGGCACGACCGTCTCGCGGCTGGCCGGCCTGCTGCCCGCCGACTGCACGCTCACCGTCGTCACCAACGCCCTCCCGGTCGCCGCCCGGCTGGCCGACCACCGCGGGCTCGCCCTCCACCTGGTCGGAGGTCGGCTGCGCCACAGCACCCAGGCCGCCGTCGACGCGTGGGCGCTGCGCGACCTGGCGGACATCCACGCGGACGTCGCGGTCGTCGCCACCAACGGCTTCTCACCGGAGGGCGGCCTCTCGACGCCGGACCTCGCCGAGGCGGCCGTCAAGCGGGCCATGCTCGCCGCTGCCCGGCGGGTGGTCCTGGTGGCCGACTCCTCCAAGTACGGCGCCCGCCACTTCGCCCGCTTCGGCTCGCTGGACCAGGTGGACGTGCTGGTCACGGACAGCGGGCTGACCGACGAGCAGACCGCCGAGATCGAGAACCACGGACCGGAAGTCATCCGCGCATGATCGTCACCATCACCCCCAACCCCAGCCTCGACCGCACCTACGAACTGGGAACCCTCGTCCCGGGCGAGGTCAACCGGGCCACGCATGACCGACTCGACCCCGGCGGCAAGGGCGTCAACGTCTCCCGCGCGCTCACGGCCGCCGGCCACCGCACCAGCGCCGTCCTCCCCCTGGGCGGCCTCTCCGGGCAACTGCTCGCCGACCTGCTGCGCCGCCAGGGCATCGATGTCGCGGCGGTCGCGATCGCGGGCGACACCCGGATCAACGTCTCGATCGCCGAGGACGGCGGCAGCCTCACGAAGATCAACGCGGTGGGCCCCGAGCTCAGCGCCGCCGAGTCCGCCGCACTGCTGGCGCTCGTCCGCGACGTCCAGAAGACCGGACAGGACGTCGGACAGGGCACCGGGAACGACGTGGACTGGCTCGCCTGCTGCGGCAGCCTGCCGCGCGGACTGGCACCCGAGTGGTACGCCGAGGTGGTTGCCCAGGTGCACTCGGGCGGTGCCCGGATCGCCCTGGACACCTCCGGCCCCGCGCTGCTGGCCGCGCTCTCGGCCCGTCCCGACGTGGTCAAGCCCAACCGGGAGGAACTCGCAGAGGCCGTGGGCCGCCCGGTCCTCACCATCGCTGACGCCGTGGACGCGGCCGAGGAGCTGCGCGAGCGCGGCGCCCAGCAGGTCCTCGCCAGCATCGGTGCGGACGGGATGCTGCTGATCGCCGGGGAGGGCCGCTGGTACGGCAGAGCGCCGGTCGCCGCCGTCCGCAGCGACGTGGGCGCGGGCGACGCCTCACTCGCGGGCTTCCTCGGCGCGGGCGGTACCGGCCCCGAGGCGCTCGCGGCGGCACTGGCGCACGGCGCCGCCGCCGTACAACTGCCGGGGAGCGTCATGCCGACCCCGGCCGATCTGGACCCGGCCGCGGTGGTCGTGACGGCGGACCTCCCGCTCGGCCGACCGCTCAGCGGTTGAGAACGTCCTCCGGCGTCCACCGCCGGAGGCAGCACGCCCGACCGTGTGGGACGGGAAGGGCGGCAATTTCCCGGGGGCAAGGGACACCGTCAGGCACCAGTCGAAGGACCGACACGATGAGCGACACCAGCGGACTGATCACACCCGCACTCGTTGACCTCTACCTCGCCCCCGAGGACAAGAGCGAAGCCCTGCGCGTCCTCGCGCAGCGGCTGGTCGCCGAGGGCCGGGTCACCGACCTCGAGGGCTTCCTCGCCGACATCGCCGCCCGCGAGGCCCAGGCCCCGACCGGGATGGGCGACGGGATCGGCATCCCGCACTGCAGATCGCCCCACGTCACGCAGCCGAGCCTGGCCTTCGGTCGCAGCGCCAGGGGTGTCGACTTCGACGCCCCGGACGGACGGCCCGCCGACCTGATCTTCATGATCGCGGCACCGGCGGGTGCGGACGACACCCACCTGCAGATCCTCGCCGCGCTGGCCCGCCGGCTCATGGACCCCGCCTTCACCGGCGCCCTGCGCGAGGCCGAGAGCCCGAGCGCGGTCGCGGCGCGGATCAACGGTGAGGAGGCGCCGGTCGCTGCAACGGAGGCGGTCCCTGCTCCGGAGACGCCTGCTACTCTCCAGCCGACCGCTGCCGACGGCGGGCTGCGGCTGGTCGCGGTCACCTCCTGCCCGACCGGCATCGCCCACACCTACATGGCCGCCAAGGCACTGGAGCTCGCCGCCACCCGGGCGGGCGCGCGGATCCAGGTCGAGACCCAGGGCTCGGCCGGGACGACGCCGCTCGACCCCGAGGTGATCGCGGCAGCCGATGCGGTGATCTTCGCCCATGACGTCGAGATCCGGGACCGGGCCCGCTTCGCCGGCAAGCCGACCGTGGACGTGGGCGTCAAGGCCGGCGTCAACCGCGCCGACGACCTGATCGCGCAGGCCGCCGGGCTGGTCACCGGCGCCGGCACCCGTCCCACCACTGCCGCGGTCACCGCTCCCGCCACGGTTGTCACAGCGAGCGCGCCGGGTGAGCACTGGGCCCAGCGGCTGCGCACGTACCTGATGACGGGCGTCAGCTACATGATTCCGTTCGTCGCGGCCGGCGGTCTGCTGATCGCCCTCGCCTTCGCGATCGGCGGCTACCAGATCGCCTCCGCGCCATCCGTGCTGGGCCACTTCGACTGGACCTCCTCGCACAGCTGGGCGGCGATGCTGTTCCAGACCGGCAAGACCTCGTTCGGCTTCCTGGTCCCGGTTCTCTCCGGGTACATCGCCTGGGCGATCGCGGACCGGGCGGCACTGGCCGCCGGCATCGCCGGGGGTGCCGTGTCGGTGGCGGTCGGCGCGGGCTTCCTCGGCGGCATCGTGTCGGGCCTGGTCGCGGGCTTCCTTGTGCTGTGGATGATCCGCTGGAACGTGCCCCGGGCGATCAGGGGCATCATGCCGGTCGTGGTGATCCCGCTGCTGTCGGTGGCCGTGGTCGGCTTCCTGATGTTCGTGGTGGTCGGCTCGCCGATCGCCTCGGCGATGACCGGCCTGACCGACTGGCTGAACGGCCTCTCCGGCTCCAACGCGATCATGCTCGGCGCGCTGCTCGGCGCGATGATGGCCTTCGACATGGGAGGTCCGCTCAACAAGGTCGCCTACACCTTCGCGGCCGGTGCGCTCACCACTGCGGGGACCACCCCGGATGCCGGCAGCCTCAAGGTGATGGCTGCCGTGATGGCTGCCGGCATGACCCCGCCGCTCGGCCTGGCCCTGGCGACCGTCGTCCGGAGCAGGCTCTTCAGCCCCGAGGAGCGGGAGAACGGCAAGGCGGCCTGGGTGCTCGGCGCCTCGTTCATCACTGAGGGCGCGATCCCGTTCGCGGCGGCCGACCCGCTGCGGGTCATCCCGGCGGGCATCGCCGGCAGCATGACCGCCGGTGGCTTGTCGATGGCCTTCGGCTCCACCCTGCGTGCCCCGCACGGCGGAATCTGGGTGCTCCCGCTGATCGGCAGCCCGTTCCTGTACCTGGTCGCGGTCGCGGCGGGCACGGCGGTCACCGCGACGGTGGTGGTGCTGCTCAAGGGGATGCGGAAGCCCGCCGCCGCGGCGGCGGGCTTCCCGGTCGCCGGGAAGGAAGCGGTCGCCGCCTGACCTGTCGGCCCATGAGGCGCGTCGAGGAGACATGCGTCCGGGGTGGTCCGGCAGGCCGAATCCGAACCGGTTCGGGGCGCCCGCTCGTTCGAGCGGGCGCCCCGAAGGTTGTGTCCGCTCGGGAGGATCGGGTGCGGCCCCCGGTCGTCGGCAGGCCGCACCCGATCGCGATCGCCGCGGATCAGGCGGGTTAGCGCTGCAGGGTGAGGAGTCCGGGGCGCCAGGGGAGTTGGTCGTAGGGGCCGGTGGCGTTGGGGGACTTGCCTTGGTAGAGGAGCTGGAGGTTGCAGGGGTCGATGGTCATGGTCTGGTCGGGGTTGTTGCGGACGAGGTCGCCGTGGCTGATGTCGTTGGTCCAGGTGGCGCCGCTGTTGGCCTTGCCGGCGAAGGGGTTGCTCTCGGTGGCGGCCTGCGGGGTCCAGGAACCGTTGAGGCTGGTGGCGGTGAAGGAGCGGAAGTAGCGCTGCTCGTTCGCGCCGCGGGCCTCGACGATCATGAGGTACTGGTTCTGGCCCTTGACCTTGTAGACCTGCGGCGCTTCGAAGAGGTTCTTCACCGTGTCGGTCATGACGGTGGTGTACGAGGAGCCGAAGTTGCCCGGGAAGTTCCCGATCGGCATGCTCGCCCGGTAGATGCTGCCGTTGTCGCCGGCGAAGAACAGGTAGATGTTCTGGTCGTCGGCGATCAGGGTCTGGTCGATCGGGGCGGCGCCCGGGATGCCGCCGGTGAACAGCGGCTGCGGTGCGGACCATCCGTTGGGGTTGGTGGGGTCGTTCGACGTGCGGTAGATGAAGGGCCACGCACCCCACTGGTACGCCAGCACCCAGATGTTCTTGGGCGCGAAGTAGAACAGCGTGGGCGCCACCGCGTTCTCGTTCATCCCGGTCTGCCCGGCCGACGCCATGTCCGACCAGTTCGTGAAGGGAGCGAACGCCATCGAGCCGTACGACGATCCCGACACGTTCGACGCGTAGACCAGGTGCTTGCCGTTGTAGACCACGTTCGTGAAGTCCTTCAGCGCGCCCCAACCGTTCGCCGGCTGGGCCAGCGCACCCGTGGAGGACCACCGGTAGGTCGACGGAAGGGCGCACGTGCCGCTCGGGGCAGGCGCTGTCGGGGTCGGCGCCGGGGTGGACGACCCGGACGGCCTGAGGTTCCAGTGCTGGTTGGCGGCGCCCCAGGAGTCCCAGATCTGGACGACGGTGCCGTTGTCGGTCTGGTTGCCCGGGGTCTCCAGGGCCCGGCCGCTGGCGACGTTGATGAGGGTGTAGGAGCCGTCGCTGTTCCGGGTGGCCTTCCAGTGCTGGTTGGCGCCGCCCCAGGAGTCCCAGACCAGCGGTTTCGTGCCGTTGGCCGTCTGGCCGCCCGGCTCGTCCAGGACCCGGCCGCTGGCGATGTTAGTGAAGGTGTAGGAGCCGTCGTTGTTCTTGGCTGCCCGCCATTGCTGGTTGGTGGCACCGCTGGCATCCCACACCTGGAGCGGGGTGCCGTTGCCGTTCTGTCCCGCGTACTCGTCGAGGACGCGTCCGGCGGCCGCGTTGGAGAGCGTGTAGACGCTGCCGGGGGTGATGCCGCCGCCCGGTGCGCCGCCGGCGCTGCTCAGGGCGGTGAGCACCGCGTTGTAGGCAGGCTTCTTGTTGCCGTTGCCGTCGAAGAGCAGCGGGTTGTCCCCGGTGCGCCAGGAGTCCCTGTCGCGGATGCCCCACACGGTCATGCCGGTGCAGCGGGCGACGTTGAGGCAGTCCTGGACGGCGTTGGTGTACGCGGTGGGGGAGGCCTGGGCGATGTCGAGTTCGGTGATCTGGACGTCCACGCCGAGCGCGGCGAAGTTGGCCAGGGTCGTCCGGAAGCTCGCCGGCGGGCCGCCGTTGCCGAAGTGGCTCTGGAAGCCGACGCAGTCGATGGGTACGCCGCGGGACTTGAAGTCCTTGACCATGCTGTAGACGCCCTGGGTCTTGGCGTCGGACCAGTTCTCGATGTTGTAGTCGTTGTAGCAGAGCTTGGCCGAGGGGTCGGCGGTGCGGGCGGTGCGGAAGGCCTCTTCGATGAAGTCGTTGCCCAGCACGTTCTGGAACACGGAGTCGCGGTGCTGGCCGCTGCCGCCGTCGGCGAAGGCCTCGTTGACCACGTCCCAGGCGTAGATCTTGCCTTTGTAGTGGGTCATCTCCTGGGTGATGTGGTTGTCCATCACGCTGCGCAGGGTGTTGGCGTCGGTGGTGGACTTGACCCAGTCGGGCAGTTGGGAGTGCCAGACCAGGGTGTGGCCGCGCATGCGCTGGCCGTGTGCGGAGGCGTGGTTGACGATCGAGTCGGCGGGGGCGAAGTTGAACGACCCGCGGGAGGGTTCGGTGGTGTCCCACTTCATCTCGTTCTCCGGGGTGATCATGGTGAATTCCCGGTCGAGAATGGTGGAGTACGTGGAGTCGCCGAGCCTGCCCGAGGACACTGCCGTGCCGAAGTAGCGGCCGCTGCCTGCCGCTGCGTCGCCGACCGAGGTCGGCGTGGGGGCATTCGGCGTGAATGCGGCTTGGGCGACCAGCGGTACGGCGGCACCCACGGCGGCGAGCACCACGGCGGTGGCGATCAGGCGGCGGGTTGCCGGACGGCGGCGATGAGAACGTTTCTGATCTGGCAAAGGCTTGTCCTTCTGGCGCGGTGGGCGTTGGTCTCGGCCCTGGTTATCCGTCAGTTGCCGCTAAGCACAGAAAGGTTGCCGTGATCGGGGAGGAATATTTCGTCGAGCCGGAGAGTGGCGCAGCCCTCGTCCCGTCGGGGCGAGGTTGTGCGGACCGTGAGGACGCCGGTGGCGGTCCCGGTGTCGTCTGGCTGCGCACCGGCAACCGGAACCCGAACCGCCCACTCGCCACACCGGGCATCACGTGATCAAACCAAACCGGACGGATCACTGAACGACGCCCCGCCGACCCCACCGTGCCAACCCTGCCCCGCCGACCCCACCGTGCCAACCCTGCCCCGCCGACCCCACCGTGCCGGTCTCAGCCTGCCGGGCCGAACCCTCCCCAGACCGAGGCGGGGCCGCCGACCGACTGGGCATCGACCCGGTAGCTGTCGTTCGCGGCGCTGCGCACGCCGGTGGCGTGGTTGAACTGGCCGGCGAATTCGTGCTGTCCGACCGGAACCGTGCGGCCCGGCTTGAGGACCCAGCGGTAGACCAGCACGCCGCCGGACTCCTGGACGGTGACCGTGAAGTCCTCGCTCGGCAGGGTCCGCCAGTTCCCGGTGTCCCGGACCTCGCCGGTTTGGGCGATCCGCAGCTCGACGGTGAGTGAGGTGAGCGGCTGGGTGGTCTTGAGGACGAGGTTGTGCTGGGCCCAGTAGACCGTGCTGTGCGAGTCGATCGATCCCTCCGACCACAGCGATCCGTTCACGGGGCGACTGCTCGCCGAGGGGGTCGGGCGCGGACTGCCCGGGGTGGTGGTGGCCGGGGCGGGTACGGGGAGCGGGGCGACGGTGCCCGGGGCGGCCGATGGCGTCGGCGAAGGGGTGACCGTCGGGGACGGGTTCTTCGTCGGGAGCGGGCTGGCCGGAGCGGTGGTGACGGTGTCCGACGGCGGCGGTGTCCGGACGATGCCGGCGACGGCCAGGCCGCCGGTCGCCAGGACGCCGGCGGTGGCGAGGCCGGCGAGGGCGGCCCTGGGCCACGACCTCACGAACGACGGCGCGCGGTGGCGGACGGGAGGACCGGCCGCACCGCGTTCGACGCGGGCCAGGATCCGTGCGCGGTCGGGCCGGTGGGCTTCGGCAGCCTCGCGCAGCTGCCGGGTGATGTGCTCGTTCACCGTACGTTCCTCCTTCCTGTCGCCAGTTCGCCGACCGCTCGTGCGCCGAGTGCGTGTTCCAGCTCGGCCATCCCCTTCGAGGTCTGGCTCTTCACCGTACCGACCGAGATTCCCAGCGCCGCAGCGGTGTCCTTCTCCGACACGTCGAAGGCGTGTCGCAGCACCACGCACGCCCGCTTGCGGAACGGCAACCGGGCGAGTGCCGTACGGACGTCCAGCACGGCAGCCACGTCCGGGCCGTCCGTTCTCTCGGGGGCACGGGACCAGAACAGCAGCACCCGGCGCCGCTCGCGGACCGCGCTGCGGATCCGGGCCCGGGCCATGTTGGCGACCACCCCGCGCGCGTAGGCGAGGGGGTGGTCGGCCGCGCGGAGCCGGTCCCAGCGTTGCCACAGGGCGATCAGGGCGTCCGCGGCGAGGTCGTCGGCCGCGTCCGTCTCGCCGGTCAGGAGGTGGGCGAGACGGGCGAGTTCGGAGTAGTGGCGTTCGAAGAAGTCGTGGAACTCCGCGGACGCGTCATCGAGGAGCATTTCCCCCGGTCGCCCTCTCCCTGCAATGTGAACGTTAACAAACGGCATGAGCGTAGCAGTGCCCGTCTCCGGGGCGGGGCGGTGGTCGCCCCGGAGGGGGACCACCGACGGCCGGCGGGCGAGCGGCGCGTTCAATGCCGGGCGAACTGGACTCGGGTCGGCTGGACGACGTCCGGCGTCACCGCGATCCCGTCGACGGCCAATTGCTCCCCGTAGACGTCGGTGACCCTGATCGATCCACCGCATCCGCCGCCGTCGGGGGAGAGGAAGTAGTTGTAGTCGGTGCGGGACAGCTGCCGCCAGCCGCCGGCGGTCCGGACCTCCAGTGTCGCCACCGGGTTCCGGTGGCCGATCACCTGGATCCCGCACCACCACTGGCTGGAACCGGTCTTGTAGCGGATCGACATCGTGTCCGGCGCCGCGCCGGGGCTCAGCACCGTCCAGGTGACCGGGAGGCGGCCCACCGAGAGGTCGGCCAGTTTGGCGAAGGCCTCGTGGCTGAGGTCGAGCTGCCCGGGCGCGCAGGGCAAGGGGCACTCGTTGACGATCCGCACCGTGATGCTCGCCCCGCTGGCGGCGCGGACGAGTACGGCGGCCCCGCACGCCCTGGACGACTCGTAGTCGGTGTGGTTCATCGCCGCGATCATGAGGTCACCGGACGGGCCGAACGAGCAGGCGCCGTTGCCGTCGGCGGCGTCGTAGGAGGTCGCGACGCCCTGGTAGTTCGTCCCGGGCTTGATCCGCCCGGCCAGGAACGCCGTGGCGGGCGCGGTGCCGGCACCGCCGGTGGCGGCCGACGGTGACGGGGTGGCCCTGGTGGAGGTGGCGATGGGGGTCGACGGCTGCGGCGTGGGACTGGCCGACGGCGACGGGGTGCCGGTGGCGGCGGGCGCGGGGCTGGTGACCGATGGCGGTGCCGCCGAGGGCGTGGGATCGGCCGCGACGCCGGTGCCGGGAGGCGCGCTCGGCTCGGTGGCCGCGACGGAGGCAGCGGCAGTCGGCTCCGCGGCACCGGTGCCGCCTCCGCCGCCCGGCAGGGGCGCGAAGGCCAGGCACACCAGTACACCGACCGCCACCAGCGCCAACGGAATGCCCATGACCAGCCCACGCCTGCGCTTCGACTGCGGGGCGGCGTGCTTCGTTGCCCTCATTCCCGTCCATTCGGTAGATCGACTCGACGCGTTGCACTGCCCAGTGGGCGCCGGGAACGGAAAGGTTGCCGCGCCGACGCAGGTTTCTCCCCGGCGTTCTCCCGGGGCCGGCCCGTGGGCGGGCGGGTGGCGCAGATCCCCGCCCGCCCACGGGCCGTGCCGGTCAGGACGGGTCGCCGTAGACCACGCCGCGGCCGTAGCCGCCGAGGTACACCCGGCCGTAGACATCGGGGTCGCCGGAGATGACGTTGATGACGCTCCCGCCGAACTGGTGCTGGTCGTCGTTGATCCGGACCCAGGTCGAGCCGCCGTCGGTGGAGCGGAACAGGCCGATGACGCCCTTGACCTTCCCGCTCAGGTAGACGGCCTGGTAGCCGGCTCCGGGCGCCGCCTTGCCGAAACCGACGGCGCCCGCCTGCTCGACGCCGTCGAGCCTGCGGAAGGTCGCCCCGCCGTCGGTGGAGTGCCGCAGTCCGTTGCCCCCGCCGGCGATCCACAGGTCACCGGCGACGCCCGGGACGGCCTTGAGCTGCCCGTCGCCCAGCCCGGTGGCCCGGGCGGTGAAGTGCCGCCCGCCGTCGGTGGAGGCGTACAGGGTGCCGCCGCTGAGGGCGTAGAAGGTGTTCGCCGCCGAACGGTCGGCCACCACGGCCGCGTCCTTGGGCAGACCGGAGACCGCCGCCCAGGACGCGCCCCGGGTGGTCGAGAGGAACGGCGCCTGGCCCGCCGGGGTCCACAGCACGGTGCCGCCGTCCGCCGAGACGGCCGCCGACCCGCCGCCCGCGTCGCCCACCGGCGCCGCCGCGAACGGCGCCCAGTTCGCTCCGCCGTCGGTCGACCAGGCACCGTGCTGCGCGCCGCCGAGACCGACCCGCACCACGAACTCCGGCTTGCCCTGGGCGAAGTCGATGCCGGTGGTGTTGGTGAACAGCGGCCCGCTCAGCGCCTTGACAGGGACCTTGGTCAGGTCCTCGTGCCGGAACCCGCTGACGTCGCCGAGCGCACTGATCAGCGGCTGGCCGGGCGGCTTGACCAGTCCGAGTGTCGCGGTCTCCTCCAGCCCCCTGGCCGGGACGCTCCAGTGCGTCGGGCGCCCGTTGTCCGCCGCCGTCACGTCGCTGCTGCCCCACATGCCGGAGCCGGTGCCGTACAGCACGTGCCCGGAGTCGAAGGGGTCGATGGCCAGCGTGCCCATCCAGTGCCCGATGCCGGTCCCCACGTAGGGCGCCGCCGAGTTGTCGCGTTCCGAGGTCGCGCCGAGCGCCTTCCAGGTGGCGCCGCCGTCGGTCGATCGGTAGAGCTCGTCGGAGGGCCACCAGCGGTCCAGCGTGGTGACCATCACCGTGGCCGGGTGCTGCGGGTCGACCGCGAGGCCGGCGAAGCCGTAACTGCCGTTGGACGGCGAGACGTTCTTCCAGGCCCCGGTGGACGGCGTGTACTTCCACACCGAGCCGGCCGTCACTCCGTTCGGGCCGGGCGCGTTGGTGTACGTCAGGTAGAACGAGCCGTCGCCGGACAGCACGCCGTGCTGCGGCAGCTGGCCGGTCGGCTGGCCGGGGACGGCCTGCCAGGTGGCGCCGCCGTCGGTGGAACGGTACAGAGAGGTCGACTTGTCGGCCACCCCGACGTAGACCGTCCTGCTGCCGGACGGGCCGAAGGTCACGAAGGACAGGCCGACGCCGCTGCTCGCACCGTCCTTGACGGGGAAGCCGCCGACCTGGCTCCAGGTCGCGCCGTAGTCGTTGCTGCGCCAGAGGCCGTTCTTGCGGGTGCCCAGGTAGAGCGTGCGGTTGTCGGAGGGGTCGACCACCAGCCGCTCGCCCATGGACCGGCCGTCCTCGTTGCCGCCCAGCTTGAACGGCAGGTCGGTGCGCTGGAACGTCCGGCCCTGATCGGTGGAGCGCAGGATCGCGCCGTTGCCTGCCCAGTCGTTGGTGTAGGTGCCGCTGGCGAGGTACAGCCTGTTCGGGTCGACCGGGTCGGTCGCCAGGCTCTCGATCCCGAGCAGGTTCCAGTCGGTGCCGCCGATCCAGTCGGTCAGCGAGGTCCACCGTCCGGCGGCGGCGTCCCAGCGGTACGCGCCGCCGATGTCGGTCCGGGCGTACAGCAGGTCCTTGCGGGCGGGGTTGAAGACCAGTCCGGTGACGAAGCCGCCGCCGACGATCTGTGCGTTGTGCCAGGTGTACCCGCCCGCGCTGGACACCTTGACCAGCTTCCACTGCTGGTTGCTGCTGCCGATGTCGCCGTACTGGATGAGCGGTACGCCCTCCTCCTTGCCGCCGCCGCAGACGTCCAGCACCATGCCGCTGCCGCGGGAGACGAACTTCACCGCGCCGTCGCCGACGTCCTGCATCCGCCACTGCTGGGTGGCGGCGGCGCGGTCGGTCTGTTGCTCGACGGCGGCAACGGGCTGAGAGGAACCACCGCGCACTCCGAGGACCTTGTGGGTGCTGCGGTTCTCCAGCTCGTAGTAGCCGTCCCCCGCCAGTCGCAGCCGCCACTGCTGGCTCGCGGCCCCGGCGACGCGGTTCATCTGCCGGGCCCAGGCGCCGTCTGCCGCGTCCGCACCGGGCACGTCCAAGGCCTTGTCACTGCGGACGGACACCAGGGTGTAGTACGCGTCGGGATCCACGGACGCCGCGTTGGAGTCGGCCTGCACGAAGAGCAGGTACGGGCCGAGCACGCCGGGCACGCCCAGGGCCAGGCCCAGCGTGGTCCAGCGCCGACGGTGGCGCCCGCGGGGGCGTCGGCCACGACCGTTCGTCGTGGGGTCCGTCTCGTTCATGCGGGCTACTCCTTGCTTCGGCCCCGCCGCCGTGAACCGGCCCGTTCGGGCGGGGACACAGCGGTGGTCGGCGGTGTGATGGGGACGAGCCGAGGGGCTCTCCGCCCTCGGTGTCACCTGTCAGTTGCCGCCGGTGCGACAGGGGTTGCCGCCCACCGGAAGGAATTTCGGCCGGGTCGCGAGCCGGAAGGACGGCCCGCCCGACCGGCCGAGGGTCACTGGGCGGGCACCACGGCCGGCCGCCGGCCGACTCAGCCCGAGCGCGGGTCTTCTTCGCCTCCTGCGTCGCCGTCGCCGGCCTGTTCGGAGCCGCCACGTCCTCCCGCAAGATCCTCTTCGTGCAGACGGTGCCGGCACTGGTCGTGCTCGCCCTGGTGCTGTCGGCCCACTGAACCTCGTTCGAGGAGTGGCACCCCTCGCCCGGGAGGTGCCCGTTGCCCGGCTCTCCGGGCCGGGTGTCGTTCCCGTCCGTCGGGCGGCCGTGATGCCAACAGGCCCGGCGCGGAACCGCCGTACCGAGCTCCGGATCGGGGCCCGTCGGGTCCTGACCGTCGCGAGCGCGCTGCTCCGCTCTCGTGGAGCAGCGACGGGGCCGTGGTGCTGACGCACCGCGGCCCCGTCCCGCCGAGCGGTCTGTCAGGAGCCGGCCCGGCGCTTGTTGTAGACGTCGAATCCGACGGCCGCGAGCAGCACCAGGCCCTTGATGACCTGCTGGTAGTCGGTGCCGACGCCGACCAGCGACATGCCGTTGTTCAGTACGCCGAGCACCAGGCCGCCGATGATGGCGCCGAGGACGGTTCCCACGCCACCGCTGGCGGAGGCGCCGCCGATGAACGCGGCGGCGATGGCCTCCAGTTCGAAGTTGATGCCGGCCTGCGGGGTGCCGGCGTTGAGGCGAGCGGCGAAGACCAGACCGGCGAGCGCCGCGAGGACGCCCATGGTGGTGAAGGCGAGGAAGACGACCCGCTTGCTCTTCACCCCGGACAGCTTGGCCGCCGCCTCGTTGCCGCCGATGGCGTAGGTGTGCCGGCCGATGATTGAGTTGCGCATCAGGTAGCCGAAGCCGACCAGCAGGGCGCCGAGGATCAGCAGGACGATCGGCACGCCGTGGTAGCTGGCCAGCAGCAGGGTGAAGACGGCCACGGCCGCCGTGATCACGGCGAGCTTGGCGACGAACAGTCCGAGCGGGAGCAGCTCCAGCCCGTATGAGGCGGTCTGCCGCCGGCCGCGCACCTCCTGGAGTATCGCGACGGCCAGCACGGC
Source organism: Kitasatospora sp. NPDC018058 (assembly GCF_044327205.1). Taxonomy (NCBI): domain Bacteria; kingdom Bacillati; phylum Actinomycetota; class Actinomycetes; order Kitasatosporales; family Streptomycetaceae; genus Kitasatospora; species Kitasatospora sp. NPDC018058. The sequence goes on along the minus strand of NZ_JBIRFA010000019.1, from coordinate 33,307 downwards.
GAGGCCCAGCAGCAGGGTGAGGTTGTGGTAGTTGGTGTGCGGGCCGACCTCGGGGAGGAAGCCGCTGCTGATGCTCTGGAAGCCCTTGGGGAACGGCGCCACCGACTGGCCCTGCAAAAGGATCTGGGTGCCACCGCGGAACAGCAGCATGCCCGCCAGGGTGACGATGAACGAGGGGATCCCCAGATAGGCGATCCAGAAGCCCTGCCAGGCGCCGGCGAGGGCGCCGATCACCAGCGCGGCCAGCATCGCCACGGGCCACGGCACGTGGTGCTTGACCATCATCACCGCGGCGGCGGCCCCGACGAAGGCGGCCAGCGAGCCGACCGAGAGGTCGATGTGCCCGGCGATGATGACGATCATCATCCCGATCGCCAGGATCAGGATGTAGCCGTTCTGCTGGATCAGGTTGGTGATGTTGAGCGGCTGGAGCAGGATGCCGTCCGTCCAGATCTGGAACAGCAGCACGATCAGTGCGAGCGCGACCAGCATGCCGTACTGGCGCACGTTGCCCTGCAGCGCGCGGGCCAGGACGGAGCCGATGGAGGGGCTCGGACCGGCCTGTGGTGCCTTCGGGGACGAATCCGGGATGATCTCGGTCTGGGCCATGCCTCACACCTGCTCGTTGCTTGATGCGGCGCTCATGGTCATGAGCCGCATGAGGGATTCCTGGGTGGCGTCGGCGCGGGCGACCTCGCCGGTGATCCGGCCTTCGGCCATGGTGTAGATCCGGTCGCACAGACCCAGGAGTTCGGGAAGTTCGGACGAGATGACGAGCACGGCCTTGCCCTGGGCGGCGAGTTCGGCGATGACGGTGTAGATCTCCGCCTTCGCGCCGATGTCGATGCCGCGGGTGGGCTCGTCGAGGATCAGCACCTCCGGCTCGGCGAAGATCCACTTGCTGAGGACGACCTTCTGCTGGTTGCCGCCGCTGAGCGTGCCGGTCCGGGTGAACACCGTCGGGGCCTTGATGTTCATGGTCCGACGGAAGGACTCGGCGACCTTGGCCTCCTCGTGCCGGTCGACGCGGCCGTACCGGGCGACCTTGCCGAGCGCGCTCAGCGAGATGTTCCGGCTGATGTCGTCGATGAGGTTGAGGCCGAGCTGCTTGCGGTCCTCGGTGACGTACGCGATGCCGTGCCCGATCGCCTCGGGCACCGTCCGGGTGCGGATCTCCCGGCCGTTCAGCCGCACCCGGCCGGAAGCCCACCGCCCGTACGAGCGGCCGAAGACGCTCATCGCCAGTTCGGTGCGGCCGGCGCCCATCAGGCCGGCGATGCCGACGATCTCGCCGCGCCGCACGTTCAGGGAGGCGCCGTCCACCACCATGCGCTGCTGGTCGAGCGGGTGGCGCACGCTCCAGTCCTCGACCTCGAAGGCGACCTCGCCGATGTCGGGGGTGCGTTCGGGGTAGCGGTGCTCCAGGTCGCGGCCGACCATGCCGCGGATGATCCGCTCCTCGGAGATGCCCGCGGGGCCGATCGCGATGGTCTCGATGGTCCGCCCGTCGCGCAGGATCGTCACGGAGTCCGCGACCCGGGCGATCTCGTTCAGCTTGTGCGAGATGATGATGCAGGAGATGCCCTGCGCCGTGAGTTCCAGGATCAGATCGAGCAGCTTGCGGCTGTCCTCGTCGTTCAGCGCGGCCGTCGGCTCGTCCAGGATGAGCAGCTTGACCTTCTTGGCCAGCGCCTTGGCGATCTCGACCAGCTGCTGCTTGCCCACACCGAGGTCGGCGATCCGGGTGTGCGGACTCTCGTCGAGGCCGACCTGACGGAGCAGTTCGGCGGCGTGGGTGAGCGTGCGCGGCCAGCTGATGATGCCCCGGGAGGCGTGCTCGTTGCCGAGGAAGACGTTCTCGGCGATGGACAGGTACGGCACCAGCGCCAGTTCCTGGTGGATGATGACGATGCCGCGCTGCTCGCTGGCCCGGATGTCCTTGAACCGGCAGGGCGCGCCCTCGAAGAGGATCTCGCCCTCGTAGCCGCCGTGCGGGTAGACGCCGCTGAGCACCTTCATCAGGGTGGACTTGCCGGCGCCGTTCTCGCCGCAGACGGCGTGCACCTCGCCGGCGGCGACGCTCAGGTTGACCTCGGAGAGCGCCTTCACGCCGGGGAACGACTTGCTGATCGACCGCATTTCGAGAACGGGTCCAGCCATGGTTGTGCGTCCGTATCGTTCGGGGCGGTGCGGGCCGGTCTCCCGGGCACCGCACCGCCGGTTCGGCAGGGGCCCGGCGGACCGGGCCCCGCGGGCTACTTGAGCTGGTCCGCGGTGTACTGGCCGCTGTCGACCAGGACCTTCTGGTAGTTGTCCTTGTCGACGCTGACCGGCTGCAGCAGCTGCGCCGGGACGGTCTTGACGCCGTTGTTGTACTGGCTGGTGTCGTTGACCTCGGGCTTTCCGCTGGTGAGCAGGGCGTCGCCCATCTGGACGGCCACCTTGGCCAGTTGGCGGGTGTCCTTGTAGACGGTCTGGGTCTGCTCGCCCGCGATGATCGACTTCACCGAGGCCAGCTCGCCGTCCTGGCCCGTGACGATGGGCAGGGACTTCGCGGTGCCGTAGCCGACGCCCTTCAGAGAGGAGAGGATGCCGATCGAGATGCCGTCGTACGGCGAGAGCACGGCGTCGACGTGGGCGCTGGTGTACGACTTGCTCAGCAGGTTGTCCATCCGGGACTGGGCGAGCCCGCCGTCCCAGCGCAGCGTGGCGACCTGGTTGAAGTCGGTCTGGCCGCTTTGCACGACCAGCTTCTTCTGGTCGATGTACGGCTTGAGGACGCTCATCGCGCCGTTGAAGAAGAAGGTGGCGTTGTTGTCGTCCGGGGAGCCGGCGAAGAGCTCGATGTTGAACGGGCCCTTGCCGTCCTTGAGACCGAGCTTGTCGGCGATGTAGCCGCCCTGGAGGACGCCGACCTTGTAGTTGTCGAAGGTCGCGTAGTAGTCGACGTTCGCCGTGCCGCGGATGAGCCGGTCGTAGGAGATCACCGGGATGTGGGCGTCGGCGGCCTTCTGCAGCACGTTGGTGAGGGAGGAGCCGTCGATGGCGGCGATCACCAGCAGCTTGGCACCCTTGGTGATCATGTTCTCCACCTGGGAGACCTGGTTCTCGACCACGTTGTCGCCGTACTGCAGGTCGGTCTTGTAGCCCTTGGCCTGGAACTCCTTGACCATGTTGGTGCCGTCGTTGATCCAGCGTTCCGACGACTTGGTCGGCATCGCGATGCCGACCAGACCGCCCTTGGCGTCCCCCTTGGCCGCACCGTCGCCGCCGCCGTTGGCGCTCTGGCCGCAGGCCGCCAGCGAGAGCACCAGGCCCGCGGCGACCAGGCCCGCCGAAATCTTCCGCACAGTTCCTCCAGTGGTGTTCCGCGACCGGCACAGTGCGTCCCCTGACTGGGCGACTGGGAGCGGTCGGGCGGGGCCGGCCGGGAGCGGTCCCTCGGGCTGTGGGGCATCGGGGTTACGGTCACCCTGGCCTGGCGTGACATGAGTGTTAACGCTAACAAGGGCGACGTCAAGGGCCCTGGGATCACTGTTGGATCGCAGTGTGCCGCCGGTCGGTTCGGCCGGGACGGGGCGGGCGGAGCAGGGGTTATGTCGTGGCTCATCGGGTGAGAGTTCGGCGAACCACCGGTGGTCAAACGGTTCGCCCGCTCCGGCGGCCTGTCGACCTTCTGCTCCGGACCGCGCCCGAACGCGTCGGGCTACAGCCCGATGCACACGGAGGGCGCGATCATCCTCGGCATCGGCGGCGACAACAGCAAGAGAGCCCGCGGCACGTTCTACGGAGGCGTGATGACCAGCGACAACCCGTCGGGCGCCACCGAGAACGCCGTCCAGGCCCACGGTGTGGCCGCCGGATAGGCGGAGTCCGCCACCGCCGCGACGGGGGCGCTACGCGGTGCCGGCTCGGGCAAGTGCCTCGACGTCCCGAACGCCTCCACCACCCCCGGGGCGCAGTCGCAGATCTACAGTTGCTCCGGCGGGGCGAACAGACCTGGACCCGTACGGCCGACGGCCGGCTCACCGTGAACGTCCCCGGCGCCACGCTCCAGACGGGTGACGCGACCGCGAACCGTGAAGGCGTCGGCGGCGCCGAGATCACGTACGCGCCGTGGCGCCCGATCGACCCTTTTGGCGGTTGGGGCGAACCCGTGAGCGTTCACCCGCCGCAACAGCCACATATGGGCGGCCCGAATGGCTGGTAAGAAGAGAGCCGCCTGCTGAACCGAGGGTGACGGATCGGTGCGGACCCGGTCGCGTACTGTGGTCCGCAGCCGAGGAGGGGACTACGCGTGGGAACCGAGAGCGCTGGGACGGAACAGCGACAGCCCGTGATGGCTGACGTGGCGAAGCTGGCGGGGGTGTCCCACCAGACGGTGTCCCGGGTGCTCAACGGTGCTCCGCACGTCCGGCCGGACACCCGGGACCGGGTGCTGGCCGCCATCCGGGAGCTGGACTACCGGCCCAACTCCGCCGCCCGGGCCCTGGTCACCCGCCGGTCGCAGACGCTCGGCGTGGTCAGCTTCGACTCGACCCTCTACGGCCCCGCCTCGATGCTGGAGGGCATCGAGCGGGCCGCCCGCAGCGCCGGGTACTTCGTGAGCGTGACCAGCCTTCGCTCCCTCGACGGCCGTTCGGTCCAGGAAGCCGTCGACCGGCTGCGCGACCAGGGAGTGGAGGGGGTCGTGGTGATCGCGCCGCAGACCTCCGCCGTCAGCGCGGTGGCCCGGCTCTCCAGCTCGGTGCCGGTCGTCGCGGTCGGATCGGGCAACCAGACGCAGGTGCCCATGGTGTCGGTGGGCAACCGCGAGGGTGCGGGCGAGGCCACCGGGCACCTCCTCGACCTCGGCCACCGCACGGTGCACCACCTGGCGGGACCGTCCAACTGGCTGGAGAGCCAGGACCGCGAGGAGGGCTGGCGCCTCACGCTGCAGGCGGCGGGGGCTCCCGTGCCGGACGTGGAGCGCGGGGACTGGAGCGCCCGCTCGGGCTACCAGGCGGGGCTGCGGATCGCACAACTCCCCGATGTCACGGCCGTCTTCTGCGCCAACGACCACATGGCCCTCGGACTGCTGCGCGCCCTGCACGAGGCCGGTCGGGCAGTGCCGGAGGAGATCAGCGTGGTCGGGTTCGACGACATCCCGGAGGCCGCCTACTTCATCCCGCCGCTGACCACCGTGCGGCAGGACTTCGGCGAACTCGGCAGGCGGGCCCTGGAACTGCTCGTGGGGGAGTTGGAGGGCGGCGCCAAGCCCTCCCCGACCCATGAGCGGATCCCGCCGGAGCTGGTGCTGCGCCGAAGCGTGGGGCCGGCCGCCCGGTGGTGAAGCGCCGGCGGTTCATGGCGCCCTGAGTCGCCCGGTTTTCGCAGCGGTCTGCCAGGTGACCTCCCTTGACACTATGAATGTTAGCGCTAACAATTCGTGTGAGCGCTCACAAGAAGCGCTTCTTCGAACTCCGCCGGCCGGGCGCTGCCATCCCCGCTTCTGGGCGCCCGGCCGGTGGCCCCTCGTTCCGCCCTTCATGAGGGAGAGGTAGCGGAACGGAGCCTGTCGCCGGTGTGCTCCCCCCTGCCCCGGTCACGGACCGCGCCGGCGACAGGCGACCAAGTTGCTCACGGCTCCAACGCCGTTCCCCCGTACGAAGGATGAGCACGTGACCGTCAATCCCGTCGCCCCCGACGCTGTCTCCGATCCGGATAGGTACGTGGTCGGAATCGACTTCGGCACCCTCTCCGGCCGCGCCGTGGTGGTCCGCGTACGGGACGGCGAGGAGGTCGGCACCGCCGTCCACGACTACCCGCACGCCGTCATCGAGCGCGAACTGCCCGGCACCGGGCGGCCGCTGCCGCCCGACTGGGCGCTGCAGCACCCCGCGGACTGGCGCGAGGTGCTCCGCACCGCCGTCCCGGCCGCGCTCGCCGCCTCCGACGTCGACCCGGCGCACGTCATCGGGATCGCCACCGACTTCACGGCCTGCACCGTCCTGCCAGTGCTCGCCGACGGTACGCCGCTCGCCGAGACGTCCGCCTGGGCGCCCCGCCCGCACGCCTGGCCCAAGCTCTGGAAGCACCACGCCGCCCAGGGCCAGGCGGACCGGATCAACGCCCTGGCCCACGCCCGGGGGGAGAAGTGGATCTCCCGGTACGGCGGGCGGATCTCCGCCGAGTGGCAGTACGCCAAGGCGTTGCAGGTTCTGGAGGAGGACCCGGCCGTCTACGCCGCGACCGAGCGCTGGATCGAGGCCGCCGACTGGATCGTCTGGCAGCTCACCGGTGCCGAGAGCCGCAACACCTGCACCGCCGGGTACAAGGGCATCCACCAGGACGGGAGCTACCCCAGCGAGGACTACCTCGCCGCGCTCCACCCCGACTTCGCCGACTTCGCCCGCACCCGCCTGGAGCACCCGCTCGCCCCGCTCGGCTCCCGGGTCGGCCCGCTCACCGCGCAGGCCGCCGAGTGGACCGGCCTGCCCGAGGGAATCGCGGTCGCCGCCGGCAACGTCGATGCCCACGTCGCCGCACCGGCCGCCCGCGCCGTCGACAACGGCCAACTCCTCGCCATCATGGGCACGTCCACCTGTCACGTCGTCAACGGTGCGACGCTCGCCGACGTCCCCGGCGTCTGCGGCGTGGTCGAGGACGGCATCGTCGCCGGCTCCTACGGCTACGAGGCCGGCCAGAGCGCCGTCGGGGACATCTTCGCCTGGTGGCTGCGCCAGGGCGTACCGGCCGACTACCTGGCCGAGGCCGAGGCCAACGGCGAGGACCTGCACCGGCTGCTCACCCGCAAGGCCGCCGCCGGGCCCGTGGGCGCGCACGGCCTGGTGGCGCTCGACTGGATGAACGGCAACCGCTCCACCCTGGTCGACCACCACCTGTCCGGTGTGATCGTCGGACTCACCCTCGCCACCCGACCCGAGGAGATCTACCGCGCCCTGCTGGAGGCCACCGCCTTCGGCACCCGTGTCATCGTCGAGGCGCTGGAGCAGGGCGGAGTCCCCGTCACCGAGTTCATCGTCACCGGCGGCCTCAAGAAGAACGCCCTGCTGATGCAGATCTACACCGACGTGCTGCGCCGCCCGGTCTCGGTCGCCGAGTCGGAGCAGGGCCCCGCGCTCGGTTCGGCGATCCATGCCGCGGTCGCCGCCGGCGCGTACCCGGACGTCCGGACCGCTGCCGAGGCCATGGGCCGGGTCCACCGGGGCGCCTACCAGCCGGACCCGCCCGCCGCGGACGCCTACGACCGGCTCTACGCCGAGTACCGCGCCCTGCACGACCACTTCGGTCTCGGGGCCGACAAGCTCCTGCACCGCCTGCGCGACATCCGGAACGCCGCCCTCACCACCCCGAGCGAGGCCTTGTGAACGCGACCATCGACGCCGTCCGCCGCCAGGTCAGCGACCTGCACCAGGAGCTGGTCCGGTACAACCTGGTGGTCTGGACCGCCGGCAACGTCTCCGCCCGCGTTCCCGGCGCGGACCTGCTGGTCATCAAACCCAGCGGCGTCTCCTACGAGGAGCTCACGCCGCAGAACATGATCGTCTGCGACCTGGACGGCAAGGTCGTCGAGGGCGCCCACGCGCCGTCCTCGGACACCGCCGCGCACGCCTACGTCTACCGCCACCTGCCCGAGGTCGGCGGGGTGGTCCACACCCACTCGGCCTACGCCTGCGCATGGGCCGCCCGCGGCGAGGCCGTCCCCTGCGTCCTCACCGCGATGGCTGACGAGTTCGGCGCCGAGATCCCGGTGGGCCCGTTCGCGCTGATCGGCGACGACTCGATCGGTCGGGGCATCGTGGACACCCTCGAGGGCCACCGCTCACCCGCCGTCCTGATGCAGAACCACGGCGTGTTCACCATCGGCAAGGACGCCAAGGCCGCCGTCAAGGCCGCCGTGATGTGTGAGGACGTCGCCCGCACCGTCCACCTCTCCCGCCAGCTCGGCGAACCGCTGCCGATCGCCCAGGCGGACATCGACAGCCTCAACTTCCGCTACCAGAACGTCTACGGCCAGCCCCAGGCCCGGTGAGGAGCCACCCCATGAAGAAGCCACTGGAGGGCCGCCAGGTCTGGTTCCTGACCGGCAGCCAGGGACTCTACGGCGAGGACACGCTGCGCCAGGTCGCCGAGCAGTCCCGGCGGATCGCCGAGGCCCTGGACGGCGACGCCGCGGTACCGGTCGAGATCGTCTGGAAGCCCGTCCTCACCGACGCCGCCGCGATCCGCCGGGTCTGCCTCGAAGCCAACTCCGCCGACGACTGCATCGGCCTGATCGCCTGGATGCACACCTTCTCCCCGGCGAAGATGTGGATCGCCGGCCTCGACGCCCTGCAGAAGCCGCTGCTCCACCTGCACACCCAGGCCGACGTCGAACTGCCCTGGCAGACCATCGACATGGACTTCATGAACCTGAACCAGGCCGCCCACGGCGACCGCGAGTTCGGCTACATCCAGTCCCGCCTCGGCGTCCCGCGCAAGACCGTCGCCGGACACGTCACCGACCCCGCCGTGTCCGCCAGGATCGCCACCTGGGCCCGCGCCGCCGCCGGCCGCGCCGAACTGCGCGGCCTCAAGCTCGCCCGCTTCGGCGACAACATGCGCGACGTCGCCGTCACCGAGGGCGACAAGGTCGAGGCCCAGCTGCGCTTCGGCGTCTCCGTCAATACCTACAGCGTCAACGACCTCGTCGCCGCCGTCGACGCGGCGGACGACGGCGATGTCACCGCGCTGGTCAAGGAGTACGAGGACGTCTACCGCCTCGCACCCGAACTGCGGGCCGGCGGACAACGCCACGAGTCACTGCGCTACGCGGCACGGATCGAACTCGGCCTGCGCGGCTTCCTCGACCAGGGCGGCTTCCGGGCCTTCACCACCAACTTCGAGGACCTCGGCGGACTGCGCCAACTGCCCGGCCTCGCCGTACAGCGGCTGATGGCCGACGGCTACGGCTTCGGCGGCGAGGGCGACTGGAAGACCGCCACCCTGCTGCGCACCCTCAAGGCGGCCGCCACCGGACTGCCCGGCGGCACCTCCTTCATGGAGGACTACACCTACCACCTGGAGTTCGGCCGCGAGCTTATCCTCGGCGCCCACATGCTGGAGGTCTGCCCGAGCATCGCGGCCGGCACCCCCTCCTGCGAGATCCACCCGCTCGCCATCGGCGGGCGCGAGGACCCGGTCCGCCTGGTCTTCGACGCCGAACCAGGCCCCGCGGTGGTGGTCGGACTCGCCGACCTCGGCGACCGCTTCCGGCTGGTCGCCAACGAGGTCGACGTGGTCGAGCCGCCGGCGCCGCTGCCCAACCTGCCCGTCGCCCGCGCCGTCTGGAAGCCGCGTCCGGACCTGCACACCTCCACCGAGGCCTGGCTGACGGCCGGCGCACCACACCACACCGTGCTCTCCGGCGCGCTCGGCACCGAGGAGCTGGAGGACCTCGCGGAGATGCTCGGCGTCGAACTGCTGGTGATCGACGACGACACCAACATCCGCCGGTTCACCAAGGAACTCCGATGGAACCAGGCCTACCACCGCCTGGCCCAGGGGCTCTGACCCGGCGCCCGTCGTACCGGCGACGCCCGCCCGCCCGGGCGGGCGTCGCTGTTTCCCATCCGAGTCCCGCATGGAACGGAGAAGCCCGTGCCGAGAGAAGCACTCGTGTCGGAGGGCGAATTGACGGTCTTCCAGGACATCGCCGGAACACTGCCGGACGGCCGGGAGATCACCCGCTGGACGGTCGGCTCCCCGGAGGGCGTCACCGCGGAGGTGCTCAGTCTGGGCGCCCGTCTCCAGGCCCTCCACGCGCCGGACCGGCACGGGCGGCTCGCCAACGTCGTCCTGGGCTGCGACGACGTCGACGACCTGCTCGGCGGAGCCGCCTACTTCGGTGCGACGGTCGGCCGCTACGCCAACCGGATCGCCGGCGGCGTCCTGCCGGTGGCCGGCACGACGCACCGGCTGCCGACCCAGGCGGCCGGCCACACCCTGCACGGCGGCCCGGACGGCTTCGCCACCCGGGTCTGGGACGGCGTGCCGGTCAGGGAGGGAAGGCGGGCCGGAGTGCGCCTGCGGCTGCACAGCCCCGACGGCGACCAGGGGTTCCCGGGAGCGCTCACCGTCGAGGTGACGTACCTGCTCGACCCGGCCGGTGCGCTGTGGATCGGCTACCGGGCGACCACCGACGCCCCGACGGTCGTCAACCTCACCAACCACGCGTACTTCAACCTGGTCGGCGAGGGCGGCGGAACGGTGCTCGACCACCTGCTGCGGGTGGACGCCCCGGGATACCTGCCGGTCGACGCGGAGCTGATCCCGATCGGCCCGGTCGCCCGGGTCGCGGGCACGCCGTTCGACCTGCGCGAGGCGACGGTGATCGGCGAGCGCGTCGCCGACGCGGACCCGCAGATCCGCCGGGCGGGCGCGGGCTTCGACCACAACTGGGTGCTCGCCGGGAACGGGTTCAGGAGGGCAGCCGTGCTGAGCCACCCGGCGAGCGGCCGGCGCGTCGAGTGCCTGACGACGGAGCCGGGGCTCCAGGTCTACACCGGCAACCACTTCGACGGCTCGCTGACCGGCCGCTCCGGCCGCCCCTACCGCGCGTACGCGGGCGTCGCGCTGGAGACGCAGCACTTCCCGGACTCGCCGAACCGTCCCGAGTACCCCTCCACCGTCCTGCGCCCGGGCGAGCAGTACCGCTCGACGACGGTCTACTGCTTCTCGGCGGCGTAGCGGACGCTCCGCCGAGGAGAGAGCGGGGGCGGTGGGCCGGACGGGTCCCGCCGCCCCCTTTCGCGTCGTACCTCAGCCCGCGACGAAGACCCGGACGTCCCAGGCGCCGAGGGAGACCGACCCGCCGGCGGGCACCGAGGCGCCGCCCAGTACGTCGGTCAGGTCCACCGGAGCCTGGGCTCTGGCGGGCTGCCAGCTCCAGTTGTGCACCACGTGGACGCGTCGCCCGTCGGGGGCCGTACCGGTGGTCGCGGTGACGGACACGGGCAGATCGCGCCAGCCGCTCGCGGGGGCGGGCGCCAGCCAGCCGGCCAGCGCCCGGGCCAGGTCACGCCCGGGCACGGTGCCGACGCAGGTCACCCGGCCCGCCCCGTGGGCGCGGGTGGTGACGGCGGACCAGCGGCCGAAGTGCGGGTGGTCGTACCCGCCAGCACCGTCACGTCGGTGGCCGTCAGGCCCTCGCCCCAGCGGGTCGCGATGGAGCCCGCCGGGAGCTCCAGCGGACTGCCCGGGACGGTGCGCAGCGGGAGGTCATCCGCGCACCGCGCGCGACCAGGGCCCAGGCGGCCTGCCGCCACTGGCCGTCGAAGGCGGGCCGGTTGTCCGAGGTGCCGCTGATGGCCTGGGCGTTGGTCTCGGTGACCAGGAAGGGCTCCTGACGGGAGGAGAAGATCCGGTCGGCGCTCTGGTACAGGGCCCAGACGCCGCTGGTCTTCCACTGCTGCTCGTGTTCCTCGGGCGTGGGGTCGGGCAGCGCGAGGTCGTCCTGCATGTCGTAGTAGGGGTTTCCCGCGGTGACGTCCAGGGCGTCGGTGATCTCGTCGTCCTCCATCGCGGGGTGCTGGTAGGCGAGGCAGGTGGTGACGAACTGGTCGGGCCGGGCGTACTCGCGGGCGATGCCGGCCTGCCAGGCGACGAACTCGGTGGTCTGGCGCGCCTGGAACGCCCGCCAGACGACGTCGTACTGCGGCTGCTGGTTGCCGTCCGGCCGCCACAGGTCGGCCCAGGTGGAGAGCCGGTGCGACCAGTAGACCAGGCCCCACTCCCGGTTGAGGGTCTCCACGTCGCCGTAGGTGTGCCGCAGGTGGTCGACGAAGCGCTGGAAGACGCCGTGGTTGTGCGGCAGGCGCAGACCGGGCTCGTTGTCGACCTGGAAGCCGATGACGGCCGGGTGCGGGGCGTACCGGTCGAGGATCGCGCGGCTGACGCGTTCGGCGTGGTGGCGGAACGCGGGGTGGGAGAAGCCGGCCTGAGTTGGCGCCGGGCCCTGCTGACCGGAGCCGAACTGCGGGCGGCCCGGGACACGACAGTCGACCTGCACCTGCCCGCGCGCGAGGGCCTGGCCGTCCTCACCGACCACGAGGGCCGGCTGGCCGCCGCGGTCACCGGTGACCCGCGGCGCGTGCGAGTCCGCCTGGCGGCGGGCGGCCGGTACCGGCTCTCCTACCCGGACCCGGACGTCGGGCACTGAACGGGAGTACCGCCACCGCCCGCCGGGCCGGGGGATCCGGTCCGGCCGGTCCCGCACGACCCTAGGGCCGGTCGGGCGGGGGAGGGATGGTCGCGGTGTCCGGTGCCGGTTCCGGCCAGACCAGCAACACGGGACAGGGCGCGTGGTCGACGACGAAACGGGTCGCAGGGCCGAGGCTGTGCGGCCCGAGGCGGGTGCGGTCGCCGTCGCGGGCGAGGACGAGCAACTCGGCGCCCTCGACGGCCGCGACGACCTCGCGCTCGACGCGTCCGGTGCGCTCCGTGCGGGCGCACGGCCGCCCGAGGCGCTCGGTCGCGGCGTCCAGGAGGTGCCGGGCGGAGGCCGCCGCCAGGGTCTCCACCCGGGTGCCCGGGTCCCGCTCGCGGTGGCCGCGGCCGAGCAGCCCGGCGAACGCGCCGTGCGCGACACCCGGCACCTCCTGGCCGCTGACGTGGAGCAGGACGATCTGCGCGCCCTGCGGCGCGTGCGCGCGGGCGGCGTCCACACAGGCGGGCCAGGTGCCCTCGGTGATCCAGACGACGACGGTCACGGGCTCATCCTCCTCATGGTCCGGGTGCTCCTCGTGCTCAGAAGACCTGCAGCGACCCCCACAGTGCCACCACGGCCGCGACCAGGGCGGCGGGCACGACGAGCAGCCCGAGCCGGGTGAACTCGCCCAGGCCGATGTCGGTGTCGTGCTCGCGGACGATGCGCCGCCACAGCAGGGTGGCCAGCGAGCCGGCGTAGGTGAGGTTGGGGCCGATGTTCACTCCGAGCAGCACCGCCAGCACCGCCCCGGCACCGGACGGGACGGCCAACGGCAGCAGCACCAGGGTGGCCGGCAGGTTGTTGATGACGTTCGCCAGCACCGCCGCCAGCGCCGCCGTACCGAGCAGCGCGGGCAACGAGGAGCCGTGGGGGACGAGGTGCCCGAGCGCGGAAGCCAGCCCGTTGTCCACGACGGCCCGCACCACGATGCCGAGCGCCAGCACGAAGGCCAGGAAAGGCACCGCCGCCGAGCGCACGATCGCCACCGGGGTGGTGCGTCGCCGCACCAGCGTTCGGCCGGCGAGCACCAGGGCTCCGGCAAGGGCCGCCCAGGCCGGATCGACCCCGATGATCGAGGTGAGGACGAACCCCGCGAGCGTGCAGGCGACGGTGACGAGGGCGAACAGCGGCATCTCCGGTGCCGTCACCTCGTCCGAGGCCGGGGCGCCCGCGTCCAGGTCGGCTGCGAAGAACCGGCGCAGCACCACGTACTCCACGGCGATGGCCGCCAGCCACGGCAGCGCCATCAGCGCGGCGAACCGGGTGAAGCTCAGCCCGCTGGCGGCGAAGGCCAGGAGGTTGGTGAGGTTGGAGACCGGCAACAGCAACGAAGCCGTGTTCGACAGGTGCGTGCAGGCGTAGACGTGCGGCTTGGGCCGCGCACCCAGCCGGGCCGCGGTCACGAACACCACCGGAGTCAGCAGCACCACGGTCGCATCCAGGCTGAGCACCGCCGTGACCACCGAAGCCACCACGAACACCTGCGCCAGCAGCCGCCGCGGGCTCCCGGCGGACGTCCGGGCCATCCACGCCCCGCAGGCCCGGAACAGGCCCTCGTCGTCACACAGCTGCGCCAGCACCAGGACCGCGGCGAGGAAGCCGATCACCGGCCCAAGGCGCTCGGCCTCGGCCGCCGCGTGGGCCGGCGAGATCGCGCCGGTGGCGATCACCAGCCCGGCGGCCGGCACCGCGACCACCGCCTCCGGCCACCCCCACGGCCGCACCACCGCACAGATCAGCACCAGCGCCAGCAACCCGATGGAGAGCGCTTCCGCGAACGACGTACTCAGGGGACTGCTCCTTGCAGGCAACGGTGACAACACAGGCAACCCAACCGGAAACGCCAGGTCACGGCCGGTCGGTGCGGGCCAACGGTACGCGGTGCTCACGCGGTGGACGCAAGGCGCTCCGAGCTGACGGCCGACCAGGGCGGGCCGCGGCGCCTCGAACGGGGCCGAGCGCCGGGGCCGTCGCCGCGCCCGGTGGAGCAAGCCCCGATCGGGTCGGCGGGGCTCCTCGCGGCCGGGGCTGCCGGGCCCGCTCCGGTCAGGCGCCGACCGGCAGGAGGGAAGGTGGGTTCGGCGATAGCTCGGCGACGGGTTCGAGGTGGGCGTGGCCCCGGTCGGCGCGGAGACCGACGGCCTCCGCGCGGCCGTCACTTGCCGTGGGCGCCCCTGCGGCGGCGTCCCCGCAGCACCAGCACGGAGCCGGTGGCGATGGCCGCCAGGCCGCCGACGGCTCCGTAGACGACGCTATCGCTCGCCCCGTGGAGGCCAGGTTCTGGCCGGCCTGCCCGCCGCTGGGGGCCGGCGGGCCGGAGGAGGCGGCGGCCGCCGCCTGCGCCCGGCTGTTGACGGTGCTGGAGGCCCGGACGACCGGTGCGGCGCTGCTCGGCGCGCCGGTGGGCGCGCTCGCCGGGGCGGCGGGCGCGGTCGTCGGAGCGGCGGGCGAGGGGCTGGCGGCCGGGCCGGCGGTCGAGGCCGGCTTGAGCTGGAGGGTGGTGATCGAGTGACCGGTCGCCGACACCGCCGTTATCCACCCGCAGCCTGCCGTGCAGGCACGGGCCCCTGCCGGCGCCGCCCGGACCCTGCGCGCTCTGCTGCCCGAGCAGACGACGTTGAGCAGCGCGGAACCGCACCTTTTGGGCGAGTGGCTCGACCGGCTGAGGTCGGACAGCTGGGCGTCAACTGGTCCGTCGGCCGGGATTTCTTGGGTTCTGGTCGCGATTCCGTGAATGATCTTTCCGCTGCCGTCACAGGCTCAGCAGCAGGTCCCGGACTGTGTCGGGCTGGGACAGGAACGGGTGGTGGCCGGCGTCGAGTTCGACAACACTGCCGGCTCGGCGGGCGAAGTCGCGCTGCAGGCGTGGCGGGGTGCCCCGGTCCTGGGCACAGACGAGGTAGGTCGAGGGCACCTGCTGCCATGCGGCCGCCCCGACCGGCTGCCTGGTCACCTGCACGCTCTGCCGGGCAAGGTGGTCCGCCGCGTGTGCCTGGATCTCGGGATCGCAGTCCTGCAGGAAAGTGTCCACGAGTCGCTCGGGGCGAACCCCGAAGGTGCCGGTGGCGGAGTCGATGTCGAGGAACGAGGCGGGGCTGCCGTCCCCGAAGTCCGACAGGCTCTGCCCGACCTCGGGCAGGTAGCTGGAGATCAACACCAGGTGGCGGACCGACCCGGCACCCGCGGCGGCTTCCGCGGTGATGATGCCGCCATAGCTGTGGGCGACCACAACAGTGGGTTCATCGCTGTCCAGCAGCACCTGCCGCACCGCCGCGACGTCCTCGGACAGCCCTGGACCGCCGCGGCCCCCGGGAAGGCCCGCCTCGCCGCAGCTCGGCAGCGCCGGCGACACGCTCAGCACCCGTCGCTCCCGCAGCAACTCAGCCATGCGGTGCCACCACCACGACCCGTCCCGCACACACGCCCCATGCACGAACACGACCCGCATCGCTGCCTCCACGTTCCGCCTCGGCTGCCTTTCGACCAACGATAGGTGTAGCCGCTGTTGCAACGACGAGCCGAAGATCATTCACGGCATCGCGGTGCGAGCCGTCTCTTGCGGTCCTCGGCCGGAGGGCCGGGCCATCCGTTGATGGACTGCCCGCTCCGACAGCCAGGGAGACGACACCCGTGTACTCACTTGCGTGGGACCTGGTCCGTTGTTCTCCCGAGTCGGCACCAAAGCGCCGAGGACGATGCTGGTGTCCCGCAGGTCCTCGGGGCAAGGTCCGCACGAGAGGCGCTGCTCTGCCACGCGGAGGTGACGGCCTCAGGATGCGACCGGCTCCGGCCGGTAGGCGTGGTCGATGTTGTCCTCGACCCACGAGCGGAGTGCGTTGAGCGGGATCGCGGCGCTCTGGCCGAGCGGGGTGAGGGAGTATTCGACGTGCAGGGGGACGGCGGGGTAGACGGTGCGGTCGAGGATGCCGAAGTCCTCCAGGCGACGCAGGGTCTGGGTCAGCACCTTGGGGCTGACGCCTTGAAGCTTGCGCTGGAGTTCGCCGAAGCGCTGGGGGCCGGCTTCGAGGGCGCCGATGGCCAGCGCGGACCATTTGTTGGCGAGCAGGTCCAACAGGGTGCGACAAGGGCACTGGGCGGCGTAGACGTCGTGGTGCGAGTGCTGGCCGCTGGGGCAGGTGGTCGTCATGCTCACTCTCCTCGCCAGGTCACTTCCCGATGGGAAGTACTGGACCTTGAAGGTAACTATACCCACGGGGATAGCGTCGTCGACGTCGAGGGAAGGCTGCCAACGGCCTTCCACAGAGTGCTCTTTCAGGAGATGACGCATGTCCGCAGACATGATGCGCGCGGTGGTCCAGGACGGTTTCGGCGGCCCGGAGGTGCTGCGGGTCGAGCGGGTGCCGCGCCCGGTGCCGCTGCCGACCGAAGTGCTGGTCCGCGTGCACGCGGCGGGGATCAACCCGGTGGACTGGAAGACCCGCGGTGGCACCGGTATGGCGGGCCTGCTGGGTGAGCCGCCGTTCACTCTCGGCTGGGACGTGTCCGGTGTGGTGGAGGAGGTCGGCTTCGGTGTGACCACGCTGAAGGTCGGCGACGAGGTCTACGGCATGCCCTGGTTCCCCCGCGTCGCGAACGCCTACGCCGAGTACGTGACCGCCCCGGCCCGGCAGTGGGCACGCAAGCCGGCCACCATTGGCCACGTGCACGCGGCCGCCGTGCCGCTGGCGGCGCTGACCGCCTGGCAGGCCGTGGTCGACACCGCCCACGTGCAGGCCGGCCAGCGCGTTCTGATCACGGCCGCCGCCGGCGGGGTGGGCCACTTCGCGGTCCAGTTCGCCCGCCACCTGGGCGCCCACGTGATCGCCACTGCCAGCGCCGCCCGCCACCCCTGGCTCAAGGAGCTCGGCGCCGACGAGACCATCGACTACACCACCACCCGCTTCGAGGATGCCACCAGGGACGTCGACGTCGTCATCGACCTGGTGGGCGACGCGCACGACCAGACCAGTACCCGCTCGCTGAAGGTGCTGCGCCCCGGCGGCCTGCTGGTCGCGATCCCGGCCGGCGTCTCCCCGGAGCTGGCCGAGGCCGCCGAGGCGGCCGGTGTGCGGGTCACTCCGTTCCTGGTCGAGCCGGACGGCGCCGCGCTGACGACGATCGCCGGCCTGATCGACGCCGGTGAGGTCGCTGTCGAGGTGGAGGAGACCTTCCCGCTGGAGCAGGCCGGCGAGGCCCACGCCCGCGGCGAGGCCGGTCGCACGCGCGGCAAGCTCGTCCTGACTGTCACCAACTGACCATCACCACAAGCAGTTTGGAGTAGGCCGTGTACTACGAGATCCGCCGCTACCACGCCCAGCCCGGGCGCCGCGAGGAGTGGGTGCGCTACATGGAGGACGTGGTCATCCCGTTCCAGGCCTCGCTGGGCATGGACGTGACCGCCTCCTTCGTCGACGCCGAGGACGAGGACGGCTACGTGTGGATCCGCCGCTTCGAGGACGAGGCCCAGAGCGAGGCCCTGGATGCGGCGGTCTACCAGCACGACCGCTGGAAGAACGAGATCGGCCCGGTCGTCCACGGCCTGCTGATCCCCGAGAAGTCCGTCGTCACCCGCGTCATCCCCACCCCGGCCTCACCGCTGCGGTGACCCGGCCCGGATCGCTGCAGCGCCACCAGCACCGCCCAGCCCAGGAGGAAACCCTTCATGAGCACTGACACTCTCCAGAAGTCAGCTCCCGCCTCCACGATCACCCAGGCCGCCGCCGGCGCACTCATCGCGGCGGTGCACACGGCCGCCGCCCGGATCGGCTTCACGGCCGCCGTCGCCGTCACCGACCCGGGCGGACACCTGAAGGCGTTCGACCGCGCCGACGACACACCTTTCCTCACCGCCGAGGTCGCGCTCGACAAGGCATGGACCGCGGCCTCCTTCCAGACCCCCACCCACGCGTGGAACGACTACCTGGCCAACCCGAAGATCGCGCCGCTGGCCAGCCACCCGCGCCTGATGGCGGTCGGCGGCGGCTACCCGATCATCGACAACGGCCGGTGCGTCGGCGGCCTCGGAATCTCCGGCGGCAGCTACGAGCAGGACCAGCAGGCCGCCGAGGAGGCCCTGGCGGCCATCGGCTACGAGCGGCCTGTCAACTGACCATCTGTCGGGCGCCTGCCGGCCTCCTCGCCGTCCGCGACTGTTCCTCGACCAGACGGGTCCGGCGGGGGTTGTCCGGATGGACCGCGCCGCCCAGAGCCTGACTGTCGCTCATCTCCGTGCATTGACGTGCCGAGAGCCCGCTCCCTAATCTGGACAGTGTCCATCTGGACACTGTCCAGATGGATGGTTTCGCACCACGCCTTCACACGGAAAGGCACCGCCGTGACCACCGCACCGACAGCAACACCACCCGTGACCAAGGGCGGGCGCCGAGGCACCCGCCGGGTCAACTGGACTTTCATGACCGTGCTCTCACTCGCGATCACGGGCTACTTCGTCGGCCAGTACGCGACCGGCAGCCTGCAGTCCCTCGGCGCCCGGCACGTCGGGCTGGCGAACAACTACGCCAACCGCGCGTTGCCGGTCCAGATCGCCTTCTACACCCACATCGTCTTCGCGGGTCTGGCGCTGTCCGTCGGGCCGTTCCAGTTCGTCCGGGCGATCCGGCGGCGACGGCCCGGCCTGCACCGCTGGATCGGACGTACCTACCTGGTGTCCATCGCCTTCGGCTCGGTCGCCGCGTTCGTGATGTCGTTCGTCAGCGAGGCCGGACTGGTCGGCCTCTTCGGCTTCGGCAGCTTGGCGGTGTTGTGGGCCTGGACCTCCTACCGCGGCTACCGCGCGATCCGGCAGCGCGACCTTGCCAGTCACCGGGCATGGATGATCCGCAGCTTCGCGCTGACCTTCGCTGCTCCTACGCTGCGTCTCTGGCTTGGCCTGCTCATCGGGGTCCAGGCCGTGGCCGGAAGCCACGCCACAGGTCAGCAGATGTTCGACAACGCCTACGCCGCCGTCCCGTTCCTGTGCTGGCTGCCCAACATCGTCGTCGCGGAACTCATGATCCGCCGCCGCAACCTCCCCGGCCTGCGCCTTTCCCCCCTCGACCAGGCTGGAGCGAACCCTGCTTGACGGACCACACGTTGCGCGATGACACGCTGGCTGGAGGAGATCGTTCATGCCAGGATCGACGACATGGCCACTCGCTCGACGCCCACCCGCTCCAGCTACCACCACGGTGACCTGCGCGTTGCGCTGGTCGAGGCCGGGGCGGAGCTAGCCCGCAAAGACGGGCCCGACGCGATCGTGCTGCGGGAGGTCACGCGCACCGTCGGCGTGGCGCCCAACGCCGTGTACGCGCACTTCAAGACGCTGGCCGAGTTGAAGGCCGCCGTCGCGCAGCACGCCCTGCGCGAGATGGCGGCCGCCATGCTGGTCCACCTCGCCCAGGTCGACGAACCCGCCGACCCACGCGAGGCGGCCAAGGCCCACCTGCGCGAAGTCGGCCGCGCCTACGTGCACTTCGCACTCGCCCAACCCGGCCTGTTCCGGACGGCCATGGACGACAACCCCGCCGGAGTCGGCACCCCCGGCCACGGCAAGGACAAGCTGGACGCCGACGAGCGCCCGAAGCCGGACGCGCTGCTCATTGCCGCACTGCAGCGACTGACCCGGACCGGCGAGCTGCCGGCCGAGCAGACCGACGCCGCGGTCATGGCCAGCTGGGCCACCGTCCACGGCCTGGCCACGATCCTGCTCAACCTCCAGCCCGGCCGTTCGCCCGCGGAGCGGGAGGCGGCCATCGACGCGGGACTGCACTACCTGCTGCAAGGCCTCACCGCACGCGTCTGACGCCACGTCGGGATCCGCGGCGTCAAGATGCGCGAGGGCTCCGCGAAAGCCGCCGAGGCCCTCGCCAGGCAGGGCCGCTACCAGCACGTTCGGGACAACCTGCGGGTCAAGGAGGTCCGCCTGGACTCCGACCCCGGCAGACGCTGGATCATCTGCCACAACCCCGCCGAGGCCGAAAGGGACAAGGCCCGACGCGAACAGCAGCGGCGGATCCGGGACGCCGAGGTCGCCACCCGCTGGTCCTGCGCGAGCCTGCCCGGCGCGCCCAGCGACCCGCTGCCCACCGACCCGCAGTGGGCCGGCGGCAGCCTCTACCAGGACGTGCGGGAGCACCGCGTGGCCGCGGACCCGCAGACCGTCTGGCGAGTGGTGGAGGGCATCGGCGGGGACAACGGCTGGTACTCCTTCCCGCTCGCGTGGGCGCTGCGCGGCCTGCTGGACCGGCTGGCCGGGGGAGTCGGCCTGCGGCGCGGGCGGCGCGATCCGGCTCGCCTGCGGGTGGGCGACTCGCTGGACTTCTGGCGGGTGGAGGCCATCGACCGCCCACGGCTGCTGCGGCTGCGCGCGGAGATGCGGCTGCCCGGACTGGCCTGGCTGGAGCTCTCCGTGGCCCCCGACGGCGCCGGCGGAACGCTCTACCGCCAGCGCGCCGTGTTCCACCCCCGCGGGCTGGCCGGGCACGCCTACTGGTGGGCCGTGGCTCCGTTCCACGCGATCGTCTTCGGCGCGATGGCCCGCAACATCACCCGACGGGTGATCGCGGCCGGTTGAGGCGGCCTGCTTGCCGGTTACCGGATGTGATCGGCGCTGAAGCTGCCGGGTTGCTGCCGACGCTCGATCTCCTCCAGCTACGACGCCAACACAGCCGCCTCGCGGTCAGCCATGAGGCCGTGGCCGCGCTGGTGTAGGCCAGGCGGAAGCTGCGGGCATGGTTCAACAGCTACGACCCGGTGGACTCCCGGTTCGAACAGCGGCCGTGCGGCACCGTGCCCACGACACGCTTGGGCCTGAGGTCCTTGGCCGCCGCCCTGGGCGAGACGCCTCCCGCCTGGCATGTTCGCGTCCAAAAGGTGGCAGGTCAAATATTCTGCCCGAATTTCTCCGGCGCCCGCAGTGTTGGGGAGACTTTGCGCAGGCGCCAGAGCAGGTCGCAGGCAACGTCGCGGTCAGAGTCGGACGGGGAGGTGGCGGGGGCCGCGGAGCATGGCGGCGTGCCGGTAGGGGGGTGGGTCCTGGAGGAGGGTTGCGCTGGTGAGGCGGGGGATCAGTGCGCCGAGCGCGGCCTGGGCTTCGATGCGGGCGAGTGGTGCGCCGTAGCACAGGTGGACGCCGCTGCCGAAGCCGAGGTGCTGGTGGTCCGGGCGGGTGGGGTCGAACCGGTCGGGATCGTGGAAACGCTTGGGGTCGCGGTTGCCGGAGGCCAGCGCAAGCACGACGGAGGTGCCCTTGGGGAGGGTGGTGCCGGCGATGTCCACGTCGGCGAGGGGGATGCGTTGCCGCATGTGGACCGGGGGCTCGTAGCGCAGCAGCTCCTCCACCGCGGCCGGTAGCAGGACGGGTTCGCGGCGCAGCCGGTCCAGTTGGTCGGGGTGGCGTAGCAGGGTGAGGACTCCGTTGGTGATGAGGTTGACGGTGGTCTCGTGTCCGGCGATGAGGAGCAGTACGGCGGTTTCCGCGAGTTCCTCGTGGGTGAGCCGCATGGCCGGGTCGGGTTCGTTGATGTAGGCGGAGAGCATGTCGCCGGTGGGATGGTCGCGGCGTTGTTCGGCGAGATTCACCAGGTACTGGCCCATCTCGATCCGTGCCTGCTCGCCGGCCCGGTCCCGCTCGGCGGAGGACTCCTCGTCGGGTCTGACGTCGGCGGAGGCGACGATCGCGTCGGACCATTGCCGGAACCGTGGTTCGTCTTCCTGGGGGACGCCGAGCAGTCGGCAGATGACGGTGACGGGCAGCGGGTAGGCGAAGTCGTCGACGATGTCGATCGGGGTGCGGTCCTGGAGGTTCTGGAGCAGTTCCTCGGTGACTTCGGTGATCTGGCCGCGCATGGCGTCGATGCGGCCGGGGCTGTGCGGCGGGCCGAACGGCCGCATGGCCAGGCTGCGCAGTCTGTGGTGCTCGGGGTCGTCGAGTCGTAGGAACGGCGGCTTCGGCGCCCCCTCGGGCGGGGTGGCGAGGTTGCGGGGATCGGCGCTGATGCGTGGGTCGTGGAGGAGCGCGGTGATCTCGTGGTAGGTGCCGATCAGGTAGCTGCCGTCGGCCTGCCGCACGACGGGACCGGCTTCGCGCAGTTCCGTGTAGAGCGGGTAGGGGTCGGGGCGGTTGGCGTAGTCGGTGATCCGTTCCAGGAGGGTGTCGGCGGCGGCCATGGGGTGGGGCTCCTCGTGGTTGGGCGGGGTGTGGGTCAGGTGGGCTGTACCACGGTCAGTCGGCGGTCGGGCAGGTGGCCGGTGAGCGCGACGGTGGGGCCGTGGGAGAGCCCCTTCGGATCCGGCACGTCCGAGGGGAGCGGGATCTCGGCCGCGAGCGGGCGGTCGGACGCGCCGGGCGCGGGCGGGAAGGGGGCGGCGGTCTCGATCAGACGGGTGTAGTAGTCGAGTGACTTGGCCATGTCGACGGTGACCGCGGCCGTGACCCGGCCCTGGTAGCCGTAGACCATCGCCAGGCGACGCTCCTCCAGCGTGCCTTGGGCGATGACCACGTGGTCGGAGAAGGTGGGCACGCCCACGGACTTGATGTTGAGCCCGAACTGGGTCGACCAGAACGTCGGGAGGGCAAGGTGCGGGCGGCGCAGGGGTCCGGGATTGACCATGTTGTGGGCGGCGATTTCGGCCTGCGCGACCGCGTTGCCCCAGTGCTCCAGGGAGAGCATCTGGTAGCCGAACAGCGGGTGGGGGAAACGGGAGACGTCACCGGCCACGAAGACGTCGTCGGTGACGATGCCGTACATGTCGAAGGCCCGGCACCCGGCGTCGCAGGCGATCCCGCGCGGGCCTGCCGCCAGTCCGGAGTCCGCCAGCCATTCGACGTTGCGGACCGCCCCCAGGGCCGCGACGCACACGTCCGCGTCCACGCGGCTGCCGTCGGACAGGTCCGCACCGGTGAACCGGCCGTTCCCGTCGCCGCGCAGGGCGGTGACGGTCACCCCGCAGCGCAGGTCCACCCCGTGGTTGCGCTGCATGGCGGCCGCGAGCTTCGACAGGGTGCCGCCGAGCGCGCCCACCAGGGGGGCGGGGCCGCGTTCGGTGACCGTGACGTCGAGACCGCGTTCCCGGCAGGCGGAGGCGATCTCCGAGCCGGTGAAGCCCCCGCCGATCACCAGCACCCGCCGCGGCCCCGCGGCCAGCCGCTCGGCCAGCCCGGCGGCGTCCTCGCGGGTGCGCAGGGTGAACACTCCGTCCAGGGCGGCCTCCTCCGCCTTGGGCCAGGGCCTGGCCCGGGTGCCGGTGGCGATCAGCAGCCGGTCGAACGGCAGCGATTCGCCGTCGGCCAGCACCACCCGTTTCCCGAGAGGGTCCACGCCGGTGGCACGGACCCCGAGCCGCCAGTCGGCGTCCGGGTCCCGGCGCATCGGCAGAGCGGTGGACTCCGCCGCGACCTGGCCGAGCAGGACCTGCTTGGACAGCGGTGGCCGGTCGTAGGGCGGATGGGGCTCGTCCCCGACCACGGTCAGGGAGCCGGTGAAGCCCTCCTCGCGCAGCGCCTCGGCGGCCCGCAACCCGGCCAGCGACGCGCCGACGATGACGATCCGGCCTTCTCGAAGGTCAGCGGCCATCGGGGCTCACCTCCTTGCCGAGAACGATGGCCTGGACCGGGCACGCCGCCGCAGCCTGGCGCACGCGCTCCAGTTGGTCGTCGGGAACGGCCGGGGCGTACAGCAGCCCCTCCTCCCCGTGCAGCTGGAACACCTCCGGCGCGAGGAACACGCACTGCGCATAGCCCTGGCAGCGTGTGAGGTCCACGACGATCTGCATCCCATTACTCCCTCCGTCGCCTCCCCCTCTCCGTTCCAGAGTGGGGGAGGGACCGGACCTTCGCATGGCTACGGGTCATCCCCGGCGAGAAGGGCCGGGGATCGGAGAGCCGTCGACCATCGGCACCTGCTCCCCGGCGTTGGCCTCGGGCTGTTCATCGTCTGGCTGAAGTCCGGACCAGGGGCGATCACGGGCATCGACCGCCCGGCGGGGAACGGACTGGTGTACCCAGGGCCGGGCGCTCAGGCCGTGCGCGGGCCGGCCCGGATTCAGAACGTCCTGACCGGGGTGCGCCAGTTCCTGCTCCACGGCATCACCGCGAAGGCGGTGCCCTCGCAGGTGATGGCCCAGATGTACGAGGTGGCGGACGACGGGGACCTGCCGCAGCGGGCCCGTGGCGAGGAGCTGACCGGCTACCGGATGCGGCCCCGGCACCGGTGCAGGTTCCGCGCAAGGTGGGCGAGCGGGCCACCGACAGCGAGTTCGTGAAGCTGTTCCTGGCCGCCCGCAACGCCCGTGACCGCACCGGCCGACGCCGCTGGCGCGTTCTGGCCGCCCTCGCCGACGCCGCGAAGAACGGCACCGAGATCGGCGTCACCGCCATCGCCCGCCGCGCGGGCGGCGACCGCGCCTGCCTCTGCCGCTACCGCGACCTCCTCACCCAGATCCACAAGGCGCTGAGCTGGCCACCACCCCCGGCGGCCACGGTCCGGCCGTCAGCCGCGCCTTCCTCAAGGCCGACCTCGCGACCGGCGACGCCCGCGCGGCGTGCCCCGCCGCCCGGGTCCGTCGCCTCGAGCAGCGGCTCAGCGAAGCGCTTGGCGAGCAGGTCTGGCGCGAGGTGGGCATCGACGGGGCGGACGACACCGAATAGCTCAAGGCCCGGATCGCCGCCCTGGAACAGCAAGTCGTCGTCTTGGAGCTCAAGTTCCAGGACCAGCTGACGACCTCGACGCCGCCAGGGCGGCCAACCGCGGGCTCATGGGTCAGCTCAACCGGCACGCTGACCGATCATCCGGCGCGTCCGAGCGGTGACGTCGCCCCGGACCGCGACCGGCTGAAACGAAGCCAGCCCGGCTCCCAGCTGTCAAGCGGCCGGGAGCCGGGCGGATGGCCGGGCCTGCCCGGCATCGGGGCGGGGGGCTGATGCGGACAGGGCCCGCGACAACCGTCGCCCCGTGCGGCTGCTCCGGATAGGTGACCGGCGGCCGAACGGCTGGTGTCTGCGGGGCCGGCGTGCGGACCGGTCGGCCATGGCGGTCCGGGGCGCCGGTCAGGCGGGGGTGGGCGTCGATGACGCGGGCGAGTTGCTCGGCGGCGGCTGGTCGGGGTTGGTGTCCGGGTACAGCGCCCGGGCCAGGGCGCGGTAGGCGCTTGCGATCCGGTCCCGGGTCGCGCCGTGGGGAAGCCCGAGCACCCGGTAGGGGTCATCTCGGGGGATGCTCACTCCGGTCCACCTCCAACCCGTGGGATCCCCTGCCGCCGGTGCCCGAGGCGCGGCGGGGAGCGGACCCGCCCCGTGACCTTTCGCGGACTGTGGTCAAGGGATGCGGGCGGGGCCTGTGCGTCCGACGTTCGAGGCCGGGGGTGGTGGTTCGCGTCGCCCGGTCCGCCGGTGGGCGGCCGGTCGCCGGGGCCGGTCGGCTCGGCCGGCAGGTCGGTGAGAGAGTGGAAGGCGGCGTCCAGGAGGTCCGGGTCGTTACAGATCAGGTCCCAGAACGCCTTGTCCACGGCTTCGGTGGTCTGCGCGGTCATGGCGCGCACCTCGCGGCTGACTGGGGGTGCCGCGCGGGGCCCCGGGAAGAAGCCCGTGGTTCCGCGCGGCACCCGACCCTTTCGTTTTCCTTGGGTTCCAGGCCCGAGGGCCAAGGTCGGGCCTGGAGATTCGTGGCCTGCGCCGTTCGGCGCAGGGTCTCGGGTCGGGGTGCCGCGCGGGCGGCCGAAGGGTGGACCGTTCCGTCCGCGCGGCACCGTTTCCTTTGGGGCACCAGGCCCGACGGGTGGTTAGGCCTGGAGTTCCTTGCGGTCGCTGCCCCCGCTGATCTGGATCTTGCGGGGCTTGGCGGTCTCGGCGACCGGGATGGTGAGGGTGAGTACGCCTGCCTCGTAGGCGGCGGTGATGTGCTCGGCGTCGAGGGCGTCGCCGAGGAACAGTTGCCGGGAGAAGACCCCGAGTGGGCGTTCGGAGAGCTGGACCTCGGCGTTGTCGCCGCGCTGCGTGGGACGGCGCTCGGCCTTGACGGTGAGCACGTTCTTCTCGACGTCCAGGTCGATCGCGTCCGGGCTGACGCCGGGAAGGTCGAACTGGACGTAGAACGTGTCGCCGTCGCGCCAGGCGTCCATCGGCATCGCGGACGGGCGCGACCAGGTGCCGGTCGTGCCGAACAACTGCTGGGTGAGTCGGTCCAGCTCGCGGAACGGGTCAGTGCGCATCAACATCGTCGAGTACCTCCTCGTCGAATCAACGGGCGACTTCGACGCGCTCACACATCCCTCATAGCATGTCACCTTCCCAGCGACAAGTCGCACATGTCGCCGGATGGATGACAGAGCGGATGGTCAGGCGTCCTGGGGACAGGGCCCCGGTGTCAGTGGCCTTCAGTGGCCGGGCCGCCGGCGTCGGGGTGCCGCGCAGCGCGGACGGGCGGCCGGTCCCGCGGCGCGGGTGCGGGCGGCGATCGGCGCACCGAGAGCCCGGCAGCCGGCGAACGTCACCTGCGGCAGGTCCGGCACCACCCCGGCCTGCCCGCAACTGCGGGGCGGCGTCCAGGTCGAGCCCGCCAGCGCCACGCGCCGCGCCGTATCCGTAGCCCTGACCGGCGGGGCGTCGGCCTCGCGCGGGTTCACGCCGCCGCGACAACGGCCTGGCCGCTCTCCTCGGGTGACTGGCCGGCCTCACTGGCCTGGACGGTGATCTTGCGGGGCCGGGAGGCCGAGGCGACGGGGGCGGTGAGGGTCAGGACGCCGTCCTGCAGGTGGGCCGCGATACGGCCCGGGTCGAGGCTGCCGGCCAGCTGGATCCGGCGCTCGAACACCCCGTGGGTCCGCTCGGCGAGCTGGGTGCGCGCGCCCTCGCCGCGCGGGGCGGGACGGCGTTCGGCCTTCACGGTCACCATCCGGCCCAGCACGTCGACGTCGATCGCCTCCAGCGCAACGCCGGGCAGGTCGAGTGCGATCACGAAACGCTCGTCCTCGCGCCAGGCGTCCATCGGAATCGGGGCCGGCCGCGACCAGGACCCGAGGGGCGCCTGGTGGGTCACCGCAGTGGGCATGGACATCGTCGGACACCTCCGGTCCAGAAGGTCTTGTTCGCACCGGTGCGGCGCGACACGAACCGTTGTAGCATGTCGTCCAGGCGATGACAAACACCCAGTCAGCGAAAGAGTGACGACATGGATACGCAGGACACCGGCGCGGCCGGGGTAGGGCCAGCCTCGTTCCTGGCCGCCGCCGCCGCGCTGGGCATGATGGACGCCGCCGCCCGCACCGCCCGCCACGCACCCCCGGACGACGCGGGCCAGAGCGACCCGCACCATGCCCTGTCCGCGCTCTTGATGCTGCGCCACCTTCGCGAGGAACTCGCCGGCTGGGAGACCGGTCTGATCGAGACGGCCCGCGGCGCCGGCGCCACCTGGGCCGACCTCGCCGAACCGATGGGCGTCCAGAGCCGCCAGGCCGCCGAGCGCCGCTACCTGCGCATGCGCCCGAACGCCGATGCTGGCACCGAGGCGGGCAGCACCGGCGAGCAGCGTGTCCAGGCCACCCGCGACCAGCGCGCCGCCGACCGCGCGGTGACGACCTGGGCCCGCGACAACGCCGCGGACCTACGCCGCCTCGCCGGACAGATCGGCGCCCTGGACGACCTCACCACCTCGGCGGCCCCTGCCATAGAACGCCTGCTGGACGCGCTCGGGCACAACGACCCCGCCCGCCTGCTCGCCCCGCTCGCCGAGACCCGGCCCCTCCTGGAGGCGGACCACCCGACGATCGCCGACCGCCTCGATGAGCTCACCGCCCGAACCGAACAGCTTCGTGTCGACAGCGACCGGCAGCGCCGCACACCCCCGGCCGGCCCGTGAGCACCCCGGCCGCGACCCTGCCGGGCTGTGGCCCGCACGTCAGCGGCCCTGTTCACCGTCGCAAAGCCTGCCCGGCCCGCAAAGCGCGAGTTGAGAGGCCCTGAGGCCCTCGACGTGAAGACCACCCCCCGTGAGGGCGCCGCGTCGTCCCTGACCCCAGTCGTCGCCCATGACTCCAGCCGACCTGCAGCAGCCGCTGATCACACGCGCCCCCGGCATACCGGGCATCGCTGCCGCCGACAGACGTAACGACGACAGCCACTGCGGACTGACCGTGACCCTCGAAGGCGGTCGGCAGGTGTGGTGGTCCATCACCGGTGCCGACGGCCCCGCCCCCACCACCGACGACGGCGGCGCCGAGGCTGTGGAGGTGCCGGACCTGACGGGCGGGCCGGTTACGGTGGCCCTCGTCGAGCAGGCCCTGGTCGCCGCCGCCACGGCCGGCGAGGCGTCCAGTGATCTCTTTCGCGTCGACCGGTACAGCACCCGCCCCTGGTCCGCTACGGCGCCACGCTGGAGTGCCGCGACGGCTGGAAGCTCTTCCTGTCCTGCTACGGCACCGCCCGCCCCGGCCACGCCCGCCCTGAGCAGCCCTACCAGCCCCTCAGCCACACCTGAACACCCCCGGGGCCGGCCACGCGGCACACCCGGCCGGCCTCGGCAAGTCGACCCGACCCGAACCCTTTCCACTACGCGCACATGAAGGAGACGCCTCCCGTGGCCAGCCCGACCGAGACACTGGAGTTCCAGGCGGAGACCCGCCAGCTGCTGCAGCTGGTGATCCACTCGATCTACTCGAACAAGGACATCTTCCTGCGAGAGCTGATCTCCAACGCCTCCGACGCCCTCGACAAGCTCCGCCTGGAATCCCTCACCGACACCGGCCTCGCAGTCGACACCTCCGACCTGCACATCACGCTGGACATCGACCGCGACGCCCGCACCCTGACGGTGCGGGACAACGGCATCGGCATGACCCGCGAGGACGTCGTCGACCTGATCGGCACCATCGCCAAGTCCGGCACCGCCAGCCTGCTGGCCAAGATCAAGGAGGCCAAGGACGCGGACGCGGCGCAGAGCCTGATCGGCCAGTTCGGCGTCGGCTTCTACTCCGCGTTCATGGTCGCCGACAAGGTCACCCTGCACACCCGCCGCGCCGGCACCGAGCAGGGCACCGTGTGGGCGTCCGACGGTGAGGGAACCTACACGATCGCGGAGGCCGACGACCTGCCGGTGGGCACCTCGGTCACGCTGCACCTCAAGCCGGCGGACGGCGAGGACGGGCTCGGCGACTACCTCGCGGCGTGGAAGATCCGCCAGATCGTCAAGCGGTACTCGGACTTCATCCGCTGGCCCATCCGCATGGCCGCCGAGCCCGTCGAGGCGGGCGCCGAATCCGCCACGGACGAGAAGGCCGCCGTCGTGCCGGAGACGCTGAACTCGATGAAGGCGCTGTGGGCCCGTCCCCGCAGTGAGGTGACCGAGGCCGAGTACCACGAGTTCTACCAGCAGATCAGCCACGACTGGCAGGCCCCGGCCGAGACCATCCACATGCGCGCCGAGGGCACCTTCGAGTACGAGGCGCTGCTGTTCATCCCCGCCCACGCCCCGTTCGACCTGTTCTCCCGCGACACCAAGCGGGGCGTGCAGCTGTACGTCAAGCGCGTGTTCATCATGGACGACTGCGACGCGCTGATGCCGAACTACCTGCGTTTCGTCAAGGGCGTCGTCGACGCCCACGACCTCTCGCTGAACGTCTCCCGTGAGATCCTGCAGCACGACCGCCAGATCACCGCGGTTCGCCGACGCCTCGTCAAGAAGGTCCTCAGCGCCCTCAAGGACATGCAGGCCGCGAACACCGACGCCTACACCAAGCTGTGGGAGCAGTTCGGCCGGGTGATCAAGGAAGGCCTGATCGAGGACCGCGACAGCACCGACACCCTGCTGGAGCTGGTCTCCGCCCAGTCCACCAATGCCCCGGAGAAGGCGACCACGCTGCGCGAGTACGTCGCGCGGATGAAGGACGGCCAGGACACCATCTACTACCTGACCGGCGAGAGTCGCCAGATGGTGGAGAACTCCCCGCACATGGAGGCCTTCACCGCCAAGGGATACGAGGTCCTGATCCTCACCGACCCCGTCGACGAGGTCTGGACCGACCAGATCCCCGCCTTCGACGGCCACCGCTTCCAGTCCATCGCCAAGGGCCAGGTCGACCTCGACAACGACGCCGACGGCGACGGCAGTGACGAGGCGAAGGCGGACAAGGCCCGGCGCGAACAGGACTTCGCCGCCCTCCTCGCGTGGCTGCAGACCGCCCTGGCCGAGCACGTCAAGCAGGTCCGCCTCTCCACCCGGCTCACCACCTCCGCCGCCTGCCTGGTCGGCGACGCCCACGACGTGACCCCCACCCTGGAGAAGATGTACCGGGCCATGGGCCAAGACCTCCCCACCGTGAAGCGGATCCTCGAACTCAACCCCACCCACCCCCTCATCACCGCCCTGCACCAGGCCCACCAGGCAGGAGCCGACGACCCGACGCTCGCCGACATCGCCGAACTCGTCCACGGCAGCGCCCTGCTCGCCGAAGGCGGCGACCTGCCCGACCCGGCCCGCTTCACCCGTCTCCTGACCGACCGCCTCACCCACACCCTGTAACCCCCTGCGGGTGCGGCTGGCCGCGGCTAACAGTGCCCGGCCGGCCGCACTCCCGCGCCGCTTGGCCAGGACCGCCCGCCAGCGGGCGGGCGCGCACCGGCCCGGGGCCGGGCTGCATCACCTTGGCAGGAGTGCGGCCCGCAGCACCGCTTCCCTCACCCGTTTCGGCAGCCGGAAACGGAAGCCGGCCACCGCCGACAGCTACCCGACCGACCAAGGACATCCGCGCGTGTACGAGTACACCGACCGCAAGAACCGCACCCCGGCCGACCGCGTCAACGCCGCCGCCGAGCGCCGTCCGGACCACGGCACCGAGCAGGACAAGGTCACCGCGACCGCACTGCTGGCCGACATGCTCCACGCCGCGGCCCAGCACGGCATCACCCTTGACACCTTCGACTGGGTCGCCGACCTACCCGGACACTGCTACGCCGCCGTCGTCTCCCCTCTGCGCGCGCGGGCCACCCGGTGGGCCACGGCCAGCTGAACACGACGAGCCGGGCCGGGCGCCTACCGTCCTGCGCCGATCTCGCGCGGGCGGCGGCGCCCCTGCTGCCCCGGGCAGCGGCCCAGGACGAAGCTGCTCTGTTCGAACCGGAGCCCAGGCTTCGGGGCCAGGCCGACGACTTCGCCGAAGCCCGGGCGGCCGGCCGTGAGCTCATGGACGAGCTCGATTCGCCGCGCCGAGGCGATCACCAGGCGCCTGCGAGCGGTGAAACGCCCGGGTCCCGACCGCTGAGCGGCCGGGAGACGGCTGGGACGGACGTGACTGTGGCCTGCTCGGTGCGTTCACCGGGGCCATGGCGGGCGCAGCCGCCGGGCGCGGCGGGGAAGGGGTGCCCGCGCGGACCAACAAGGCCGAGTCGTAGTCTGCGGCCATGACCGAAGTCCCTATTGCCACATGTGAGCCGCTGGACGCCGTACGTCTTCCGGCCCCGTCACCTGTACTGACGGCCACGCCCTGCCCCGGTCCAGACGAAAACCTCCAGATCGGTTCTGAGAGAACCTGAAGCTCGGGTTGCTTGATGGGCTATTCAGATGTATACGGACTGGTGGGAGTGTTTCCGGATGCCGACAGGCGGAGGCCGTACGTCGGGTCTGGGAGCTGAAGCGGGTGAAGTGTGTCGGCCGAGGAGGTGTCGACATTGATCATAGAACTGGCTCTGGAACGTGCGGAGTTCACCTGCGGCCACTGCTGGCACCAGTGGAGCATCGACTACGACGTCCAGCACTACCGTGACAGTGAGGGACGCGACTGGGAGTACTTCTCCCGGGACGGTATCGCCGTGGACTCGCCCTACACTCCCGCGGGTGCGCCGCCGTGTCCCGAGTGCGGGCGCCGCTGGGTGGGGCGCTGTGCGGCCCGCCGTCTGATCCCCACGCCGCCGGGCGCGCTCGACACGCCCCGCCAGCCGATCATGGATGCGGCGGGTCACCGGCCGGAGCGGCACGGCGCGCCGCTGCTCGCAGCGCGGGCCCACCTTCAGCCGGAGCAGATCGGCCCGCCCGCTTCCGGTGCCGGTGAGCCCAGGGCGATGGAGACGGCCTCGTCCGTACGGAAAGGGGAGCAGCAGGCTGTCGCGGGTGAGGGGGTGTGAGGCGATGGCCAGGTTGACGATCGAAGGCGCGGATCTGGTGGTGCGGCTGCGCTGGTGGGAGCGGCTCGCGGCACGGTCGGGACCGGTCCGGGTGTCGCTGACAGCGGTGGAGAAGGTCACGATCACCAGGGAACCGTGGCGGGTTCTGCGTGGTGCCCGCGAACGCGGCGTGCTGGTCCCCGGCCGGCTGTGCCTGGGGGTGTGGCGCCATCCTGGCGGCCGGGACTTCGTAGCCCTGCGCCCGTTCACGGACGTCGTGGTGAGCATCGACCTGCGCCGGCCTTGTGTGTACGCGCGCATCGCGGTCCACTCGACCGAGGCGCCGCGAACGGCGGCCGACCTGCGCATGGCGGTGAGCCGGGCCGCTGTCGCGGCGGACGGGCGGGATGAGGATGTCCCCGAGGCGATGCCGGAGCCCGAGAAGCCGCTGGCCAGGCCCGGTGGCCGATGGACGGGCGTTCCGGCCCACGCCTGAGACACCGGCCTGCGCCGCATGGGGCACAGGCCAAGGAGGTCGCGAATGCTGACGGAGCGAATGCCGCGTGAGATCGCGGTGGCTGCCGCCGAAGAGATCCGCCGTCTCAACGAACGCACCGTGCGGACCGGTGCCTACTGACCTCGGCGCTTCAAGGTGATGGCGGTGGGAGGTCGAGGGAGAGTCCGGCCCCGGTGAGGAAGCCGTCGAGGATGTCGGAGCGGTACTGCAATCGCTTGAGGCGGTTACGGACAACAGCCTCCAGCTGGTCAAGGGCGACATTGGCGAGGTTCGCCAGACTGCGTTTGACGTGGGCCCACAGGTACTCGACCGCGTTCAGCTCGGGTGCGTATGCGGGCAGGATGAACACCGTCAGCCAGTCCCGCGCATCGATCAGGTCGCGCATGGCATGGGAGACGTGGGTGTTCAGCCGGTCCCACACCAGCACGATCGGCGCCTTGACCAGCTGATGGAC
>NZ_JBIRFA010000018.1:0-195122 GCF_044327205.1 Kitasatospora sp. NPDC018058 | reverse complement strand
ACCAGGATCGTGCGCGGCCCCACCCGCTCAGCCGGAACCGGCAGAGTGCCCTGACGGAACCAGCGGTAAGCGGTATGGGGACTGATCCCCTGCGCTCGCGCCCACTCCGTCAGATTCATGAACGCGATCATAATGCAACTGGATTACGCTCACGCACACTTACGCACAGTCAGACGTCAACAGTTCACCACCCCGCTCGCCGCCGGGCGGGTTACGCTACGACCTCGCCGAGCGGGTGAGTTCATCAACCGATCCCGTGCCCTCGGGCCTCCGGCGGTGTCGTCGCGCTTCGGGAGGGGAGCCCATGGAGGACCGCGCCACCTCGGACGAGCAGTTCGCTGAGGACCTCGCAGGCATGCTGGCCGCGCCGCACGCCGTCCCGCTGGGACTGAAGCCCAACATCCCGTGGTTCGACTTCGACCTGGCCTTCGAACTCGGTCTCGGCTACGCCAACCGCGGCGAGATCGCCGCCGCCGAGGCCGTCGCCGCCACCGCGCTGGCCTCCTCCGGAGCGAAGACCCAGGCGGCGGGGCACCTGGTGACCGCCGTGGTGCACCTGAGCCGCGGCCGGTTCCGCCGGGCCTGGTCGGCGGCCGGGAAGGCCGCGAAGGTCGCCGACCCGGACGTGGCGGCCGAGGTGGCCTACGTCCGGGGGCTCTGTTTGGAAGGGCGCGGGAACCACCGGGACGCGAGCCGCCAGTACGCGCTGGTCGCCGACTGCGGGCGGCCGCGGACCTTCGCCCGCGCCGCGCTCTCCATGGGCGGGATGCTGGCGCGCGAGAGCCAGGACTGGGACCAGGACGCCTTCGACGCCCTCGGCACCGCCATCGCCACCGGCTTCCCCGAGGTCGTCGGCCCGGCCCAGCTCACCCAAGCGCTGATGGCCGACCGCGTCGGCGACCGGGACCTCGCGGAGTTCCTCTACCGGGAGGCGACCCGCGCCGCGGTGCCGCAGGCCGCCGCGCAGGCCGCCTTCCACCTCGGCGACATGCTCCAGGCCCGCGGGGACGTGGCGGGAGCCCGGGCGCAGTTCGCCGCCGCGGCCCGATCCGGCGACCCGGAGTTCTCGGGGAAGGGCGCCCTGAGCCTGGGCGTCCTGCTCATGGAGGCGGGCGAGAGCGCCGACGCCATCGAGGTCTTCACCTTCGCCTCGAACTCCCACTACGAGCCGGCCGTGGCCCGGGGCCACTGTCACCTCGGCCTGCTGTCCATCGACGCCGGGGACCTCGTGAGCGGCGAGCGCCACCTGAAGATCGCCCTGAAGCACAAGGACCCTCAGGTGAAGGCCGCGGCCGAGGCCGGTCTCGCCCGGATCCGCAGCGCCCGCAGGTGACGCGGCGGCCGCACCGGGGGTCTGTCTCCGAAGTCACTGTGCGGACCGCCTTTGAGCGGTCGACTACCAAGTCTGGTGCATCGTCAGGATCGTGGCGACCGCAGCGTGTTGATAGGACAGGCGGAAAGAGAGGGAGGAAAGGGGTTTCCCGGGGAAGCTCCGCGACCGTGTGTGTGGTGCCGTCAGCGGGCGGCACCACACACGACAGTGCCTATTCGTCGTCCTCGTCGTCCTCGTCGTCCTCGGACTCTGCGGTCCACCAGAGGTCGATTCGGTAGGTCTCCAGAACTTCCCGGTGGGCCGCCCAGATTGCGTCGGTGTCGGCCTGCCACTGCAGTTGTGCCGCGCTGAGTTTGGCGTGGAGGTTCGCCTCCTGCGCGGCGGCCTCGTGCCGTCCCTTCCAGGACACGCGACCTTCGTAGACGCCCGGGCGGGGCAGCTGGAAGTGCCCGGCGATGTCCGGGGCGAATGCGCGGATGACCACCTCGCCCGTGGGACTGTCCAGCACCGTCGGGCGTTCGCCCTCGGCCGCCCAGGTGCTGTCGGCCGGCGCAGGGCCGTCCCACACCCGTACCAGGATCTCGGCGGGGGCGATGCCTTGGAGGCTGTGGAGGTGGATCTGCGTGCTGGTGCCCGCTACCACTGTGTCCCGGCTCTGCCGGACGGCTTCGGAGTCCGTGAGGTAGGCGTCGGAGTCGTACACCTCGATGCGGCCGTTGTCGGGCCTGGCTTCGGTGCGGAACTCGTACAGGATCGGCACTGGTTGTCCTCCGGCCTTGGCGGGTGTGGCTACGGGACGATCGTGACGTAGAACGGGTCGTTGTCCAAGATCCGGTTCGTGGTGAAGACGATGCCCGCCCTGACCGGGCCCGCACGTCGGTGGGAGCCCAAGCGCTTGCGACTACGGCTGTTCTCCGCAGCCGCCCAGCTCGTCACCACCGGCCGCCGAAGCTACCTCCGCCTCGCCCGCCACTGGCCCTGGACCGACGTGATCACAGGCGCGTTCGAGCGCCTCCAAGCCCTGCCAAACCCCGACTGACCGGCAACCACGTCCTGTCCCGACGAGTCATCCCCCGACCGGAGCAGTGAAACCCGGCGCCCACCCGACGCGGCAGCCGGGCCGCAGCCATGCCCGCCACCAGCCAGAAAGCCGAAACGGCCCGCCGACAGAACCGACGGACCGTCACGGAAGATCGAGGCTAGTGCGCGACCATGGAACGGGTCAGATCGGTGTACGCCTTGGACAGCGTCGTGGTGACGCTCCCGATCTCGAAGGAATGACCGTCCACGGCACGCACCGGCTGCACTTCGTAGGCCGTGCCGGTGAGAAAGACCTCGTCGGCGCGTTGCAGTTCCTCGGGCTGGATGTGCCTCTCGTGGACGGGGATCCCCAGCTCCCGGGCGAGGGCCAGGACCGTCTGCCGGGTGATGCCGTTGAGGAAGGTGTCCGCGGTCGGCGTGTGCAGGGCTCCGTCGATCACCAGGAAGAGGTTGGCGCCGGTGGCCTCCGCCAGGTACCCGCGGAAGTCCAGGAGGAGGGCGTCGTCGCAGCCGGCCGCCTCCGCCTCGTCGCGGGCGAGGGTGCAGATGTTGTACAGCGACGCGGCTTTCGCCCGTACCGGCGCGGTGTCGGGGGAAGGACGCCGCCACCGGGACGTGTGCAGCCGGATGCCACGGCTGTGCGCGTCGCCGGAGAACACGTGCGGCCACTCCCACGCGGCGATCGCGACGTGGACGGACGTCCCCGCCCCGGACACGCTGATCTGCTCGCTGCCCCGCCAGGCCACGGGCCTGACGTACCCGTCGACGATTCCCTGCTGCCGGACGGTCTCCCGCATGGCGGCGTCCAGTTCCGCGGGACTGAAAGGGATGCGGAAGTTCAGTTCCCCTGCCGAGGTGTGGAGCCGCTGGAAGTGTTCGGCGGCCTTGAACGGCCGGCCGTCGTACACGCGGATGCCCTCGAAGATGCCGCCGCCGTAGTGCAGGCCGTGGGAGAGGACGTGCAGGTGAGCGTCGCGCCACGGCACGAACGCCCCGTCCAGCCAGATCACGCCGTCACGGTCGTCGAACGGAACGGTGGTCACGCCTGCCCCTTGTGGTCGGTGTCGTCTGCGTAGTCGATGCGGATGGACTGTTCCAGGAACCGGTGGAACTCCTCGGCCTCGGCGGTGTTCGCGTGCCGGGACAGCACGAACGCCGGATAGCCGGTGAAGTCCGGATAGGGCCGCACGACGTCTCCGGGGAAGAGCATCTGCACGACGTGATCGACCCTGGGGTCGTCGCGCAGTTCGGCCAGGCCGTGGATTGCGGTGATCCGTCCGGAACCGCCGCAGGGGACGATGTAGTTGGCCGCGGCCGCCACGGGCGTCGGCAGCGGGCCGGAGCCCAGGGATTCGGTGGCGGTGCCGGCGGCGATCCGTAGTGCCTGCGCGGCGAAGTCGATACCGGTCACCCCGGAGGCGATGTAGTGGGACACCCCGGAGCCCCCGATCCGGGCCCCCATCTCCAGCAGGTACGGCGTCACGCCGCCGCGCAGGCGCAGTTCCGTGTGGGTGGGCCCGTCCGTGATGCCGAGGGCCCGGTGCGCGGCGACCACCTCGCGCCGGATGTCCTCCTGCACGGCCTCGGGCAGCGCCGCCGGTGCGCGGTAGACGCCCTCCTCGAAGTGCGGCCCCTGGGGGTCGCCCTTGTAGCCGACGGCCAGGACCCGCACGTCACCGCCGTGGGCGAGGGACTCGACGGCGAACTCGGGGCCGTCCAGGTACTCCTCGACCACCAGGCCGTCCGTGCGGCCGAGCTTGTTCGCAGCGGTCTGCCACACCTCGTCCACGACGCTCTGCAGGTCCTGCGGGGACTCCGCCTTGGTGACGCCGAGGCTGGAGAAACCGTGGGCCGGCTTGACCACGACGGGGAAGGCCAGGCTCGCCGCCTTCTCCCAGTCGGCCGGGGCGTCCAGCCGGACGAAACCCGGCACGTTGAGGCCCGCCGCGGCCAGACGCTCCCTCATGACGCGCTTGTCCTGCGCGCCGAGCGCCACGTCGCGGCCGATACCGGGAAGTCCGAGCAGCTCGGCGGCCTCGGCGACGAACGGCACGGCGGGGTCGTAGAGGGTGACGACGCCCTGGAAGGCGTTCTCCTCGTACCGCCGCCGCAGGGCGTCCAGCGCGCCGGCCCGGTCGGCTTCGACGTCCAGCCGCAGGACGTCCACCACGGCGGGCGGCAACCGGTCCTCGGACACCGCTTCGTCGGGCCGGGGCACCAGCACGAGATCGATCCCGGCCCGTTCGGCGCTCTCGAAGAC
This sequence comes from Kitasatospora sp. NPDC018058, assembly GCF_044327205.1. Taxonomy (NCBI): domain Bacteria; kingdom Bacillati; phylum Actinomycetota; class Actinomycetes; order Kitasatosporales; family Streptomycetaceae; genus Kitasatospora; species Kitasatospora sp. NPDC018058. Next base: position 190,488 of record NZ_JBIRFA010000018.1, on the reverse strand, counting down.
CCAGGGGAGCGAGGTGCGCTGGTAGACCAGTACGAGGGTGGGCTTGGGGCTGTCCGCTGTCATCACGAGGTCCTTTGCCGTCACGATCTTCCTTGCTGGGTGTGGACTTCGGGTACTTTCCCGGTCTGCCGCTCGTCCGAAGCCGTCTCGTCCGCGGTGCGCCCGGCCGGGCGGGCACCGCCGATGGTGAGCCACACACCGATCCCGCACAGCAGGAGCAACAGGAGCACGAGCGGTCGGGGCGCGGCCTCCCGGCCCAGGGCCCACTCTCCCAGGCGCACCAGGAACGGCACCACGAGTGCGAGCGCGGAGGTGAACAACGGCCCCTTGCGCAGGATGAGTTCGTGCGAGATGAGGAAGACCGGGGCGGTGAGGACCGCGCCGAGGATCGCGATGCCGCCCCAGTCGGCCAGGGAGACGCCGCCGAGCGGGACGAACAGGACGACCGTCAGCCCCAGCATGACCGTGCCCGCCCCGGTGACGGCGGGCAGGGCCGCGACCGGGGTCAGGTCCGCCATGCGTCGCCGGTAGACGTAGCCGTACACCGCGTACGTGAAGGTGCCTCCGAGTGCCAGCAGCCCTCCGCCCACCAGGGCGCCCCCACCGGCCCCGGAGCCCGCGCCGCCGACCGCGGAGCCGTCGGCCAGGGCGTACCCGCAGGCCGCGACCACGGCCAGCACCGTGCCCAGGACCTTGCGCGGCGTGGAGGGCTCGCGGAAGGCGGCGACCCCGATCACGAAGGTGACGCAGGGCAGTAGGGAGACGATCAGGCCGACCCGGGAGGCACCGATGAAGCCGGTCCCGAGCAGCGTTCCGGAGTAGTACGCGAAGAAGCCGAGGAACGCCAGCAGCGCGACACTTCCGCCGCGTGAGGTCGCGGCCCGGACGTCGGACCGCGACCGCGGGTACAGCAGGGCGATGACGGTGATGACCACGAAACTGGCCGCGGTCCGCCCGGCCGCCACCGCCAGTGGGGGAACGCCGTCGACCAGACGCCCGGCGAGCAGCCAGCCGGCGGCCAGCAGGGCGATCATCAGTGCCGAGAGGGCGGGCACCACGAGGTGCCCGCCCCGGCGGGGGCGCGGGGGTGCGTCCCTCACCATTCCGCCCGCTCGAACTCCAACGCGGGCATCCGGTCCAGCCCCTGCTTGGCGCGCAACAGGACCCGCTGGTCCTCGGTGAAGGCGTACCGCTGCCGTGTCGTACCGGCGGCGGGCTCGGGAGCCGGAAGGTACCTGCGGACCAGTTCCTTGGCCGCCGAGCGGTACTCGTCGTCGGTTGTGACCTCGGCCTCCAGCTTCTCGACCGTGGCGACGAACTCCCGTAGCGCGTCGAGGGCCTTGTCCCGGTCGAAGCGCAGCAGTCCGCCGTCGGCGGGGGAGCCGGCCAGCGCACCGTGCTCGCGCAGCCAGGAGTAGAGGAGGACCCCGGTGCCCGAGTCGAAGTTGCGGGTGGCGTCGTCCGCCTGCGGGTAGCGGAAGACCCGCTCCAGCAGGATCATGTCGACCTGTTCCGCCGCGAACGGGACGACACCGCTGTCCGCACAGGCCAGAACGGTCTTGGCGTCGACCTTGATCTCCTCCAGTAGGCCGACGAACCAGTTCATCTTGAGCGAGATGTGCTGGTCGAACGGCCAGAGCCCCTGGTAGTGCATCGAGTCGTGCAGATAGCCCCAGATGGCGCGGGCCTCGAAGCACACGCCGGCGTCCAGGTCCGTGGACGCACGGGGCAGGGACTCCGGAGTCAGGACGGCCTCCGCACCGCGGAGCGCGTAGGTCTCGTGGATCTTCCGCATCTTGTTGTAGAAGAACATCGCGTACGGCTGCACGGTGATCTTGTCGTGAGCGGCCACGTTCTCGGGGAAGAACACCAGGCAGTTGCCCTGCCTGAAACCCGCGCTGCCGGTGATCAGAACGAGCGACTGGCAGTTGTTCTTGGGATGCGGGTACGACACGGCCAACTCCGGCAGCGCGGCAGGCTCCTTGCGCAGCGCGAAGAAGCAGTCCAGTCGCTTGCCGACGGGCGGCGCGCTGTTCGTGCTCTGCAGCGGTGCGAGGAAGAAGACGGCCGAGCCGTCCTCAGGTACGCGCAGGGCGTCTCGCGAGCGTGCGAAGTGCGGCCGTGTGTCGAGGCCGGCCGCGAGCCAGCCGTCGACATCGGCGGCCAGCGCGGCCGCCTGGCCGTCCCGTCCACGCCGCGCGTACCAGGCACACGCCTCGCCGCGGATACGGCCGAGCAGCGCCCGGTCCGCTTCGGTCGCTCCGGGAACAGTGCCGTCGTCTGCCTGACGCTCCCGGAAGCGGTCGACCTTCGGGATCAGAGACCCGGCCAGTTCGTCGGCATCGGAGAGCAGGTCTGCGTGGACCGGAGCGGTCGCGATGGTCACAGGGCCGCTCCCACCGGGAGCAGCTGCTCGTCCTCGGCGCCGACCGCCAGAACCTGATGGACGGTGAACACCATGGGCACAGCGCCGAAGTCCCGTACCACGCGCAGTCCGTGGTTCTCGGCCGCGACGATGGTGGTGATGCAGCCCTCGACGCGACCTTCGGCACACTCGATGGCCGCCCGGGAGTTGCTCAGGACCTCCTGGATCTCCGTGCCGACGGGCACAAGACCCGTGGGCGCCGGGTGCGAGGCGACCGCGGCGGGCACGTCGACTCCATTGGTGGCGAGCACCATGTTGTGCGTCGGCATGATGAAACTGTCGACCATGTGCAGGCGGTGCAGGTTCCCGAACACTAAGGTGTGCAGCTCCGGATAGACCGCGCAGGCGACCAGCGCATGCTGTCCGTCGTCCGGAACGGCGTCGAGCGCGGACTCGATGGAGGAGTGCAGCTCCACCGTTCCCCGGACTCCCCGCCGGCGCAGCCATTCGTGGGACGCGGCTTCCAGATTGGTGCCGCGCGGGCCAAGCGTGTGCAGGTGCCGGACGCCATCCGCCCCGATTTTCGCATGCCTCATCGGCTCTCCCTCCCCCAATGAAAGATCACGGCGACCGTGCCAGGTGGTTCCTGGAGGTCTTGGACAGGAGAACATGCCCGATGGAAGTGATCAAGTGAGTGCAGACGTGATCTCGGATGATGGGCTTCCGGCGCTCGACTCTACCGCCACGGTCCTGGTGCTATTCCACTTGCCGGTGTGGACCTTCAGGTCGTAGGCAAAGTCCATGGAGCGTGGTGAACCCACCGCTTGGGGTACACGGACAGCCGCCCGCCGTAAGCCTGGTGACGGTGCCGAAGTTCTACAAAGCAGGTCGCTTCGTCATTGACCCGTTGACCCGTGGAGCCGATCAGGCGCGAGCGCGAGCCACGTGGGTCGATGCCGAGCGGGCCCTGGGCTGAGGTAAAGCGGCCGGCCCACGGCCTACTCCTGCGTGTTCGTCAACTGCATGTGTGTGATGGCTAGTTGGTCTCGAAATCGAACTCGGCGGTGACGGGTGCGTGGTCGCTCCACCGCTCCGGGTGGGAGGCCGGACGTTCGACGCGGGCCTTGATGCAGGTGTCCGCCAAGTTTCTGACTGTACATCAGATGTATTGACAATGCCATCGGAGCCGGCGATCGACTCGCTTTGTAAAACGCTCCAGCGGGGAAGTCCGCTGGAGCTTGAGGTCGGTGTCGCGTCGGCCTGCAGATGTGAGGGAATTCTGGCACGGCCGGGTTTTATGGGCCGCTGGCTGCCTCTCAGTGCTTCTGAACTATCGCTGGCTGTCAGCCGGTTAGCCGAGATCGAACACGGCGGTGACGGGTGCGTGGTCGGTTCAGCCCGCCGGCTGCCGGATCTGCCTCGCCCCGTCCTCGGTCGGTTGATGGTGGTGACTCGGGAGTTACGAGGGACGCGAGCCCAGCCCAAGGGTCGACAGCAGCCCCGGTGAGCGGCCGCCGGCGCCCGGGTGGGTCACCATGCGCACCTGCACACTCCGCTCGGCGAGCAGCGGCGCCGAGGCCGTACCCGCCAGGTCGGCGCCGATGATCACCTGCAGCCCTACCTTTCGTCCCCCTCGGGCGAGCAACCGGATCATGCAAGTGCTGATCCTACGGCCAGACACTGGTAGTGGCTCCCGAAGTGCACCAGGGGGTCGGCGGCGCCGTGTTGGTCGCACCAGATGGGCTGCCCCAGCAGGAGCAGGTGGTCGGCGGCGGCGACGGTGCGCTCGACCCGGCACACCAGGGTCGCCATCGCCTCGTCGATCACCGGGACGTCCTGGACCAGCCGGTGGCCGATCCCGGCGAACCGCCGTTCGGCCGGTGCGGTGGCGAACCGGTCGGCCAGGTCCTGGTGATGGCGGCCGAGCAGGTTGATGCCGAAGGCACCCTGGCTGGTGATCGCGGCCAGGGTGCGGCTGCTCCGGTACAGCGACACCAGCACGAGCGGCGGGCTGAGCGAGACCGAGGTGAAGGAGCTGGCCGTGCAACCGGTCGGCCGGCCCTGGGCCGTGGCGGTGACCAGGGCGACCCCCGTGGCCCAGCGGCGCATGACGCTCCGCAGGGCCGGTCCGGTGACGGTCGGGGTCTCCGGCCGGGGCGTCACCGGACCGGTCACGGTGCCAGGATCCGGCCGGGCCGTCACGACACCCTCACCGAATCCGCGACCGCATTCGGCAAGCTCGCAGCCGACTCGGCCGCCGCCAGGTCGGCCTGATTGGCCGTCAGATCCCCCAGTGCGAGGTGGCATTCGGCGCGCTGTCGCAGCAGGTCGGCTCGGTCGGCACCGGGCAGCAGCAGTGCGGCGGTGTAGTCGCGGCGGGCCGACTCCCAGTCACCGGCCTGCTGGTGGACGTAGCCACGATTGTAGAGCAGGTCCGGATTGTCGGCCTCGATCGCCAGTGCCCGGGTGAGATCCGCGACTGCGGTGTGGTGGTCGCCCGTCTCCAGTACCAGGGCCGCGCGGTTGGCCAGCGCGCTCACCAGGTCCGGCTCGGCGGTCAGCGCCAGGTCGAAGTCGCGCAGCGCCGCCTGGTCGGCGCCCGCGTCCAGCGCCAGCAGCCCCCGGGCGCACAACAGGCGGGCGTTGCCCGGATGGTGGCGCAGCCCCTCCTCGATCTGGGCCAGCGAGCCCGCCGCATCGCCCTGCTCCCGCAGCAGGCTGGTGAGGTTGATCCGGGCGTCCAACTCGTCGGGTTCCAGCTCGAGTACGTACCTCAGGTCCGCGATCGCGCCTGCCAGGTCGCCCAGTTCCAGGCGCAGGTCGGCCCGGTTGTAGTGCATCTCCCAGAACGGCGCGGTGAAGGTGATCGACTCACTGTAGTCGGCCAACGCGCCGGGCAGGTCGCCCATCCGGCGCCGCACGTCGGCCCGGTCGAAGTAGTAGTCCGGATAGTTGGGATCCAGCTCGATGACGGTGCTGATGTCAGCCAGCGCCTCCTCCAGCCGGCCGAGCGCCGTGTACACCCGGCCCCGGTTGTGCACCAGCACGGAGCGGTGCAACCGGTGTTTCTCGGCGGGGAGTTCGCGATCGATATCGGCCAGACCGGTGCTGACCAGGCGCAGTGCCTCGGTCAGGTTGCCGAGGTGGAGCTCCACCAGGGCCAGGCCGTTGCGGTTGAAGACCGACTGGAAGACGCGCTGGTCGTGGTCCGGCAGCAGTGAAGCGAGCGCGAGCACGTTGTTCAGGTGGGCCTTGGCCAACTGGTGGTCCTTGTGCTCGGGCGGGTAGTAGCGCGTGTAGAGCATGGCGAGGGCGTAGCCGGAGAAGATGTGCAGCATCGGCTGGTGGAACATGGCGCGCAGCTCGATGTAGCGCCGTTCGGCCTCCTCCGGCCGGCCGAGGACCGCCAGTGCGGTGGTGACCTTGGTGCCCAGCACCCAGTACTTCCGGGGCTCCTCGGCGGGGTCCACCAGGGCCGTGCCACGTATGGCCAGGTCGAGCAGCGAGTGGTAGAAGCCCATCGAGACCAGGTAATCGGCGGCTTCGAGGAACGCATCGGCGGCCGCTTCCCGGTCGCTGCCGTGCTCCAGGTGATAGGGGATCGCTCCGAGACGCAGGCTCCAGTCTCCGCTGCGGCGCAGCTCGGCCGCCCGCTGGTCGTGCAGTCGGGCCCGCTCGGCGGCGTCGACGCGGCGGTAGGCGGCTTGTTCGGCGGGGTCGTGGGAGGTGCCGTCGGACTCGACGTAGGCCTGGGCGAGCTTGTGATGATCCGTCAGATTCTCGTGCTCGTTGGGCTGTTGGGCGCCAGTGTGGGTGGCGTGGGCGGCGAGGGCCGTGGTGAGTTCGGGGATCAGCTCGGCGCCGCCGGTGTGCACGGTGACCGTCACCAGGTCCGGCCGGGCCCGGCGCAGCAGGATGGCGAGGAACTCCTGGTCGGTGTGATCGGCCTCGTCGACCCGGTCGAAGCGCAGGGCCAGCGCGTGGCCGAGCTCGCGAGCGTGGCCGTGCAGGAACTCGACGATGCCGTGGGCGAGACGGCGGGTGCGCTTCGCCGGGTAGAGGCGGGTGCGCTCGTTGGGCACGGCCAGCGAGGTGAGGGTCTGCGGTCCGGCACCGATCAGGTCCTTGAGTTCCGGAGCAGCGGACAGGATTTCGACGGCGTGGTGCGCCACGAGCTCCGGGCGGGCCCGGTGTGCATCCGGCACCAGTGAGCGCAGCAGTGTGCCCAGGCCGGTGTACGGTCCGCACAGCCGCCTGTGGCAGTCGGCTCGGGCGTCGTACCGGTCGTCGTGCGCGGTGCCTTCGGGCTGGAGGCGCCAGGTGTGGGAGGTCACGGGTTTCCTTTCGTGAGTGCGCGGGCCGGTCACGGGGCGGCGCGGTGGTGCCTGCGGCCGACCAGCATGGGCAGCACGACGACCTGTACGACGATGAGGAGCAGGGCGACGGCGGCATCCCAGAGCCGGCTGTCGCTCAGCGAGCGGTGCGCGATGCCGTCGGCGAGTCGCTGGGCGAACGTCACGGCCGGCAGGACAATGGTGAACACCGCGGCGACCAGCAGGACGGCGGTGCCGATCGCGGTCAGCAGGGCGAACCAGGGGGCCAGCGCCCGCTCCCGCGCCGACCAGCGGTCCTCCGCCCAGCCGCCCCGGCCCAGACGGTGGCGCAGATAGGCCGAACCCACCTCGTGCAGGTTGGCGCAGCCCAGGGCCGTGGCGAGGACGTAGTAGAGGTCGGTGCGCAGGAAGATCAGGAACTGCCAGGCCAGCCGGGGCAGGATCAGGTACGCCACGGCGAGGGCGAACCGCCCGGCCCAGGAGGGTCCGGTCGCGAAGTCGGCCGCCGCCGCGAGGGTGAGCGCGCCGAAGAGCACGACCTCGCCGAGCATCCCGGCCAGGAAGGGCAGATAGCGCTGCGCGGGCCGCACACCGAACAGCGCATTGAGTCGGGTCTCGAAGACCACGAAGTAGAGCCGTCGCCCGATGCCCAGGCTGGTGGGCAGGCCGAGCCTGCGGCCGGCCAGGACATGCCAGCCCTCGTGCCAGAGCATGAGTGGCATCTGCAGCACGGCGAGGGTCAACTCCACCGCGACCAGGGACGGGACGAAGAACACGTTCCGGGTGTGCGGCTGCAGTCGGGGCTCGCAGATCATCGCCGCGATCGCCAGTGCGGTGATCAGCGCGTAACAGCTCCAGCCGAGCGGCGAGAACATGGCACGTCCCCAGGCCTGGAGGCGTACGGGCAAGGGCTCGGCGGCGGCGCCGGACTCCTGGACGAAGCCGAGATCGCGCATGGTCTCGACGAAGTCGGCCAGGTCGACCGGCTCTCCGTAGGCCGCGTCGTACCAGGCGGCGGCCTCGGCGAGCGGCATGCCGTCGGCCAGGCGTCGCAGCAGCGCTGCGCCGTCCTCCGGGAGCAGCGCGAAGGAACCGGTGTCGGGCCGGCCCACCAGCGTGCCGTCGCGTTCGGTGACGAAGGTGAGCGGATGGAACGCGAGGTCGGCGGTCGCCATGATCTCTCCCTCGGAGGGGTGCGGGCCTCTCGGACGGGTGCGGCGGGACGAACCCCGGGCCTGCGTGCTGTGGTGCACGCAGGCCCGGGGCATCACCAGGTCAGCAGACCACGAGGATGTAGAACGCCGGCGAGGTGAGCTTGATGGCACCGGTCTTGCGCACAGTGATCTTCTTCATGGTTCGACTCCCTTGATGAAGAGGTGAGTTGGCGCCGACCACCCTGGTGGCGGATCGGCGAGTCCGACGATGGCATGCGGCCCGGTGGGTGGACATGGGTAGTCGGTCCCCGTCTTCCTGCCATCAGCCGGGACGGAAAACGGGGGTCCGATCCCCATACCAGGGCGGCCGGGTTCGGACACCATCCATGCCATGCGAAATGACGCCCTCTCCGTGATCGCCTGTGGCTCGATCGCGGCCAAGGACCTGCCGAACTACCTCGTCTTCCTTCGTCAGGAGATCGACCTGCCGTTACGGGTCCTGCTGACCGCGAGCGCCGCGCGCTTCGTCCACCCCCAGGTACTGGCCTGGCACGCGGACGAGGTGTACGTCGCCGACGACCCGACCCTCAACCCCACCGAGTTCGCGCACCGCTCGCTCGGCCTGGTGGTGCTGCCCGCCACCGCCAACACGCTGGCTGCGGCGGCACTCGGGCTGGCCGCCACGCCGGCCCAGACGGTACTGCTGGCCCACGAGCGGCCCGCACTGTTCTTCCCGAACATGAACGGCTCGATGTGGCGCAAGCCCGTGACCCGACGTCACGTCAGTGCGCTGCGCGCCGACGGCCACACCGTGGTCGAGCCGACCGAGCGCGAGATGTTCCTGCTGTGGCAGAAGGAGAACGGCGTCGGGCCTGCCATGCCGATGCCCGACGAGGCCGCCGAGACGGTCGTGAAGTGGTTGGAGGAGGCCCTCAACGGCGACGACGAGTCGGCATAGGGTTGCCCCTGCAGGCGGATCGGATCAGCAGACCGGAGGGGATCACGATGGCGGAACTGCGCGTGGACCGATCCAGTGGACTCGTCGGACGCGAGGACGAACTCGCCCTGCTGGACCGCGCCCTGCAGGACGCGCGGCAGTCGCGGGGCGGCACGGTGTGCGTGACCGGAGAGCCGGGGATCGGGAAGACCAGACTGGCCGGCGAGGCGATCACGCTGGCCCGGGAGGCCGGGATGACCGTGCTCAAGGGCCGCTGCATCGCCACCGGCCCGGCTGTGCCGTACCGGTCGCTCACCGAGGCACTGCTGTCACTCGCCCGGGCCGGTGGCGCGCCGCCCACCGACGCGCTCGGACCGTACCTGCCCGTGCTGGGCCGTCTGGTACCCGAGTGGGCGATCGGGGACGCCTGCGACCGGTCGCCGATCGTGCTGGCCGAGGCCGTGCTCCGGCTGGCCGCCGCCTGCGGCCGGGAGCGCGGCTGCCTGCTCGTCATCGACGACCTGCACGACGCGGACCTCGAGACGCTGGCGGTCCTGGAGTATCTGGCGGCCAACCTGGCCCTGCTGCCGGTCGCCGTCGTCGCCACCCTGCGGGACACGCCGGGCGCCGCCCACGAGCTCGCGGACACGCTGGCCCAGCGCGGGGAGGCCGGCCTGTTGAGACTCGGCCGGCTCGGTGCCGCGCAGGTGCACGCGCTGACCGCGAGCTGTCTCGGCTGCCCGCCGGCCGAACTGCCTGTGGCGGTGTCCGACCGGGTGCTCGCCGACAGCAGCGGAATCCCGTTCACCGCCGCCGAGTTGATCCGCGGCATGCGCGCCGAGGGCCGACTCGTCCGCACCGAGGACCGCTGGCGGCTGGTCGGCACCAGCCGCGCGGCCATCCCGTTCACTCTGGTCCGGGCCGTCGAGCAGCGGGCGGAGCGGCTCGGACCGCAGACGCTCCGGCTGCTGTCGGCCGCCGCAGTGCTGGGCCGCAGCTTCCCGCTGTCGGTGGCGCGGCGCTGCGCCGCGCGGGACGACCACGAGCCCGCCGGCTCGCTGCGCTCCGCCGTCGTCGACGGCCTGCTGGTGCCGGACGACGAGCGTGGGCCCGACTGGTACGCCTTCGAACATCCGCTGACCCAGGAGGCGTTGCTCGACCGGCTCACGCCGGCCGACCGGGCCGAGCTCGCCGCTCGGGCCGTGGCGGCCATGAACGAGCTCGACCCGAGCCTGCCCGGCACATGGTGCCTGCTGGCCGCGCGGCTGCACGGGCAGGCGGGGGACCGCCGGACCGCCGCCGTCCGCTACCTGGAGGTGGCCCGCCGTGCCCTGGCCGGCCACGGGCCCGGAACGGCGATCGCGGTGCTGCACGAAGCCCGGTCGGCCTTGGGGCCTGTCGACGGACCGGACATCCACCTGCCTGACGACGCCGTACCGGCCGGCGTGCGACGGGAGTTGCTGGAGACCCTGCTGCTCGCCCTGGCGGACGACGGCCGGCTCGACCGGGCCACCGAGGTGGCGCAGCAACTGCGCCGGGCCGATGTCGAGGCCGATCCGGGACGCCGGGTCGAGCTGCACGTGCGGCTGGCCTGGGCGGCGCAGGTGGCCGGGCAGTGGGACGTGGGACTGGAACAGGTCCGCGCGGCCCGGGAGCTGCTGCCCGAGGGGGCGGGTGCGCGAGACACCGCGGGCATCGACGTGGTCGAGGCCTACCTGATGGTGTCGACAGCGGAGCAGGGGCGGATCGGCCGCAGCGAGCAACTGGCCCGCCGGGCGATCGAGGGAGCGGAACAGCGCGGTGACCACGCACTGGCCTGCCAGGCGTGGTACGCGATGGGTTTCGCGACCCGTGGGCGTTCCCTGGCCGAATCCGACCGGTGCTTCCGCCGCACGCTGGGGATGGCCGCCGAGAGCCGCCAGGTGAGCTGGCACAACCACGGGCTGATCGGCCTGGGCAGCAACGCCTGGCTCGCCGAGGCCGACCTGGACGGGCTGCACCACGCCCACCAGGAGGCGATGCGAACCGGTTGCGTGAGCCTGGCGCACAACGTCGGGGCGATGCTGGCGCTCGACGCGGTGCTGCGAGCCGACTTCGACCGGGCCACGGCCCTGCTGGACGGCTCCAGGGCCGAGACCGAGCGACTGCAGCTGCACTCGGTGACCCGGTACGCCCTGATGGTGGGCGCGGTGGCCGCCGCCCACCGGGCCCGCAGGCCCCAACTGCGGGCGGCGCTCGCCCGGTTCCGGACCAGCGGTGGGAACGAGTCGCGGGAGGCACCGCTCGTGCTCGGCCTGGCCGAGCTGTTCTGCGCGCTGCTGGAGGAGGACCACGAGCAGGCGGCGAAGCTGGCCGCGCGGCTGGCCGCCGCCGTCCCGCCGGACGAGGAGAACTACTTCCACCTCGCCGGCAGCCACGGGCTGGTCCTGCTGCTGTCCGTGTTGGCCGGGCGAGCCGACTGGGCAGAGGTCGAACGGATCACCGCGAGTCAGGCGGGCCGGATGCGGTGGAACCGGCAGTTCGTCGGCTTGGCCCGGGCGGTCCTGTACGGTCGGGAAGGTCGCCCGGCCGAGGCGGTGGCGGCGTGCCGCGCTGCGCAGGCCGACGCGGTGATCTTCCCGACGGCTCGTCACCTTGGCCTGCGTCTGGTCGCTGACGCTGCAGTCACCGACGGATGGGGGGCAGTCCGCGACTGGTTGACCGAGGCCGAGACGTACTTCCACCACTCGGGTGCCGACGCCGTCGCCGCCGCGTGCCGCTCCCGGCTGCGTTCGCTGGGCGCTCCGGTCGGGCAGCGCCGCACCGGCACGGATCGGATTCCGGCCGAACTCGTCGCGCTCGGCGTCACCCTGCGCGAGTACGACGTCTTCTGCCTGCTGGTCGAACGCGTCGGCAACAAGGCCGTGGCCGCCCGCCTGCAGATCTCTCCCCGGACGGTCGAGAAACACATCGCCAGTCTGATCGGCAAGACCAACTCCGCCACCCGAGCCCAGCTGTGCGATTTCGTGGCGGACTTCCTGGCCGCACGGTAGGCCTGCCGAGAATCTGATGCGCCACCCTGTCAAAGTGGGTGATGGTGTGTCAGAGTCGTGGAGTGACAGTGCAGGCGACTCAGTCGGTTCCGCTGCCCGCGGCATCCGGCGCCTGGTGGCTGCCCGCACTGTCGCCGGCCGAGCGCGATGCCCTGCCGCCCGGACGAACTCCACGCTGGGCCGAGTTGGTGGAACAGACGCTGCGCCTCGCCGAGTCGGCGCCCGGCGGGCGGATCCGCTCGCTCCCCGGGGCGGGCCCCGAGGGCCGACTGCTGCATCCGCTGCGGCCGTTCCTGCGGACCACCTCCCGCCACTTCGCGGCGGCGAACCCTGCCGCGGCAGAGCGGCGAGTGGTGTGGGCCGGTGCACGGCGCCACCTGGCCGACGGCTTGGTGCGGCTGGCTGGACGCACACTGGTGCAGGAGTTGGGACACGCGCGCCGGGCCGGAACCTTGACCGGGCAGGACGGGCGGGAGCGGTTCGACGCATTTCTGCGCGAGGTCGCCGCCGGGTCGGCCCTGGGTGCGGTGCTGCACCGTCATCCCGTGCTGGCCCGGCTGCTGGCCGAACGGTGCATGCGCACCGTGGCCGCAGCCACCGAACTGCTGAAGCGGCTCCACACGGACCGGGAGCAGCTCACCGCCGCCCTGCTCGACGGCGAGCCCGGTCGGTTGACCCGGGTCCGCTTCGGACTGGGGGACCTGCATGCGGCGGGCCGGTCCGTCGCCGTGCTGGAGTTCGACGGCGGGCAGCGCCTGGTGTACAAGCCGCGCCCGCTCGGTCTGCACGCCCGGTGGAACGAACTGCTCGCCTGGTTCGGCGGACGCCAGCCCCGACTGGCGGCGCGAGCCGTTCGGTTGCTGCCGCAGGCGGGGTACGGCTGGGCCGAGTACGTCGCGCCGCGCCCATGCCGGTCCCAAGCCGAAGTCGGGCGGTTCTACGAGCGGCTCGGCGCCCAGCTCGCGCTGCTGCACGTGGTGAACGCGGTCGACATCCATGCCGAAAACCTCATCGCCGCGCGCGACCAGCCGGTCGTGGTGGACGTGGAGACGCTGTTCCACCCGTGCTGGGTGCCCGTCACCGACGGCGGCGCCGATCCGGCCGCCCGGGCGCTCGCCGCGTCCGTGCAGCGGACCATGGTGCTGCCGAACCCGCGCTTCGGCGACGGCGGTTCACTCGACCTCTCGGCACTCGGTGGCCAGGCCGACCAGTGGACGCCGGACCCGATGCCCGGGTGGGCGGACGCGGGCACCGACCTGATGCGGCTGGTCCGCCGCCCGGCCCGCTGGCCGGGTGCCGACAACCGCCCGCTGCTGGCCGGGAGACCCGCCGATCCGGCCGACCAGCTCGACCGGCTGCTGTGCGGATTCCGCGCCGGCTACCGGGCGATTGCCGCACATTCCCATGAACTGCTCGGTGAGCAGGGGCTGTTGTCTCGCTTTGCGGGTGAGACGATGCGCCTGGTCGCGCGGCCCAGTCAGAGCTATGCGACGCTGCTCGCCGAGGCGACCGAGCCGGAGCTGCTGCGTGACCGCTCCGGTCGGGAGCGGGCCTTCGCCGCACTGCACGACGAGACCGGCTACCCGCACCTGCACGTGCTGGCGCCCCACGAACTCACCGACCTGCTCGCCGGCGACGTCCCGTTCTTCACCATGACCCCCGCCGCCCGCACCCCGCGGACCTGGGACGGTCGTGAACTCCCGTTCCTGCTCGACGAATCCGGGCTGACGGCCGCCGCCAGGACGATCCGGGGGATGTCGGAGGGCGACCTCGACCGGCAGGCATGGCTGATCCGCGCCTCCCTGGCCGCCGGACGACGGTCTCCGGGCCGCCATGCTCCGGGGCGCCCCGCTGCCGAATCCAAGGACGCCTACGACTGTGACCTCGGTGCCCAGGCGCTGGAGCTCGCAAGGGGGATCGGGGAGGACTTGCTCGCCCGGGTTTGTCGGGGCGAGGGTCGGGTGAACTGGCTCGGGCTGCAGGAGGCGGGGCCAGGACAGTGGGCGGTGTTGCCGATGGGCATGGCGCTCGGCGACGGCTACACCGGCCCGGCGCTGTTCCTCGCCGAGCTGGGCCGGCTCACCGGGGCGGTCCGCTATCAGGAGGCCGCCGACCAGGCCGTCCGCGTCCTCCCCCAGCTCCTGAGGCTCTTGGCGGAGCACCCCGAACTCGCGCGTGCTGTGGGGCCGGGCGGCTTCTCCGGGCTCGGCGGCATCAGCTACGCCACCGCCCGGCTCGCCACCCTGCTGGACTCCCCGGAGCTGAGCGCCGCCCTGCCCGCCGGCCTCGCCGCACTTCACACGGCCGCTGTCGATCCGGCAGCCCCCATGGACATCGCCGACGGCCTGGCCGGTGCCCTGCTCGCGGCCGAGGCCGTGCACGCTCAGACGCGGCTGCCGGCAGCTGCCGAACTCTCCCACACTGTCAGGACCTTGGCGCGCCATCGGCCCCGTCCTGAGCGGCCCGGATTCCTCCACGGCCACGAGGGCGTCGCGTGGGCCCTGCGGGAGCGAGCGGCGGTGGACCTGGCGGACTCCGACGGCCCCGGCCGGTGCCCGGACTGGGTCGGCCGGGCGCTGCGCGCCCGCAAGGCGGACCAGCACCTCGCCCTGTTCGCCGACCGGGTGCCGATGCCGGGCCACTCGCTCCGCCACGGCGAACTCGGTCTGCTGGAACCACTGGTGGAGCTGATGCCGACCGATGCCGGCCGGCGCCGTACGGCCGCTCGACTGGTGCGGTCCGTCGAACAGCAAGGCGCCCGTTGCGGCACCCCCGGTGAGGTGCCCACACCCGGCCTGCTGACCGGACTGGCCGGCATCGGCTACGGCCTGCTGCGGCTCGGCTTCGGCCCCAGGATCCCCTCGGTGCTGCTGTTGCGACCAGCAGCAGGACCGGGGCCCGTCGAACGAGAGGGAGGGCATCACCATGATGGACGGCGAACTGCTCGACAACGTGGACAACGAACTGCAGGAGACCGACGAGCGTCGCACGGCGGCTGACCACGCGGCCCGCCGAGCCCGGCTGCGGGTGGCGATCCTCGCCGGCCTGACCGTTGGCTCGGCTGCCGTGGTCGTACTGGGCCAGGGGGATCCAAACACAAGCACCGTCGCGAGCATCACCATCTGAGACAGCGTCATTGTCCGAGACAGGTGGTGGGGCCGCCTTCGGGCGGCCCCACCACCAAGCAGGCCATCTGACGTTGCGTCGGACTGGTCGTCGGTCCAGCCGGTATGGGCGGGCGCGGTCCGGGATCAGTGGGTCCTGACGACGCCCGCCGGGTGGAGCAGGCCGGGCGCCCGGGTGGATCGGGACCATGACCTTGGTTTCCGCTGACTTCCTCTCGGCGATGGAGAGTTATCGCGGGCTGTCAGCCAGTTGGCCGAGATCGAACACGGCGGTGACGGGCGCGTGGTCGGACCAGCGGTCGGCGTGGGTGGCCGCCCGCTCGACGTAGGCCTCGACGGCCTTGTCGGCAAGATTCTTGGTGGACACGATGAGGTCGATTCTCCAGCGGATAGACGCCTTTTCGAAGAAGGTCCACACGTTCGAGAGTGTCTGCCGGCCTACGCTCAGGTCCTTCGGTCCGTCCTGGAAGTCGGACACCAGATGCGTCGGCGGTCCGCCTGGTGCGAGCTCCGGATCCGGCAACTCGGCGTTCAGGCCGCAAAGTTGCACAGGGCCGTAAGGGCCGCGTGGACCTCCCGTTCGATCTTGGCGTAATGCCCGGGCGGGCTGCCGTAGGCGGGGTGGAATCCGGACTCCTCCTCGTGCCCGGTCTCGATGGTGAAGGCGAAGACCGGCGCTCTGGTCGGGTCGTCGAACTGCCGGCGGAAGGCGTAGTCGTCGGAGGTACCGGTGACCGGGCCGCCCACTGGGTGGTAGAGCGACGCGCTCTGACCGACCGCGTAGGTGGAGTGTGCACGCTGGGGGCTCGCGGTGGTGACGGTCGGGTCCACACCGGCGCTGCGCAGGATGGCGTCACGCATCTCACCGGCGATGGTGCCGAGGGTATTGCGCACGAAGTGCGGCGGGGAGTTGGTGACGAACTCCTGATAGTCGAGGCGGCCCGGCGGCAGGGCGGGGCTGCCCGGGCGGAGGCCGTCGCGCTTGCCCGTCCAGGCGGGCGAGGAGAAGTTCATGGACGGGTCGCTGCCGTTGTCCTCGATGCCCCAGCAGAGCAGGACCTTGCGGCCGAACTGGTGGACGTCGACGAAGTACGTAGCCCGGGTGTGGTCGATGAGCCACTGTGTGTTGGCGGTTTCCGGCTCGGATGCCGCGGACGGTCCCCGGTAGGTTTCCTGCCTGCTGTCCGTGGAGGCGGGGCCGTCCCGGTAGAAGGACAGGTAGACCGCCATGTCGTAGTAGTCCTCGAATTTCCACGCGATGTCGTGGTTGCGGTTGATGTCCACCCCCATCCTGGCCGGGTCGGGATGGGGTCGCCGGTTCTTGCGCCAGCCGGCCTTGACCGGGTCGGTCGGCGGGTTCAGCTGGTCGAACAGCCGGCCGTCGGGGTTGATCAGCGGCGCGACGTAGAGGTCGACCCCGTTCAGGATCCGCTCCACCTCGGTGGCCGTGATGGTGAACGGGGGGTAGTCCACCGCCGGCCCGGCCGGGAGCGGCAGGCAGGACAGTGCGGGGAAGACGATGTCGGCGCCGGTCGTGCGGCTCACCAGGAGGTTCTGCGCGAAGTGGACCAGCGCGTCCGGCGGCGCGTACTCGCGTGCGTGGACGCCACCGGTCAGCACCACGGCGGGACGGCCGTTCTGCGGTGCGTCCGCGATGCGGACGAAGTGGATCTTCCGGTCCTCGACGCTGAGGTTCGGGAACTCACTGAGCGTGCACAGGGCGGGGAATGTCGCCGCGAGGTCGGCGAGCGCCGCCTCGATCTGGGCCGGGGTCTGCGGCACGGTCGGCGTGGCGTAGGGCGGGGGCATCGCTCACACCTCCCCGCGCTCGGCGTACCCCTGGCCGATCACGGCCGACATCCGGGCGTGGTGCTCGGCGACGCCCTCGGAGGAGAGCAGCACCGTCACCTGGGCACCCTGCGCAACCGCCGCCTCGACAGCCTGGTCGGAGGCGTACGCCGCGACCTTGTACCGGTAGTCGGGGCGGGCCTCCAGGCTCGAACGCACCAGGTGGAGCTCCGGTATGCCCTGCACGGCGCGCAGGACCTCCTCGGAGCCTTCGATCTGAACCAGGCTCACAACACTCACCACCTCGCCGGCGGCCCCGCTCGACGGCTGCGGTGCGTGAGCGCGGGGCCAGGCCTGCCCGCTGCGTCCGGAGCCGCTTCCGGGCCCGGCCGACCGGAGCCCGGACATACAGCATCACCGCTGGTCCGCACCGGTCCGTGTGACAGACGATGACTAAATCCCGAGCACCAAGCCGGGCTTCCCGCAGTCGGGTGCGGGGAACCCACGCACGCTTTCAGCCTGGCACACCGGGCCCCGGACGTAAACCGCAGCTCGGCAGCCAACGGGGCGCGGTCGGCGTGCAGATCGACGACCCGTCCGACGCGCCTTCGTGCCCCCGGCCCGCGCCCGGGCGGGAGGCGGAATGCCGGTGGCTGCGCCGTCGTGTCAGAGTGGCGCACGGCCGGCAGGTGGCGGCCCGGGAGAACCGCGGCGGGGGTGTCGGGAGTGGCGGGAAGATCGACGCGCAGACGCTGCTGGACGCTACCGTCGGTGCCACCGGGAGCCCGGACTGGTCCGAGCCCACGAGGCGGAGCCACTGCCGGTGCCGGCGCGGTACGGCCTCGCCGACCGCCCCGATCTCCACCGTCCTCGACATACCGGCGGGGAGCGTCCACACCATCGCCGCCGACCAGGCCGACACCACGGTCGAGGTCCTGCCCTCCGACGCCTCGAAGAACCGCGACGTGAAGGCTGCCGAGCAGACCCGGGCCGGCTATACCGACGGCTTCCTGTTGATCCAGGCCGCGCTGCCGAAGAGCCAGCTCATCGGCAACACCGAAGCCGTCGAGGTGATCGTCCGGTTGCCCGCCAGCTCCCGGATCGAGGCGAAGGTGGCCAGCGGCGGGTTCCGGGCCGTCGGACGGCTCGGCGACATCACCTTCGAGGGCGTGGAGGTATGCCCACTCCTCGCCACTCTCAACTTATAGCGCACGGGGGGCCTTGCGGCAAGGCCCTGATCACAAAGCACAATCGCCCACTCAAGGGCAGGATCTGATGAAGCAGGAGATTCACGGCATGCGTGTGGTGTTGTCGACGTACGGGTCGCGCGGGGACGTCCAGCCCCTGGCGGGACTGGCGGTGAGGCTGCGGGAGTTGGGCGCGCAGGTGCGGGTGTGCGCGCCGCCGGACGAGGAGTTCGCTGAGCTGCTGGCCGGGATCGGCGTGGAGCTGGTGCCGGTCGGTCAGTCGGTGCGCGAGCTGGTGACCGGCCCGCGGCTTGCGGCGTCGGAGATTCCCGACCGGGCGGCGACGTTGGTCGCCCAGTTCTACGACGCGATCATCGGGGCGGCGGAGCCGGGTGACGCGGTGGTGGCGACGGGCCTGTTCGCGGCGATCGCTGGCGCCCGGTCGGCGGCGGAGAAGCTGGGCCTGCCCTTCACGTACCTGGCGCTCCAGCCGACCGTGCTGCCGTCCGCGCAGCACCGGCCGTTCGAGTACCCGATACAGCCGTACCCGGAGGGGGTCACCGACATCCCGGCGCTGTGGGACCTCAACATCGGGGCGATGAACGCCCTGTTCGGCGAGGCCGTCAACTCCCACCGGGCGTCGGTGGGCCTGCCGCCGGTGGACAACGTCCGTGACCACGTCATCGCCGACCGGCCGTTGCTGGCGACGGACCCGGTCCTGGACCTGTGGGAGCAGTCGGACGGTCTCGGTGTCATGCAGACCGGCGCGTGGACCCTTCCGGACGAACGCCCGCTGCCCGCCGACCTGGTGGCGTTCCTGGACGCCGGGGAGCCTCCGGTGTACGTGGGCTTCGGCAGCATGCCCCTGAGCGGTGCGCAGGACACGGCCCGGGTGGCCGTCGAGGCGGTCCGGGCCCAGGGCCGCCGGCTCCTGCTCGGACGCGGCTGGGCCCAGTTGGCCCAGGTCGACGACGCGAGCGACTGCTTCGCCGTGGGGGAGGTCAACCAGCAGGCGCTGTTCCCCCGGGTCGCCGCCGTCGTCCACCACGGTGGCGCGGGCACGACCACCACGGCTGCCCGAGCCGGTACGCCGCAGGTGGTGGTCCCTCAGATCGTCGACCAACCGTACTGGGCGGGCCGGGTGGCCGCGTTGGGCATCGGCGTGGCCCACGACGGACCGACCGTGACCGTCGACTCCCTGTCCCTCGCCCTCAAGGAGGCCCTCATGCCCGAGACCCTTGCCCGCGCCACCGAGGTGGCCGCCACCATCAGCACCGACGGCACGACGGTTGCCGCGAAGCTCCTCCTCGACGCGGACAGCCGGGCCGCAGCCCCGGCGGCGCCGTTCGCGCCGGTGCTGACCCGTCACGGCGACGCCGAGACCTGCGCCGACCCCAGCTCCGTCATGCGGCTGTTCGCCGACTCCGACGGCACGGCCGACGGCTTCACCAGTTACCGGTCCACGTTCGCCAAGGGAGCCGTCGGGGCGCCCGCGCACTTCCACACCAAGGCGACCGAGATCTTCTTCGTGATCAGCGGCTCCCTCCAGGTCCTGGTGGGAGAGGAGATCACCGTCCTCGACGCCGGCGCGCTCGCCGCGACCCTCGCCGAGGCGGAGGCGGCCGGGTACGACCCCGGCGAACTCCTGCAACGGGCAAGGGAGCAGAGGGAGCTGGGCAGCGCGGACTCGGTGACCGCGGTGATGGTCTGGCGCGTGCGAAGGCTGGCGAAGCTGTCGGCCGCACCGCCCGCACCGGCCCCGTCGCGGCCCGCCACGGGCCCCGTCCAGCCGCCCGCAACAGGGCCTGCCCAGACGTCCGAGGCGGCCCGTCGGCCGCGCCGATAACCGCCACAACGGGCCTCGGCGGGGCCTATAGCACGGGAGGCGGCCGTTTTAAAACGGCCGCTCGATCCGGAAGCTGAATCCCCTCGCCTGTCGGCGGACGCCCACCAAAGCTCCGCCGACAGGCGCACCAGCACGTCCCAAACCCATCTACCGGCCCGGAGATTGATGTCAGTCTTTCCCTTCGCCGACGAGCCCGACCACGCCCAGGAGCCCGCCGACAGCGACAACGACGAGCAGGCGCAGCGCCGCCCGCACCGACAGCACGACTGGCTGATGCGCTGCTACCTGATCCGCGGCGCCGACGGGTTCAACAGTGCGGTCATCACCTACGCCGTGCCGCTGATGGTCCTTGCCCTGACCCACTCGCCGGCCTGGACGGGACTGGCGTTCCTGCTGGAGTGGCTGCCGCGCCTGGGCGTCATCGCCAGCTCCGGACCGCTGATCGACCGTCACGGACCCGTCCGCACCGTCTTCGCGGCCAGCACGCTGCGCGCCGCCGCCGCGCTGCTGACCCTCGCCGGACTGTCGCTGGGGGCAGGCGTCGTGGCCGTCCTCGCCTTCGGCGTGGCGACCGGCATCGCCGCCCAGGCCAGCTTCCTCGCCTCGGAATGAGCTGCCCCGTATTTCGTGGAGTCCGCGATTGTGTGATCAAGCGGTCTGCGGGACATGTTTGCTTGGAACTCCCCGTTCCCCATAGCGCTTTCCGTCTGCCGCAGGCGAACATCAACGGCCCCGGCCGCAAGGAATGGACCTTGCGGCCGGGGCCGTGGTTCTGGTGGCGGGTCAGGCCCCCCGGCGGCGGCGGGACGATGTCTGGCCAGCGGGCGCGGTGGCCGGCGCGGTGGTGCCCGCAGAGGCGCGGTTGCCGAGGAGAGCGGCTGCCGCGCGGCTGGGAATCTCCCGCTTCCGCTGCCACAGAGGCCGAACTTTGGTTCAATGGCCGCAGTTTCGGCGTGACCATGCAGCAACCAACCGGGGGCGAAATGGGTTCTGAGGCTATCGGTTCAGAGCAGGTGACGGTCCGTGGCGTCGTCCGCGCAGTGATCGCCCAGTTGGAACCGGACGAGGTGACGGCCCTAGACGGGCTCCTGCGCCACGACGACGAGCAGGTCCGGCGGTGGTTGGGCGGGCGGCGTCGCGGCGGCGGGCCGGTCGGGTTCGGGCTCCACGACGTGGTCCTGGTGCTGACGCCGGTGGTGTGGATGGTGGTCGAGGAGGCCATCCACGAAGTCGTCGGCAAGGGAGTCGACAAGGGTGCCAAGGGCATCGGGGCGGTGTTCCGACGCGTCTTCCGGCGTCGGCGCGCAAACGCGAGCACCCCGCCCGCCCTCCCACCCCTCGACGAGGACCAGCTGTCCCGCGTGCGCGCGATCGTCGCGCAGTCCGCCAAGCGGCGCGGTGTCCCGCAGCGGCGCGCAACCGAGATCGCCGACCTGGTGGCTATGCAGCTGGGGCGCGGCGATGGCCGACGGGAGTGAGAGCGGCCTAGCGTCAAGGGACGTGGACGACGGCTCCGGTCCCCGGGTCGACGAGCGGGCCTTGGTCGCTGGCACCACCTTACGGTTCGTGATGCTGGTGGTCCTACTGCTCACGCTGAGCGCCCCGATCGCGCTGCCCGTCGTCTCGCAGTTCCGGACTACGAAGCCGGACTACGTCGGTTGCGAGCGGGCCGCAGGTGTGGATCCCCAGCATGCCGGGGACGCGTCCAGTTACGCCCAGGTTATGTCCCAGGAGGTGCCGTTCGCAGCGTGCCTGTCCAAGTACGCGCCCGGGCTTCCGCTGTGGACGCTGGTCGTCTGGCCGGTCGGGCTCGTGGTCGTCGCCAGCGGGGTGTTCGCAGGGCTGCCGGTGGTTATGCGCCGGCGGCGGCACGTGGCGCCCTTGCCGCCACCCGACGACGAGGGTCAGCCGCAGGCGCTGCTGGAGGAACTCGCGTTCACCGCCGGTCTGCGCCGTCTTCCGGTCGTGGTGCTGGACATGGCGGTGAAGTCGCGCGGCGCGGAGGTGTTCGGCAGCGACCGCCGGCCGATCGTGTCCATCCCAAACGGGCTGCTCGAGGCCGCGGACCGGGACGGGTCGCGGGCCGTGCTACTGCACGAGTTCGCCCACATCAAGAACCGCGACGTCACCGTCACCTACGCGACCGTCGCCCTCTGGCGGGTCTTCGCCGTCGTCGTCCTGCTGCCCTACGCGGTGTGGGAAGGCGATCAGATCTACCGGAACACCGGCCTGTTTCACTGGCCGCCGACCGTGACGCCGGGTTTGGTCCGCGCCGTCCTGCTGCCCGTCGCCACAGTGGCACTGGTCTACCTCGCGCGCTCGGACGTGCTGCGGACCCGGGAGCTCTACGCTGACCTGGCCGCCGTGCGGCACGGCGCAACCAAACGCAAGTGGGAGGTTGGGGAGCCACCCCCGCAAGGCGGCAGGATCAGTGCGGCCTGGGCGTCGTTCACTGAGTTGTGGCGGACCCACCCGAGATGGGAGCTGCGGCGGCACGCCCTCGACGATCCTGCGCCGCTGTTCGGTATCCAGGTGCTGCCGACGTTCCTCGTAGGCGTCGTGGCAATCCTCCTCTCCGTCGACCTGCCGACGTACCTGGTCCCGTTCACCTACCAGATGAGCATGTGGCTGGAGCAGGCGATGGCGCTGGTCCCGGCGCTGGTGGTGACCGGGGTCGTCGGCGTCGCGCTCTGGCGGGCGGTCGCGTTCGCGGAGTCGACCGAGCGCCCGGCGCCGTCCGGCATCCGGGTGGGTTTCTGGCTCGGTCTCGGGATGGCAGTCGGCGACCTGCTCGTCGGGAACTCCTCTGGCAGCGGCTCCGAATGGTGGCCGACCCGGCCGGCGGTGCTGCTGCTGCTGCTCGGCGCGGGCATGGCGGTCATGTGGTGGGTGGCGCAGTGTGCGCGATTGGCGGCAAGGACGTGGCGCGGCCGCAGCCTGCTGGTCCCGATGACGATCGGCCTGACTGCGACCTGCCTGATCCTGATCGTGTGGTACTCCTGGTGGGCGCTGATCGGCGTGGCCGTCGCCAACGGCTTCTCGCCTTCGACCACCGGGATAAAGGCCAGCCTGGAATGGCTGTTCTCCGCCTCAGGACTTGAGCATTCCGCCACCCTCACGGCGGCGGCCGAGGCGTTCCCCTGGCTGAACTTCCTCTTCCTGACCCCGCTGGTCCCGGTGGCCACGGTCCTCGCGTGGGCCGTGCCCGCGGCTGCGTGGGCGGCGGGTCCGGCCGGCGGCGTCCCGGGGTGGATGGCCCGGGTGCGGACCGGCCCCGGCGACGGGTGGCGACGGCCGCTCACGGTGCCGCCGCTGCGGCGCGTCATGGTCCCGGGCCTCGTCGGCGGCGCCGTCGGGACCGCTGCGGTCTTCGGGGTCCAGGCGTACCTCCACCACTGGCAGCCGCGGCCGCCGCACTCCGGTCACTTCGCGTTGGCCCAGGTGGTGTGGATCCTGCTCGCCCTGGTGGCGAGCGCGGTGGGCGCGGCGGTGGCGGCCTTTGTCACCGCCGGTGGTTTCCGGTTGCTCGCCACCCTGATCGCCGCCGAGACCGCTGCCCTGGTGGGGATCTTCGGGATGTCCCTGGTCGTCACCACGGACGGATGCCTCCCCGCTCTGAACACCATGGGGAAGGGCTGCACGTGGCAGCCGCCTTGGGACCGATGGCACCATCAGATCTTTCCGATGCTGCTGAGTAGCGTGGTCGTGACCGTCGCGATCCTTGCCGTCGTCGTGGCCGCAGTCGGATCCGTGGTACTGCGGCTGGCTGGGCACCAGGACGACGACAACAGACCGTCAGACGTCTTCTCGCCGTCCTCCCCACCTACGGGCCTGACACGGCTGCGCTTCGGACTCGGCGGCGTCGCCACTGTGGCCGTGGCAGTCGCGGTGGGGCAGATGGCGTACCTTGAGCGCACGTACGTCATGACCACCACGCCGGCCGGCGTTCAGGCGGCCACGCGAGGGTCGGTCCTGGTACCCACGACGCAGGCTGACACCCAGCTCCTGGCCGACCAGGTCCACGCCTGGGACCGCCTCGGCGGGCTGTGGATTCTGAACCAGGCCACTACCGACTCCAACCAGTTGGCCAGCCAGATCAACACCGCTCTCGCGACCAAGAAGACAGCGTGGCCCTACTTGGGCCCGATCGGCACTACCTGTGACCAGTTGGGCCGCCTGGCGCCCTGGGCGAACGGCAACTACTTCCGCGTTCCCGACGCACAGGCCGGGCTGTCGTTCGCGCAGTTCGGGATCGACGCCGCGAAGGGAGGCCAGGACTGCCGCCAGGGCCTGAACCAGAAGAACTCCACCCTCTTCAATCAAGGACTACGCGAGCTGGTCCAAGCCGGGAAGGACATCACGGCGACTAAGACCAGAATCGACACGGTATTGCGTGCCGGCGGGTATCCGGGCCTCAGCTGACCGGAACGCGCTGGTGGACGACGCCAGGGTGATGGTCAGCGAGTTGGTCGCCAATGCTCCGGACCTTCAGGCCGCCAGCCAGCGCCACGTGCAGCGCGTCGAACACTTCTTGCAGGACCGGGATGGCGATCGGATCGAGTTCTATCTGTAGGTGGCACACGCTGTTGTCACCGTTGGGCGGTGGGGCGAACGAAGAAACCGTCCCCGGCGGGCTCGGCCGGGGGCCACCGCGGCCGAGAAGCACGGGCTTCCACCTCGCAACCGGTCGCACCCCCCCCGAGGCCTAACACCGCCCTTGGTCTGCGAAGACCCTCGACCGAGTCCGCCCAGGCCGTGACGAAGTGGGGGCTTGCCGCCCGCGGGGAGGGGGTTCGTGATGCGATCGGTGAGTTCCATGTCAGCCCGGGCGGCCGGGCGGCGGTCACGTCCTTCGGGGGGATTCGGAAGCGTTGCCACGGGAGGTGCCCGGTGTCGGCACGCCGTGAGTGGCCGGGAGCGGCGGGATCGGACCGGTCGGGGTGTGGCGGTGGGCGGTGGCCGCGCTGCGTCGGTCGGCGCGGGCCGGGTGCAGGTCGGCGGGGCGGTGCAGGATGTCGGCGGCTACGGGGCCATGTGCGGCCCACACGGTCATCTCGTGCCAGGTCTCGGCGGCCAGGTCCTCGCGACTGCGGTCTGCCTCGGGGCCAGGCTGTGCTGGGGTGGGCCAGGTATTCGCCTGGTGGCGGGCACTGTCGAGGGCGGATGCCAGTGCTCGCAGGTGGTAGTTCCAGCTGCGGTGGGTGTCCGCGTCGGGGTTGAGCCGGCGGGCGGCTCGGCGGGCGTCGTCGAGGTAGTCGGGGCCGTGCCGGAGCACCTGTTGGAAGTGCCTCACGCCACCGTGGCGCGGCAGTACTGGACTGTGTGTCAGAACCAGGCGGCACTAGCGAAAAAGAGGACTCCCCGTGCAAAACCGGCAGGTGGGCTCGTGAACTGCCATGATCTGCGGGCGCGTCTGGGGGCAGCGGTGGGATCAGACGATGTGGACACGCTCAATGTTGCCGTCCTTGTCGCGGAGCAACAGCGCTTTGCCGTCCTTGAGCTCTTCGGCGAGGAAGCCGTAGACCTGGACCGCTCGGTTCACGGCGTCGGGGCGCGTGAGATTGTCGGCGGCCATGATCTTGGCTAGGGCCTGCTGGCCCAGTGTGGTCAGGGTGAGACTGAAGCGCTCACTGGCGGGTCGCTCCTCGGGCATGTCGAACCCTCCTTCCTGCATGGTCGTGGACTGCACTGGTATTAGTTTATACCAAACTTGCTGCATTGGTGCATCACATGCGATGCAGATCTGATGCACTTGTCGCTTCCGGGCTATATGCTGACGATCGTCGCGGCCGTCAGGCACCAATGCCTGCAGCCGTGTCACCCCCGAGGCCGCACCGGTGCAGCCCAACGCCCTAGAAGGAGCCCTTGTGTCCGATACGTCCCACCGCGTCGCCATTGGCAGGTCAGTCCCAGGTTCGGTGCACAGGGATTCCGTGCCCTAGCGGCGCGCTGACGCACCGGGCTTGGCCTGGCCGATCGAGTCACTTCGCGTGGGTCGGATCGCTCGCCAAGCCGATCAGAGGACGGTCCTCTGACGGCTCCGACAAGGAGCACCATGAACCACACCCAGCAGATCGGCTCCGACATCATGTCGGACAGCCAGACCATCCCGACGCAGGCACAGGAGTCCAAGGCCGAACCCCGCGAGGTCGCCATCAAGGACACCCACTTCGTCAAGACCCCGGAGAGCGCAGAAGCATCGTTCACGCTCAACCCCACCGGAGCCGAAGGGAAGGTCAAGGTGCCCGAAGCCAGTGCCGAAAAGCTGATCAACGGCATGGGTGAACTCGCCACGCTGGCCGCAGCCCCGGCAGGCATCTTCACCATCATCAAGTACGGCAACGACAGCGGCATGCCGCACATCGCCCTCTCGGTCGCCATGCTCATCCTCGCGAGCGCGCTGGCCATCGTCGTCGTCACCCGCACCCTGCGCCATACGGCGCGTTAACCGCCGACTCGTCCGCACCCACTAGGAACAGCGCAACACCACGTCGAGCAAAAACAGCGGGAGCCCGCAGCCCGTCCCCGGAACTGCGGGCTCCCGCTTGCACTTGGTGAAGCTTCGATCGACCGTCGCAGTCCGGGGAGCTCCATGTAAGCCGGAGCGTCGGCATCGCAACTCGGCAACTCACAGACAGGTCAGGGCAGGCGGCTGACACGCTGGCATCCCGATCGCCGAGCTAGTGGAGGCATCATGGCTTCAGCGCAGGCCGGGCCACTCGTTCAGGCCGTAGGCGACCGCGTACAGCACCGATGCGGTGATCTCGGTGGGGGCCTGCTCGTCGAACGAGACCGACCACGGTTCGCCGAAGCGGTCGTCTCCCACGGTCAGGGTCAGCCGGCCCTGCCCGGCGGGCGCTGCGGCGGGCCGGGTCAAGGTGGCGCGCTCGCAGGCGCTGACGAGGGCGACGTCCGGATCGGCGCTGTCGTGGCGGAACCAGCCGAAGTGGGCGCCGAGATGCCAGGGGACGTCTTCGTGGCCGGGGCCGGCGAGGTGGATCGGGGTGACGGCCAGCAAGCGCTCGGCGTCGGCAGGGGTGGTGGGCACGGGTTCTCACACGAGATCGGGGCCAGGCCGATTCAACGGCCCAGCGCGGGATTGCGGTTGGGTAGCGACAGGGGCGGCGGCCGATCAGTGGGGCCGCTGGGGTGCTGCGGAGTCGGTGGGATGGTGCGGGTGGTGGCGGCGTGCGCGCGGCCAGCAGTGGTGGAGGCGTCGAGCCAGGGCCGGGCCGCCATGCGGAGCAGTGCGCGTTGCTCGTGCACGGGCTTGGTGTCGAACGCGGCGACCATGGCGGGCAGGCGGGGATCGGACAGGCTGACGGGGTGCAGGCCGGCGGCGTTCAGGGCGAGCAGGACGGCCTCGGCCTCGATCAGCGGCGCCAGTTCCTCTGGGAGTTGGAACATCTGGCACATCACGTGGCCGCCGCCGGCGAGCGCTTTGGACGTCCGGTCCTCGTCGTCGAAGCGCAGTTCCCATGCCTGGTCGAGTAGTTCGGTTGCCGCGCCGTGCAGCGTGGTGCTGTCGAGGGGGAAGGTCGGCATCGGCCGGTCCGGGACCTCGGGGAGGTTGGTGGCCGGCTGGGGTGACTGCCAGGTGGCGGGCCGGTCGTCGGCCAGTTCGTTCATGCTGGGCATGAACGACGCGATCTCCCGCTCCACGGCGAGGGCCAGGGCGTGGTCGAGGTCCGGCAGGAGCCTGGTCGTTCGTGGACCGCTGGTGGAACGACCCAGACGCCTTCCCGGACGACCGCCGGGGCGAGAACATGTTCGCCGCCTACCGCGGCCAGCCGCTCATCCGGGCGTTCCTCGACCACCCCCACAGCCTCCGCCGGGGCAACCTGAGCTTCCCCAACCCCGCGGAACACCCCGTCATCACCCACGACGGCGACCGCGACGCCTACATCCGCCGGCTCACCTCGCCGTACCCGCCGAGCACGGACGTGCTCACCCTCGACGGCTGGTGGCTGGAGGGTGGCAGCAACGCCGTGCACGCCACCTGCGACCCGAGCCAGTGCCCCCACGAACGGCCGGGGCCCACCGTGTGGCCAGGCAGTGAGGCGTACCTCGCCTCACTGCCCGGCGACACGATCCTGGTCCGGCTGCGCGGGCACGTCTGACGTTCTCTTCGGCGCTGTCGAGACCGGTGAACAATCCGCGCGAGCCCGCACCATCGCCGCCGGCCTCCGCCACGCCTCCTACGAGCCCTTCACCCGCCTGCTCGACCTCCTGGGCATTGCCTGACCAGCGAACTCGCGAGATCACCGGACTTTGCAACACCCCTGCCCGTGCACCCAGATCGACTTCCCGGTCCGGGACTCGTGGAGGAAACGACAGAACAGCACGAGGTTCAGCGCATAGGTCTCGATACCATTCGTCGCCCGCGCCGCCGCCAGACGACTTTGGTTTTTACAAACCGAGTCGTTTCCAGAAGATCAACTGACCCTCACTCAGGAACCGGTGATCGCCGTGTAGTCCTTTTGCGGGGCCGTAGCAGCTGCGGTCGTCACTCTGCGCAGATCGCGCGGCGACCGCAGCAGCCGAAGCCAACTGCCCGAACTTCACGAAGTACTAGAGGAGTTGGTCAAGGTCGAAGACGGCGGTCACTGGCGCGTGGTCGCTCCAGCGCTCCGCATGGGAGGCCGGTCGCTCGACGTAGGCCTCGACGGCGGTGTTCGCAAGTGTCTGACTGGCCATCAGATAGTCAATTCTCCAGCCCGAGTCGTTGTCGAAGGCTCGGCCGCGGTAGGACCACCAGGAGTAGGGGCCGGTGCGGTCGGGGTGGAGGGCGCGGACGACGTCGACGTAGCCGGCCTCGTCGTAGACGCGGGAGAGCCAGGCGCGTTCCTCGGGGAGGAAGCCGGCGGACTTCTGGTTGGCCTTCCAGTTCTTGAGGTCCTCGGGGCGGTGGGCGATGTTCCAGTCGCCGCAGACCACGACCTCGCGGCCGTCGGCGGCGGCGCGGGCGCGCAGGGCGGTCAGGTGGTCGAGGAATTCCGCCATGAAGCGTTCCTTCTCGTCCTGGCGTTCGGTGCCGACCTCGCCGGAGGGGAGGTAGAGGCTGGCGACGGTCAGGCCGGGAAGGTCGATTTCGACGTACCTGCCCGTATTGTCGAATTCCTCCGATCCGAATCCGATCGCGGTGCGCTGCGGCTCCTTGCGGGAGAGGACGGCGACGCCGGCCCGGCCCTTGGTGACGGAGGGGGCCCAGACCGCGTGCCAGCCGTCCAGGTCACGCAGTTCGACGGGCAGTTGTCCGGGCTCGGAGCGCACCTCCTGGAGGCAGATCACGTCCGCCTCGGTTCCGGCCAGCCATTCGATGAAGCCCTTCTTGGCCGCCGCCCGGATTCCATTCACGTTCACACTCGTCACCACGATCACCCGGGCAGCGTACCGACTGGACCCGCCCGCCCCGAAGTGTGACGCGCTGCGGCCGGTGGTGCCGAGCCGCCCGTCAGCGGCTGTCGTGAACGCGGCATGAATCCCCGCGACAGTCGTATCAAGCCCTGCCATTGGTCTTGACCATCTCCGGAGGCAGCACCTAGGGTCGCTTACTGCAAGGACCTTTAATAAAGAAGGACGGATAAAGGACCGCTCTCCCACCTGCCGCAACAGCGGGCAGCGGGCCCGGATCCGCCCTCCTCGTCAGGGCGGACAGAAGCAGGGTGGAGGACACGGTGGGAACGACAGGACAGCTTTCGTCGGTGCCGGAACCGAAGTACTGGCACCTGCGCACGGTGCTGCTGCGGGCCATCGACTCGGAGTTCTCCACCGGCCAGGTCCTGCCGAACGAGCGCGAGCTCGCCGCCCGCTTCGGCGTGGCCCGGGCCACGCTGCGGCAGGCGCTCGACCAGCTGGAGCTGGAGGGCCGCCTGGTCCGCCGCCGGGGGATCGGCACCCTGATCGCCGCCCCGCGGGTCGGCGTCCCGGTGAACCGGCAGGAGGAGGGCTGGCCCGGCGCCGGCCGCAGCCAGGCCTGGCGCACCGTCGACTGCACCACCGCCCCCGCCTCCGCGCAGCTGGCCAAGAACCTGGGCATCGCCGAGGGTGCCACCGTGCACACCGTCCGCCGGGTCCGCATGGTCGAGGGCCGTGCGATGGCGAGCGAGTCGCTGCACGTCCCGGCCTCCGCGCTGCCCCACCTGCCCGGCTTCCGGGCCGAGAGCGACCGCGCCCGCTCGGTGCTGCGCCAGCTGGAACGCCTGGAGGTCGACGGTGAGGCCCGCGCCGTCGAGCTCGGCGTCGCCGAGGCCGAGGAGGCCCTGCTGCTGGAGCGCCCCCCGGGCACGCCGGTGCTGGTCATGACCACCCAGTACGCCTCCGCGGGTCGTCTGGTGGCGCTCGCCGTCGCCACGTACCGGGCGGACACCTGCAAGCTGACCTTCGGCGAGACCGGTCTGGTCGAGGTCACCCCGGTCGGCGCGGCGACTGAGGTCCGCACCGCCTCCTGAACCATCTCCCGACACCCTCAGGCAAAGGCTCGGACGCCCAAGTGGCGTTCGGGCCTTTGCCGTTGACGGCGGACGATGGCGGGCCCGGTCGAATCCGGATCCGGTCAGATCCGGGGCGGGGCGACGGCGAAGAGCTGGTCCTCGACGTGGTCCAGGGCGACCCGCAGGGCGCCCATCGCGACGACCTCCGAGCCCAGCGCCGCCAGCGCCACCTCGGGGGCGCGCAGGGTGAACTGGGACAGCCGCTCGCGCAGCGGTTCCAGCACGCCGTCCAGCCCGGCCGCCCAGCCGCCGATCACCACCAGTTGCGGGTCGATGGCCAGCACCAGCGCCGCGACGCCCTGCACCAGGCGGGTGAGGAAGCGGTCCATGGCGACCTTGGCCACCTCGTCGCCCTCCCGGGCCAGCCGCAGTACGCGGGCGACCGCGGCCTCGTCCAGCGGGTTGAGCGGCTTGCCGGTGGTGGAGAGCAGCTTCTCCGGGGTGACCTCCTGGCCGAGCAGGTGAAGCGCGCCGATCTCGCCGGCCGCGCCGCCGAAGCCGCGGTGCAGTCTGCCGTTGATCAGCGAGCCGGCGCCGGGGCTCAGGCCCGCCATCACGAACACCACGTCGTCGGCGCCGACCGCCGCGCCCTGCCAGTGCTCGGCGATGGCGGCGAGGTTGGCGTCGTTCTCGATCAGGACCGGGCAGCGGAACGAGCGGCGCAGCCGGGCGCCGAGGTCCAGGCCGGTCCAGCCGGGCATCGCGGTGCCGAGGCGGACGGTGCCCTCGCGGTCCACGATGCCGGGGGTGCCGATGCCGACGGCCCACAGGTTGTCGCGGGAGATCCCGGCCTTGCGCAGCACCTCGGCGACGGCGGTGCGGACGGCGGCGAGCCGGTCCTCGGCCTCCAGGGTCTCGTCCACCGGCTTGAAGTGACTGCCCACCACCTCGCCGGTGAGGTCGGCGAGGATGAGCCGGACGTCGTGCACGCCGATCTCGATGCCGAGGATGTGTCCGGCCTCGGCGCGGAAGCGGAACCAGCGGGCCGGGCGGCCGCGGCGGCCGGTGCTCGACTGGCCGTCCTCCCGGGGTTGTTCGACCTCGGCCACCAGTCCGGTCTCGACCAGACCCTCGATCACGCCCTCGACGGTCGGCCGGGAGAGTCCGGTCTCACCGACGAGCTGAGTGAGAGTCACGGAGTGGCCGGCCCGCAGCGCCCGAAGGGTGACCGCCGCGTTGATCCGTCGCAGCAGCGAGGAGTCTCCTCCGGTGAGCCGATCCGCCAATGCGATGCCCTTCGCCGTTCGCGCGACTGCCCTGGCGCGCGGTGTCGAGTGCGCGGAGCCCACCGAATGGCCCGCGGGGTGGTGCCCCCGGGGACACGGCACGGGCGGCGGGGAGCCGCCTGCACCAGGGCCGGAAGGCTGGGGGCCTGTCCGATGGAGCAGCCCGGACCGGAGCCTACCCGGGTACCGCCCGGCGCGGGGAGGATGCCCGCAGCTCATCCGGGCTTCGGTATCGAAATGGTACGGATCGGATGGTGGCGCGCGGTCGGGCCACAAGACACGCCCGCACCGCGATCAGGGCAGTGCCGGTCGGTCACGGACGGTCCGTGACCCGGGCGCCGCGCCCCGCACGGACCAGCTGAGCGCACGGACCGACGGCGCGCACCGCCCGGAGCGCCCGTGCCGAACGCACCGACCAGCGCGAGCGCACCGACAGCAGCGAGCCGACGCTCAGCCAGGAGCACGCCGACAGCGCGCTGAGGACCGAGCCGGCCGAGCCGATCGACAGCACACTGCCGACCGACCCGACGGAGAGCACGGAGCCGACCGAGCCGATGGACAGCAGCGAGCCGATGGAACCGATGGAGGCGATCGAGCCCAGTGAGGCCCGGGAGCGGATCGAGCGCACGGAAGCGGCCATGCGCCCGATCGTAGTCGTGCCTAGTCGATCCTGGCGGCGAACAGCCGCTGCCCCAGCAGCCCCATCGGGTGCCCGTCCTCCGGCAGTGTGAGGACGGTCGGGCAGCCGGCGGCGGTGAGTGCGGCCTGCCAGCGTTCGGCCGGGTGGGCGGTCGGGCCCTGGGCGTCGCCGGTGATCAGCTGGTCGAGCTGTTCGACGGTGGGCGCGAACAGCAGCAGCCGGCCGCCGGGGGAGAGCTGTTCGACCAGTGCCGCGACCTCCTCCTCCGGACGTCCGGTCGCGGTGGCGACCACGACGTCGTAGCGGCCGCCGTCGGGGGTGAGGTGGTGGTCGGCGTTCTGCCGGGGGCGGGCGGCCAGGGCGCGGGTGATGGCGGTCTCGGCGCCGTCGCGGTCGAGTTCGAGGACGCGCAGCTGCTCAGGCCCGTCGTGGGCCTCGGCGGTGCCGCGCACCAGCGCGCCCACGGCGGCGCCGAGGTAGCCGCGGGCGGCGGCCCAGCGGACCGGGGCGGCGGCCGGGCGGGAGGCCTCCTCGCCGGTGATCAGCCGGGGCAGCCGCAGCGCGCCGCGCCGTACCCGGTCGAGCACGGCGGCGGGGCCGAGCCCGTCGGCCCAGGCCTCGACGGCGGGGCGCCAGGCCTCCCGGACCTCGGCGGCGGTGACGTCGGGTGCGCCGTGGAAGAGCGGGCCCTGGGCGCCGCCGTCCTGGCGGGTGATCAGGCCGTGCCGGGCGAGGGCGTCCAGCCAGCGGCCGACCCGGGGGCGCTGGGCGGGGGTGACCAGGGCGGTGGCGAGCAGTTCGGGCTCGGAGCAGCCGCGGGCGGGGTCGGTGAGCACGCCGGCCTGCTGGAGGGTGTGCAGCAGCGCGGTGAGGACGGCCCGGTCGAGGTGGGTGCCGAATTCGGTGACCTGCTCGGTGGTGACGCCGATGCTGTGCTTCCAGGCGACGGCGGTGGCGGCCTCCGCATCGGCGCGCAGCCGGCGGTCGGCGGCCTCGGCCTGGCTGTGCGGGGCGCGGACGTGGGCGAGGACGGCGCCGAGCGCGTCGACGGCGGCGTACACGTCGTCCTGCCGGGGCTCGGGCCCGACGTGCAGGACCAGTCGCAGGGCGGAGAGGTCGTGCTCGGCGAGGCCGGGCTGCCGGCTGATCCGCCACAGCAGCGCGGAGGGCAGGCTGAGGTGGGTGGTGCCGTTGGCGGCGAGGGCGGCGAGCTGCTCGTCGGCCTGCTGTTCGGGGTCGGCGCAGTGCACGGTGCCGCCGGCCAGCAGGGTGGCCAGGGCGAGTTCGACGGCGAGGTCGGTGGCGGGGTGCAGCACGGTGTGTCGGATCGGCGGCGGGCCGAGAACGCCCGCCCAGTACCGCAGCCGCTGCTCGGCGGTCCGGGCGGCGGAGGGCGGCAGCGCGGCGTGTCCGGCGACGCGTTCGGCGAGGGCCCGGGGCAGGCCGCCCGGCGGGGAGACGCCGAGCAGCAGGCCGATGCCGCTGATCGCGCGCCCGTCGGCGACGACGGCGGGCCGGTCGCCGAGCTCGCGCAGCGCGCTGACCAGCGCAGGGGTCGAGGCCAAAGTGATCACTCCGGGGTGCAGGGGAGAAGCCGCACTACTGAACCATGCGTCCGGGCCGGAAGCGGCAGCCTACGGGTCAAAATTCCGTAATGATTTTCATATCGGCCAGCCAAGCGGGTGGAGCGACTTCGGCACGAAGGTGCCGGAACTTCACATTCCGGGACCCTTGCGCGAACTCTTGACAGGTGGTTCGGGCGCTGGGTTACTTGGCCTGGGCTTGCCCTGACCGAACGATCGGTAGGGCTTCCCGGATCGGCCGACCTGCGAAGGAGCGACGATGACCGGCAGCGCACCCGACCCGCGCCGACGCCTGGGGGAGCCGATTCCACCCGAGCTCCTCGATGCCGGGGAGCGGATGAGCGTCGACGAACTGCGCGCCCACCAGCTCGACCGACTCCGGGCCACCCTGCGGCACGCCTATGACAACGTCGAGCTCTACCGCCGCAAGTTCGACGCGGCAGGCGTGCGCCCCGGGGACTGCCGCACCCTGGACGACCTCGCCCGCTTCCCCTTCACCACCAAGGCCGACCTGTGCGAGGGCTACCCCTTCGGGATGTTCGCCGTCCCGATGGAGCGGGTCCGCCGGATCCACGCCTCCAGCGGCACCACCGGGCGCCCGACCGTGGTCGGCTACACCGAGAACGACCTCTCCATGTGGGCCGACGTGGTCGCCCGCTCGATCCGCGCGGCCGGCGGCCGACCCGGCCACAAGGTGCACATCGCGTACGGCTACGGGCTGTTCACCGGGGGCCTCGGCGCCCACTACGGCGCCGAGCGGGCCGGCTGCACCGTCATCCCGGCCTCCGGCGGCATGACCGCCCGGCAGGTCCAGCTGATCCAGGACTTCCGGCCCGAGATCATCATGGTCACCCCGTCCTACCTGCTGACCCTGCTGGACGAGTTCGAGAAGCAGGGCGTCGACCCGCGCGCCAGCTCGCTGAAGGTCGGCATCTTCGGCGCCGAGCCCTGGACCGAGGAGATGCGGCGCGAGATCGAGGACCGGTTGGACCTGCACGCCGTCGACATCTACGGCCTCTCCGAGGTGGTCGGCCCCGGCATCGCCCAGGAGTGCGTGGAGAGCAAGGACGGGCTGCACATCTGGGAGGACCACTTCTACCCGGAGGTGGTCGACCCGTTCACCGACGAGGTGCTGGCGGAGGGCGAGGGCGGTGAGCTGGTCTTCACCTCGCTCACCAAGGAGGCGCTGCCGGTCATCCGCTACCGCACCCGCGACCTCAGCCGGCTGCTGCCCGGCACCGCGCGGCCGTCCTTCCGGCGGATGGAGAAGGTCACCGGGCGCAGCGACGACATGATCATCCTGCGTGGCGTCAACGTCTTCCCGACCCAGATCGAGGAGATCCTGCTGCGCACCCCGGGCGTCGCCCCGCACTTCCAGCTGAGGCTGAGCCGGCAGGGGCGGATGGACCACATGGCGGTGCGGGTCGAGGCCCGCCCGGAGGCGTCCGTCGAGCAGCGGGAGGCGGCGCGGGCGGCGATCGTCCGGGCGGTGAAGGACGGCGTGGGTGTGACGGTCGCGGCCGAGGTGGTGGATCCGTACACGCTGGAGCGCTCGGTCGGGAAGATCAAGCGGGTGATCGACGAGCGCGGCTGAGCCGACGGGTCGCTGGGGCGCCGACGAGCGCGGCTGAGCCGACGGGGCGTCGACGGGCGCGGCCGGGTCGACGGGGAGTCGGAGGCGCACGGCTGTCCGGGGGGTGAGGTCGTACGCCTCCGACGTCTACAGAAATGTAGACGGTCACCCGGGGGGACGTCCAGCCGCGACCCGTTCGGCGCATCCGGATCGTGGTGCGGCCCGGAGTTTCCCAGACTCTGAGGTGAGGGGGTGGACTCAACCGGAGAGGCATCCTCATGAGCAACGGGCTTCGCCACGCCCTCGCGGTGGCCGCAGTGGTTTTCCTCGGCCTGGGCGCGGCGTCCTGCGGTACTGCCAAGCAGGCCTCCAGTGGTGGTGCCCCGGGCGGCGCGAGCGGCACTGCGGTGGGAGCCGTGCGGATCGGCCTGCTGCTGCCGGAGAGCAAGACCACCCGCTACGAGCAGTTCGACCGCCCGCTGATCGAACAGAAGATCAAGGAGCTGGCACCGGAAGCCCAGATCGACTACTACAACGCCAACCAGGACGCGACCCTCCAGCAGACCCAGGTGGACACCGCCCTGACCAAGGGGGACAGGGTCCTGATCCTGGACGCGGTGGACTCCAAGTCGATCCAGTCCTCCGTCCAGAAGGCCCACGACGCCGGCGTCAAGGTGATCGCCTACGACCGCCTGGCCCAGGGCCCGGTCGACGCGTACGTCTCCTTCGACAACCACAAGGTCGGCCAGCTGCAGGGCCAGGCCCTGGTCTCGGCTGTGGGCGCCAAGGCGAACGCCGGCGAGATCATCATGATCAACGGCTCGCCCACCGACCCCAACGCGGCCGACTTCAAGGCCGGCGCGCACAGCGCCATCGACGGCAAGCTGAAGATCGGCAAGGAGTACGACACCCCGCAGTGGGACCCGAACACGGCCAACCAGGAGGCCGCGGCGGGCATCACCGCGATCGGCCCGGACAACGTGGTCGGCATCTACTCCGCCAACGACGGCATGGCCGCTGGTATCGCCACCGCGCAGAAGGCGGCCGGGATCAACGTCCCCCTCACCGGTCAGGACGCCCAACTCGACGCCATCCAGCGGATCGTGGCCGGTACCCAGACCATGACGATCTACAAGCCGTTCAAGCCGGAGAGCGACGCCGCGGCCGCGCTGGCCGTCGCCATGGCCGCCGGCGGGACCCCCGCACCCACCCTCGTGCCCACGACGGCGACCAACGGCAGCAACCACAAGGTGTTGGCCAACCTGATCACCCCGATCGTGGTCACCAAGGACAACATCAAGACCACCGTGGTCCAGGACGGCCTCTACACCGTCGCCCAGATCTGCACGCCGGACTACGCCGCCGCCTGCACCGCGGCCGGCCTCCAGTAGTCCCGCGAACCCCGAAACGAGCGTGCTTCGCCTCCACCCCGAAGGCGGGGAAAGGGAGTTGGTCACAGTGGCAGGTGAGACCGTACTGGCCCTGCGCGGGGTCTCCAAACGGTTCGGCGCCGTCCAGGCGCTCACCGACATCGATCTGGAGGTGCACGCCGGCGAGGTGGTGGCCCTGGTCGGCGACAACGGCGCCGGCAAGTCCACCCTGGTCAAGTCGATCGCCGGGGTCCACCAGCCGGACGAGGGCGTCATCGAGTGGCAGGGCAGGCCGGTGACCATCCACCGCCCGCAGGAAGCCCAGCAGTTGGGCATCGCCACGGTCTACCAGGACCTCGCGCTCTGCGACAACATCGACGTGGTCGGGAACCTCTTCCTCGGCCGCGAGATCCGGCGCTTCACCGTCCTCGACGAGGTCGCGATGGAGAAGCGCTCCCGGGCGCTGCTGGACACCCTCTCCATCCGCATCCCCAGCGTACGGATCCCCGTCGCCTCGCTCTCCGGCGGCCAGCGCCAGGTCGTCGCGATCGCCCGCGCGTTGATCGGCTCGCCCAAGGTCGTGATGCTGGACGAGCCGACCGCCGCCCTGGGCGTCGAGCAGACCGCCCAGGTGCTCGACCTGGTCGAGCGGCTGCGCGAGCAGAACCACGGCGTGATCCTGATCAGCCACAACATGGCCGACGTGATGGCCGTCGCGGACACCGTCGCGGTGCTGCGCCTGGGCCGCAACAACGGCGTCTTCGACAAGCGCTACACCAACCAGGAAGAGATCATCTCGGCCATCACCGGCGCCACGGACAACGCCGTGACCCGCCGCAAGGCCCGTGGCCAGGAGGGTGTCCAGTGAGCGAGAACATCTCCGGGAGCGCCCCCGGCGGCGGGCCCGAGCGCCACCGCATCCCGCTGCCCGAGGACACCATGCCCAGGGGCGGCGTCAACGCGCCCGTCCCGGTGGCACCCGAGGCGACCCCGGCGGTCGACCCCCGGCTGATCGTGCGCGAGGAGGGCATCAAGGGCTACGTGGGCGAGTTCCGCCGACGCGTCAGCAGCGGTGAACTCGGCTCGCTGCCCGTGGTGCTGGCCCTGATCGTGATCTGGGCCGTGTTCGGCAGCCTCAACAGCAGCTTCCTCTCCGCCCAGAACCTCTCCAACCTGTCCCAGCAGATCGTCGGCACCGGCATGATCGCGATCGGCGTGGTCTTCGTCCTGCTGCTCGGCGAGATCGATCTGTCGGTCGGCTCGGTCAGCGGTCTCTGTGCGGCGATCTACGCCGTCCTGAACGTCACCAACGGCGTCAACCAGTGGGTCGCGCTGCTCACGGCCCTCGTCGGCGGCGCGGTGGTCGGCGCGATCCAGGGCATCTTCTTCGCCAAGGTCGGCGTGCCCGCCTTCGTGGTCACCCTCGCTGGCAACCTCGGTTGGAACGGCCTGATGCTGCAGATCCTCGGCAGCACCGGCACCGTCAACCTCTCCGGCGACGACATCGTCTCCCGGCTCTACAGCACCATCTACGGCCAGCAGATCGCCGCCTACGGCACAGCGGCGATCGGCGTGGCGCTGTTCCTGGTCGCGTCGCTCCTCGACGCGCGCAGGCGTCAGGCCGCGGGCGTTCCGTCCCGGCCGGTCGCCGACATCGTCCTGCGCACCGTCCTGCTCGCCATCGTCGCCTTCCTCGCCGCCTACACGCTCAACCAGTACAAAGGGCTGCCGCTGGCGCTGCTGATCTTCCTGATCTTCATCGTGGTGCTGGACTTCGTGCTGCGCCGCACCGGCTACGGTCGACAGGTGTTCGCGCTCGGCGGCAACATCGAGGGCGCCCGCCGGGCCGGTATCGACGTGGCCTGGATCCGGATCAGCGTCTTCGCCATCTGCTCCACCATGGCGGCCGTCGGCGGCCTGTTCCTGGCCGCGCAGATCCAGTCCGCCAGCCAGACCTCCGGCGGCGGCAACCTGCTGATGAACGCGATCGCGGCGGCCGTCATCGGCGGCACCAGCCTGTTCGGCGGGCGCGGCAAGACCTGGTCGGCGCTGCTCGGTGCGCTGGTGATCGGGTCGATCCAGTCGGGGATGAACATCCAGGGCCTGAGCAACGCCATCCAGTTCATGATCACGGGTGCGGTGCTGCTGGCCGCCGTCGTGGTCGACTCGCTGGCCCGCCGCACCCAGAAGGCCGCCGGTCGGGCGTGAGGGGTGCCGCGCTGGCCCTATGCTGCGGGCATGCCGACTGAGCTGCGAACTCTGCAGGCGGGCTCCGACCTCGCCTTCATCCGGCGGGAGACCGAGCTGTCGCCCGTCCCCTTCGTGCCCGAGATCCGTCTGCACATGGCGGAGGACGCCATCGCCCTGTGGGAGACCAGCGAGCGCGAGCGCGGCGAGGCCGGAATGCCGCCGCCGTTCTGGGCGTTCGCCTGGGCCGGCGGGGTGGCGGTCGCGCGCTACGTCCTCGACCACCCCGAACTGGTCGACGGGCGCCGGGTGTTGGACATCGCGGCCGGGTCCGGTCTGGTCGGGGTGGCGGCCGCGCTGCGCGGCGCCTCGGCCGTGCGGGCGGCCGAGATCGACGCCTACGCGGTGGCCGCGATCGGACTGAACGCCGAGGCCAACGGCGTCCGGGTGGACGGTGCGCTGGTGGACCTGGTGGACGGGGACGGCGCGCCGGCCGACGTGGTGCTGGCCGGGGACGTGTTCTACGAACGGGCCATGGCCGCGCGCTTCCTGCCGTTCCTGGAGCGCGCCGCGGCGCGCGGGGCCACCGTGATCGTCGGGGACCCGGGGCGTGCCTACCTGCCGCGGGAGCGCTTCACGGCGGTGGCGGCCTACCGGGTGCCGGTGGTGGCGGACCTGGAGGACACGGCGGTGAAGACCACCACGGTGTGGCGGCTGGGCTGACCGTTCACGCCGTGAAATTCCGGGCGGCGCGACCGAACGCGCTGCTAGACAGGCCGACATGACCGAACAGATCGTGCTGCGTCCCGCCGTGCCCGCGGAGATCCCCACCCTGCTCGCCCTCTGGGCCCGGGCCGCCAAGGGCACCGGCATCACCGACGACGAGGCGGGCGTGGCCGCGCTGCTCGCCCGGGACCCGGACTGCCTGATCGTCGCCACCCCGGCCGACGACCAGGCGACCCTGCTCGGCACCGTGATCGCCGGCTGGGACGGCTGGCGCTGCCACCTCTACCGCCTCGCCGTCGACCCCGAGCACCGCCGCCGGGGCATCGGCGCCGCCTTGCCGGTGGCCGCCGAGGAGCGTTTCGCCGCACTCGGCGGCCACCGGGCTGACGCTGGAGGCGTACCGGGAGTTCGCCGACCGGATCCACGTGGTGTGGGGCTTCGCCAAGGACTTCGGGCTGTCCGGCTTCCGCACCGGCTTCGTGCTCTCCAAGAACCCGGCGGTGCACCGGGTCATGCTGGGCAGCAAGGACCCGGCCGAACGGACCCACCCGCTGCCCTGGTTCACCCCGTTCGACTCGCTGAAGACGTACGTCCTCGGGGAGTTGCTCAGCGCCCGCCACGACGGCGAGCACTACACGACGTACGCGATGAAGAAGTACCCCGGGCTGCTCAGCGACAGCTTCCGCGCGGTCAAGGGCGCGCTGGACCAGGCCGGGATCACGTACGTCCACCGGGACGGGGACAACTCCGCGATGTTCTTCTGGCTGGACCTCACCAAGTACCTCGGCAAGCGCGCGGACCAGGGCCACGCCGAACTGCCGGTCATCGGGCCGGACGGCCTCGACCCGAACGAGGAGTGGCTGTTCAACTACCTCGCCGCCAAGCCCACTGAGGTGAGCCTGCTGCCGGGCGGCGTCATGCACAACCCCGTGCCGGGGTTCTACCGGCTCTGCTTCACCGCCCGCCCGGCCAAGGATGTGGTGGACGCGGTGGAGCGGATGGCCGCGGCTCTCCGCAAGTTGAAGTGACCGGCTGCGGCACCCGGGGCGTGTCCGCGCCGGGTGCCGTCGTCGTCAGCCGCGCAGGTCGGCCAGCCAGGCCTCGACCTCGTCCGAGCGGCGGGGGAGGGCGGCGGAGAGGTTCTCGTTGCCGTCCTCGGTGACCAGGATGTCGTCCTCGATCCGCACCCCGATGCCCCGGTACTCCTCCGGCACCGTCAGGTCGTTGGGCTGGAAGTAGATGCCCGGCTCGACGGTGAGCACCATGCCCGGCGACAGCTGCCCGTCGACGTGCTCCTCGGTGCGCGAATGGGCGCAGTCGTGGACGTCGATGCCCAGCATGTGGCCCGTCCCGGCCAGGGTGAAGCGGCGGTGCAGGCCCAGCTCGTACACCTTGTCGGCGGTGAGGTCGCCGAACAGGCCCCAGGCGGTGAGGTGTTCGGCCAGTTCGCGCTGGGCGGCGTGGTGGAAGTCGCGGAAGTCCGCGCCGGGCCGCACCGCCGCGATGCCGGCCTCCTGGGCGGCGTACACCGCGTCGTAGACCTTGCGCTGCAGCTCGGTGAAGCGGCCGGAGACCGGCAGGGTGCGGGTCACGTCGGCGGTGTAGAGCTCGTTCGTCTCCACGCCCGCGTCGAGCAGCAGCAGGTCGCCGGGGCGGGCCTGGCCGTTGTTGCGCACCCAGTGCAGGGTGGTGGCGTGCGGCCCGGCGGCGGCGATGGTGCTGTAGCCGACGTCGTTGCCCTCCAGACGGGCGCGGACGAAGAAGGTCCCCTCGATCAGCCGCTCCGGCGTCGCGGCGTCGGTGCCGAGGACGCGCACCACGTCCTCGAAGCCGCGGGCGGTGGCCTCGCAGGCGTGGCGCAGCTGGGCGATCTCGAACTCGTCCTTCACCAGGCGCAGTCCGGAGAGGAAGACCTCGAACTCGGCGTCCCGCTCGGGGTTCGCGCGCTCCCCGAGGGCGGCCTCCACCCCGGCGTCGTGCCGGCGCAGCACCCGCACCGGCGCGGTGGCGGCGGCCAGGTCGGTGCGCGCGGTGCGGACGTCCCGGCAGGGCAGGCCGAACAGCTTCTCGCTCTCGGTCAGGCTGTTGCGGCGCCCGTCCCA
Organism: Kitasatospora sp. NPDC018058; assembly: GCF_044327205.1. Taxonomy (NCBI): domain Bacteria; kingdom Bacillati; phylum Actinomycetota; class Actinomycetes; order Kitasatosporales; family Streptomycetaceae; genus Kitasatospora; species Kitasatospora sp. NPDC018058. The sequence continues at coordinate 148,820 of NZ_JBIRFA010000018.1, read as the reverse complement.
CAGCTCGCCGTGGCCGTCCAGCCAGAACTCGCCGCTCTCGATGTCGGAGCGGTTGCGCAGGTAGAGCACCGCGCGGTGGCCGCTCTCCCCGGTGGGCTCCAGCACCAGGACGGCGTCCTGAGACTGGTCGCCGGTCAGGTAGACGTAGTCGGAGGAGGGGCGGAACGGGTAGTCGGTGTCGTTGGCCCGCACCTTGGGGTTGCCGGACGGGACCACCAGCAGCTCGCCGGGGAAGGCGGCGGACAGCGCGGCGCGCCGGCGCTCGGTGTGCGCGGCCTGCGGGATCGGCTCTAGGGCGCGGCGCTCGGTGTCGGCCCAGCCCTGCTTCATGTTCTCGGCGAGTTCCTCGGTCACCCCGCGGGTGAGACCGTTCTTCCGGTACTTGATGGGCTCGGTGGGCTCGGTCACTGCGGACTCTCCAGATGAGGGCGGGGATGCGGCGCGCTTCGCTACGCTGACCTGCCTGGTACGTAACAAGCGTTTTGTACGGTATATCGAACAGGGTCCGAAGAGAAGAGGCCGAGCGTGAACAACTCCGAGGGGTCGGTACGGGGCCTCCTCGCCGCCAACCTGAAGCGGGTCCGGGCGCAGCGAGGGCTGTCGCTGTCCGAGCTGTCCCGGCGCGCGGGCATCGGCAAGGCGACCCTCTCCCAGCTGGAGTCCGGTGCCGGGAACCCGACCCTGGAGACCGTGCTCGGGCTCTCCCGGGTGCTCGGCGTGCCGATTTCCGACCTGGTCGAGGGACAGCCCTCCAGTGAGGTGACCGTGGTGCGGGCCGCCGACGCCGAGGTGCTGAGCGGACGCGGCGTCGATCTGCGCCCGCTGCGCCGAATCGAGGCCGGGGACACGGTGTTCGAGCTCTACGACCAGCAGGTGCGCACCGACGGCACCCAGATCTCCGGCGGTCACACCGGGACCGAGCACACCATCGTCCAGGCCGGCCGACTGCGGGTCAGGGCGGGCCGCTGCGAGGTTGAGCTCGGCCCGGGCGACTACGTCGGCTTCGACGCCTCGCTGCCGCACTCCTACACCGCCGTGGACGGCGGGCCGGTGCGCTCGGTGCTCCTGCTGGAACACCGGGCCGAGCAGCGGCTGCACCTGGCCGAGGCGGCCGAACGGCCCGCGCCGGGCCACGGGCAGCCTGTGCCGGGCCACGGGCACTGACCGGCCCCGGTTCGGCGCCCGAGCTCCTTCGTTCGGTTTGTCGAACGAATCGCCCCGAGGCCCCCACTCCCCTCGTGGTGGGGGCCCCGGGGCGCCGACCCCGGGAAGGATGCCAACCTCGGCGGGCGGGCGGCCATGCATTAGCCTCTGGGCCTAAAGGTCAAGAAAGCGCCAGGTCAAGGCGTTGCGGGGAACAGGGGAGGGTTCGTGCTCGCACTCAGGTTCGGGATCGCGGACCTCGCCAACACCCGCTTCGCCGTCTCCCCGCTCGACCACCTGCTGACCGGCACCGCCCGGCAGGGCGTGCACGAGTGCCTCGGACTGCGGCGCGACCGCTGGTGGCGGGAGATCCGGCGGCACGTCCCGCACCGCGCCGCCCCCTTCCTCGACCTGGTCAACGCCAGTGCCGCCGGCGTCCCCAACTTCATGGGCGCGGACTTGGAGGCCGCCCGCCGCCAGCTCACCGACGAACTCGACGCCGTCCTCGCCGTCCCGCAGCAGACCTTCGAGCAGGACCTCGCGATGTACGGCAGCGAGGCCGAACTGCCCGCCGCGCTCGCCCGGTTGCGCGACGACGGCACCCGCGGCCTGCGCCGGATCACCGACGGCGCCTGGGCCCTGTTCCGCACCTGCCTGGCCGCCGACTGGCCGGAGATCCGCCGCCAGCTGGACGCCGACATCGCCGAGCGCGCCCGCACCGCGGCCCGCGCCGGCGTCGGCGCGATGCTGGACTCGCTGCACCCGAACGCGCGCTGGCGCGACGAAGGGGTGCTGGAGTGCGCCCTCGGCGACTGGTCGGGCGACTTCGCCCTGGGCGGGCGCGGGCTGGAACTGCGCCCCAACTACTTCGTGCAGAACGGCATCGGCCTGCTGGTGGCCGAAGGCCGCCAGAGCCTGCTGGTCCACCCGCTCGGCTCCCGGGGCGCCGCCACGGCGAAGCCGACACCCCCGACCGCCGACGGCCTCGCCGCAGTCCTCGGCCCCGCCCGCGCCCGCGCCCTGCGCGCCATCGAGGGCGGCCCCTGCTCCACCACCGAACTCGCCCGGCTGCTCGGCATCACCCCGCCCTCCGCTTCCGCACACGCCGCCGCCCTGCGCGCCGCCGGGCTGATCACCACCCAGCGGGAGGGCAAGCAGGTCCGGCACGCGCTCAGCGAGGTCGGGCGCGACCTGCTGCTCGACAACCCGGAGGTCGCGCGGGCGCTGTAGCCGCGCGCCGGCGGTCCGGGGCCCGTCGTCCGGGCGGCCCGCCAGGAGTGGCAGAGGTCGACGGTGTGCGGAAGAGCCGTCGGCGCGGCGAGGGCCGCTACCCTCGCGCGTTCTCCGCACCATCCTCTGCAAGGAGAGTCGCCATGAGCACTCCGAACCCCGGCACCAGCGGCATCGACGTCAGATTGGTGATCCGGGCCGACGGCACGGTCGCCAAGTGCACGGTGGCGCTCTCAGACCCCTCCAACACCATCGGACGGCTGCTGCCGGACGGCACCCTGCGGATCGACGACGGTCTGCTGGCGGCGTGGGTGCGCGGCTGGGCGGCCGGCGACGAGGACGCGGTGCACTGCCCGTACCGGGGCATGCCGCGCCGTCGGACGCCAGACCTGTTGCAGATCGGGACCACCCGCCCGGCATAGGGGGCAGCGCGCCCGTGCGGCATGATGATCACTATGACCGCTGCGCAGGAAGTCCGTCTTGCCGACTTCCTGCGCCGACGTCATCACTCGTGGGCTGCGGAACGGGGGAGTTGACGAGATGCACGAGCCGGGTACGGAGTTCGGCTGCGCGTCCTGCTACGGCGAGGACGCGCAGGCGGTGTACGGGCGCCAGCGCGAGGGCTTCGCGCACGAGACGGCGGTGGTGGCCGACTCGCACTTCGCCGTGTCCGTCCGGCGCTGCCTGGCCTGTAGGCAGCGGTTCGCCTGGATCTGGACCGAGTTCACCGACTGGTCGGGCGGGGACGACGCCTCCTACGTCACCATCCTGCCGCTCACCGACGCCGAGGCCGCCGCCCTGACCGCCGGTACCCTGGCACCCCTCGACCTCGGCCCGCTCGGCGAGGGCCGCCGCCACCTGCACAGTGACCGCCCGAGCAGCGGGCCGTTCCGGCTGCATTGGGACACCGGCCCGTTCCCGGTCCAGGAAGGCCACTGAGGCACCAGGGGCGAACCCCTGACGCCTCAGACGGAGCACGGTGCCCGGCGCGGGGGCGCTGTTCAGGCCGCCCGGGCGGCGCGGTCGCCGCGTGCGACGGCGGCGGTGATGAGGAGGCGGGCCGCCTCCTCGGCCCGGCCGCCGAAGGCACCGAGGCCGAGGGGGGTGAGGGCGATCAGGAGGTCGATGGCTGCGCGCAGGTCGGCCGTTGCGTCCGTGGTGCCGCTGGCGACTGTTGCGACGGCGGCGGCGAGCGCCACGGCGCCGGGCGTCTCGGTCCGGGCCCAACCGCGACATTCCTCAAGCGGCGACCGTGCTGGTGTTCGTTCTCATCTTCCTCGCCGTCTCAACGGGTGGATTCTCCGTTGTCGCGGGGTGGATGAGGATCCAGCGGTGAAAACGTGGGCACACCAACAGGCATCACGGCAGCCGAGATCGCTCACGCCCTGAAGGTCAACCCGAGATTCATTTTCCGCTGATCTTCTGCCAGATCGTCAGCACGGCTACCATCTGGGCGGTCAGATAGGCGATCTGTCCGGAGAGTCCGTGCACCTGATAGATCGACACCAACAGACCGAGACGACTTGGCCAGTGCTGCCGCTCGCGACGGAAGGTATCGGTGTCCATCCACATGCTCGTCACTGTCAGCACCATGAGCATCAGGAGGGCCGTGAGGACTGCCCTGTCCAATTCTGCGCCGACGATGAGGCCGGGCGCGACGCCTGCGACTACGCCGATGGGAACGAGCCAGGCGATGAACAGGCTGAACGCTCGCATCGGGCCGCGCTCTCCGGGCAGTATGCGCCACAATGCCCCCAGGACCAGTCCTGCACCGGTGAAAGAGACCTCTTGCACCAGGAACGTTCCGACCGTATCCGGGATGCCTGTAGGTGCGCTGAGCGTGAGCGTCCAATGTCGATCGTATACATGCTCATACCAGGCGGTTGCCACGCTCGGGAGAATTCCGAAGAGGGCGGCCCAGCGGGCGGCCTTGCGTGCGTTGCCCCACCAATACTGATCTGGCCCCAAGCTGAGGGCGACGTCTACGACGGATACCTCGTCCGGTAGGCAGTCTTGGCTACATCCCTCAGGTCGCCATTGGTGCAGCGAGTGCAGTTTGTGCTCCAGTTGGTCTCGCGATTTCTCCTCCGCGTGTCCGCGATCAAGGAGGTGTAGCCGATGGAGCAGGTCGTGGCATTTCAGCGCTTTCTTCATCAGGCGGTTGTAGTCTTCCGGTTTGCTCAGCTCTTTCACGACGCAGTTATGCCCCGCTCTTCGGTTCGCTCGGTACAGCACGGACCATCGGCGCCCCACTTTCACCGTAGCGTAGAGTGCGACCATATTCAGAGGTAGCCAGAGGCCGTACACCATTGCCGAGCGTCCTGCAAACATGACCCCCCTCAATGCCACGACAATGGCGAAGATGGCGGCTACCAGCAGCAGATCCACTTTTTCCGGCCGCATGAGCTCGAGGGTTTCTTGTCTTTTGAAGCTAAGATGGAGTAGCGCTACAAGTGCAATGCCCGCCAGCATCCACGTATAGCTGTACACCCATTGGGGGCCTCCGGATGCGAAATCTGCGAGTTGCCGACTCAGGTAGCTTCTGTAATCGGTCCCGAAAATAATGCTCGCTTCCCCCGCCCAGTTGGCACGTTCCCACATGAGGTGAAAGGACAGCCACCGGCAGGCCACCACCACGACTGCGGCCCCGAAGAGCGTTGCTCCGATGGCAATCAGAGGGCGGAGACGATTCTTAGATTCGCCGTCGCCTGAGGGCGCGGGATGCTCGAATTCGCTGTCGGCCGAGGGTTCGGGATGCTCGGATTCGCCGTCGCCAAAGAACGTGCTCAGATCTCCTTCTCGCACAAAGCACCAGGCCCATGCGACAATCGCCGCCAGCCACAGCCACACGATGGACAGGTCCAATAGGGCCAGCCCGACAATTCCGGTAGCCGGGGGCGAGGATTCGGGCATGAGTTGCGGCGAGAGATTGAAGAGATCGGGAACCAGGATCACCAGCAGGCCGATCGTCGCTGCTGCCAGGGTGGCGTTGACCACCGCTTTTTTTCGCTTCGGCAACCCTCTGTCGTCGGATCCCTGCGCCAACGGGAGCCAAGGGCGCGCGAGAAGGACCAGAGTAAGACCCGACGAAATTCCAATGAGGGCACGCCAGCGATTTGCCGTGGCAGAGGGATTATGGAGCAGTAGAAGCAACGTCAAGCCAAGGGCCGTACTCAGGGCCGCCCACTCCAAAGCCGTTTTAGCTAAAGCGCCGGCGGCCTCCCCATCAGGATTTTTGGCGGTTTTCTTGAAACGCCATACCGACACTGCGATCACGGCCGAGGCGCAGATCCACCAGGAGACGAGTCCCAGAGTCACGATCCAGGTGGCGTGGCCACTCGGCACCAAAGCCCATGGTGGCACCACTTTGACCGTAATATCCGGGCTCCCTAGCCATTTTCTACTGCCGTCCTCATGTGTGCTCGATACCGCAGAGGCGTCGCTGATTTCCAGTTCCAGGCCGCCCGGATCGACCTCGATCGAATCCCACAAGGCATCTCCACGCGGAGCGCCCGGCGCGCCTGGTGTGTGAAGGTCGACTTCCCAGGCTTGGCCCGGTCTGACGCCGACTACCCATGGGCCGACTTCGAATCCACCAGAGTCCTTGATTAAATTCCATGACTCGTATTGCACCGTCACCAGGCTGTCGTCATTGGTCACCTGGGAACTGGCGGATCGCCACTCTGGGTGCCAGTCTCCGAACGTCACCGGCGGCGTACTGTTTCCGTGCAGCAGGCAGTACATGGCATTTTGATAATCTGCCGTATCTGCGCCGAGCGTCAGGTCGTCCGTGAGCCCCTTCGACTGTTCCGGCACCTTGATGCTTGTCGTCTGCCGAACCTCGACGAAATCCGGATAGTGTTGACGAAAGGTAAGCTTGGTGGTCTTGCTGAATTGCTGAGTCGGACAATTGAACGTATCAGCGGCGTAGGTCTGTGTCGGTTGTGCTCCCCACCATCCGAGCGTCACGAAGGCGAGCACGATCCACCGCCACGCCAGGGCAGTCATTTCCGCGTTGGGCATCCGCTGTAAGGGTCGCACAGCAGGACGGCCTCATAGGGGCCACCGGTGAACTCTGCGCGGCGTGAGTGGTGGACGTCCGGGAGAAAGCGCCACTGGGTGGGCTTGCTGTGCATGGTCCCGTTCGCCTTCTCCACGCGAGTGTGGAGGGTGCGCGTCTCGGCATCGTTCGTCTCGACCAGGATCTCGTCCGCAGCCAGGGGGAAGTGGTCGTGCAGCAGGCACAGGCCGAAGCGCTCCAGGTTGCCGTGTTTCTCCAAGACCGCGATCAGATCCTGGACGAACGTCGCGTCCTGCGGTCCGAGTCCCTCGGCCTCCTCGAACGGTGGGAGCACCCCCCTGGGATTCCTTGCCTGGCTGGCCACTATCGCCTCCGTTTTGTAACTAGACGCATACGTACGATCACCATAAGTTCCCAGGTGTCGGCTTGCAACAGGGGAGTGATGCGCCCAATCCCGCAGGGCGGTAGGCCCGAGGCGTGGGCGTGCTCGGCTGACGTGGGGTGTGGTGTCTGTTCCTTGGCCGGCTCGGGGCGGTCGTCTGGTCCGCCTTCGGCGTCGCCGGCCGGCGCCACCTCGTCGCCGCCGGCGACCACGACCGGTCACACCCCGACCTCGCACTCGACCGTTCCTGACCGGCTGCAACACCCTTGTCCGTTTTGGGGAGTTGACGGATCGTCGGTGCCATGACCGTGTCTCCGCAACCCGTGACGAAGTTGATCGCCATGGGACACAGTGATCATTTTTCGCCGGGGGCGGGGTGTCCCCTGCCTTCACGGGGGACTTGCGGACAAGATGCGGATCAGAACTGCCGCCAGGGCCGCACTGGTGGGCGCGCTGGCGTTCACCACTGTGGCGACCGGCCGAGGAGTGCCGACAGCGGCGGCCGACTCCTCACCCGTCACGGAATCGTTCATGCAGATCGTCGCGCACCAGGACGACGACATCCTGTTCATGAACCCCGACATCAGCCGGGAGTACTCGGATCCGTCCGTCACCGTGTACCTGACGGCTGGGGAGGCGACTGACAGCACGTGGGTGACGCGGTACTACCCGAGCACCTGCGCCTACGCGGAGAGCCGCGCCGCCGGGGCCAAGGCCGCGCAACCTGCTGAACGCCTTCGCGGTGCTCGACGGCCACGCGCAGGTGTGGCGGGAGACCGTGTCGGGCGGCACGTGGAACGGCCCGACCCCCATCCCCGGCGGCGATCCACTCGCCCCGGCGCTCGGGGTGATCAGGGACAACAGCGGGCTGATCCACCTCTTCGGCATCCGGCTGAGTGACGACCGGATCGTCACCGTCGCGCAGACGGCGCCCGGTACCTGGGGCGCCTGGGCCGTGATCGGGAACCCCAACCCGAGCGATCCGCAGTAGGTGGGCAGCCCCGTGCCGGTCCTGAATCAGAACGGTCTGCTGACGGTCTTCAGGTCCGGGCAGCGGGCGGGTCAGTCGCCGGCGGGCAGGGATGCGGGCTTCCTCAGCAGCCACCGGCCGGCCGTCCTCCGTGGCTGCCGCACGATGACGCGCCCGAAGCTCTTCTGGCCGACCAGTTCCACCCGTAGCGCGATCGGCACATCGGGGTCCGGAGCCTGGTGGTCCTTGAGCTTGCCGAAGACCAGGCTCAGTCCATCGGTATCGACCACGATGCCGGGCCCGACGACGAGTGTCAGGTTCTTGCCCTGCATGTTCACGTCGACCTGCAAGGTGTCCTGCGTGATCACCGCCTGCGTGAAGTCGAGGGTCACCTCGCACCACTGCACGCAGAGCTCCAGCCGTCGCGGCACCACCCAGCGCCCCACCCGCTCGACCGGACTGAAACTCTGCTCGATCCGGAGGACGTCCTTGGCCTCTGCCACAACCCCGCCGGCGAAGACCGGCCCGGGCGGCAGGTCGGCGGTGAGTTCGGTCAGCTCGCCGACCGTTCGCGCCGACAGGGCGGCTTCCAGGCGCTGGTCCAATTCGTCTGCGGACAGTCGGCCTTCGCCCGCCGCGACACTCAGCCGGTCGACCACCCGGTCCCGGTCCGCATGCGAGGCCCGCATCGCGGGCTGCGGGCTGTGGCCGGGGTGCATCCCGGCGGTCGAGATCTCTCCCGGCATACTTCCCGTCCTGGGTTCGACGAAGGTCCTCGCGATGCGGGCGGCAACGCGACTGGGAACTCACGATATATCGCGATAGGTGTTCCCGCCAGGCCCGGCTGGAAAGCGGTCGGGTGGCGTAGCGTTCGTGCCGGTGTTGACCCGCGCTCGGAGCGCTCGAAGACCGTACTGTCGGTGGTCCGCGCCGACGGGGTCAAGCGCAAACGCGGAACCCGCCGCGTGTCACGATGCCGGTATGCGGATGCCGGATGCTCTCGCGGCCCCTCGTCTGTCGGCCTGCCGGGAGCGGAGTGCGCTGGCTGAGTTCGTGAGGTCCCATGGTCCCGTCCGGGATCGGAGCGCCGGCGTTCGGGAGGAAGCTGCCAGGCGTCAGAGATGCCTGGAGGGTGTGGGCTTCGAGGACTGCTCGAAGCCCACACCGAAGGTCCTCGCCTCAGGTGCCGTTGAGGGCGTAGCTGCGGAACGTCGCCAGTAGGGGCAGGACTTCGGTCCTGCCGGGTTCCTCGGTGACGGCCCTCATCGCGTCGATCACGGTGTGGGCGATGACCTTGGTCACCTTGAGGTCGTCCGGGGCGGCGACGGTGCCCCAGGCCTTGAGGGTCTGGGCGAGCAGGGCGCTCATCCGGGCGCCGATGTTGGCGCTGACCGCGTCCGAGAGTTCGGCGATCTCCTCGTCGCTCATGCTGGACCGCAGGCCGAAGGCCAGGGCCATCAGCGTGTCCATCGCGTACTCGCCGTACGCGGCGACCAACGCCGGCAGCGGCCGCTCCTCGGCCCCGCCCGCCGCAAGGGCGGACAGTGCCTCGTCGTCGTCCTTCCACGCCGCCTCCAGGGCGGCCAAGGCCCGCAGGGCCTCGTCCACGGTCAGCCCGTCTGTCATGGGAGGAACGGTACGGACCCGATTCCCGCGCCGTGCGCGGTTCGTGGCCCGGCTTCACACCTTCGAGCGAAGCCGGGCCCAAAGCGCCACTTCGCGGCGGGCGGTCACCGTCGGCGAGGTGGGGTCGAACGGAGCTGTCACAGTGGTCGGTTGCGGCAGGCGCGCGGTTGCGGATGTCGGTGTTCGAAGCAAGCCTGGAAAAGAGCCCCGGTGGCGAAGCGAATGCTCGATATCGAGCTCGATGATGCGACTCGTCGACGGTGTGCGGCTGACCCGCACGGGACGATCCGGGCGTTCCTGGAGTCTCAGGGTCACAAGGTCAATGATGTCGTCTTGTCGAATACGAATGACATGCCGGTGCATATCCGTCATATCGAAAGAGGGCCCCACGAATCGTCCTGGTATGACATGGACTGATCGAGCTCATTCCGGCCGGTGGACGTGTGCGAAATGCTCCGCGTTCCAGCTGCCGCCCAGCACGGGGGCGAGCGAGGCGAGGGCGAGGGCCGCGAAGTCCTCGGCGGCGCCCGCGCGTTCGGGTAGGGCGCCGAGCAGCGGCGCGCCGGCCGAGCGCGGCAGGTCGGCGAGGTTGCAGCGGTCGGCGAGGCCGGGGCAGGAGGGCCAGGATCCGACGAGGACGCCGGCGAGGGGCAGTTCTCGGGCGGCCAGGGCCTCCGCCGACAGGGCGACGATGTTGAGGGTGCCGAGTCCGGCCGAGGCGACGAGCAGCACCTCGGCGTTCAGTCCGGCGTCGCGGACCGCCCCGGCCTGGTCGGCCAGCGTGCGGCCCTGGTCGTCGTAGCGGACCAGCAGGCCGCCCGCGCCCTCGACCAGCACCAGGTCGTGGGTGGCGGCCAGCTCGGCGACGGCCTCGGCCACCGCGTCCGGGGACAGGTACGGCATCCCGGCGCGCCGGGCGGCGGTGTCGGGGGCCAGCGGCTCGGGGTAGCGGACCAGCTCGCGGATCGTCAGTTCGCCCGCCAGGCGCCGGACTTCGGCCGCGTCGCCGGGTTCGCCGGGTGCCACGCCGGTCTGACCGGGCTTGAGTACGGCGACCTTCAGGCCGCCCTGGAGCGCCGCCGAGGCGACGGCCGCGGTGGCGACGGTCTTGCCGACGTCCGTGTTGGTGCCCGTGACGAACAGGATGCGCGCGCTCATCCGGCCACCGCCGCGGCGGTCACGGCGGCAGCGATCCGTGCCACGTCCTCGTCCTCCGTCACATAGGGGGGCATCGTGTAGATCAGGTCCCGGAACGGCCGCAGCCATACGCCTTCGCGCGCTGCCGCCTCGGTCGCCGCCGAGACGTCCACCGGGTGGTCCAACTGCACGACGCCGATGGCTCCTTGGACCCGTACGTCATGCACGCCCGGCACCTCTGCGGCCGCCGCGAGGCCGTCCCGCAGGCCGCCCTCGATGCGCTTGACCTCGACGTCCCAGTCCTGCCCGAGCAGGAGCTCCAGCGAGGCGTTGGCGGCCGCGCAGGCCAGCGGGTTGCCCATGAAGGTCGGCCCGTGGGCGAGTACCGGCATCTCGCCGTGGCTGATGCCGTCGGCGATCTCGCCGGTGCACAGGGCGGCGGCCAGCGTCAGGTAGCCGCCGGTGAGGGCCTTGCCCAGGCACATCACGTCCGGGGAGACGCCCGCGTGGTCGGCGGCGAACAGGGCGCCGCTGCGGCCGAAGCCGGTGGCGATCTCGTCGAAGACCAGCAACACCCCGTACCGGTCGCAGAGTTCGCGCAGCATCCGCAGGTAGGCGGGGGAGTGGAACTGCATCCCGCCCGCGCCCTGGACCACCGGCTCGACGATGACGGCGGCCAGCTCGTCGGCGTGACGCTCCATCAACGCCTCGAAACGTTGGGCGTATTCGGGTTCGAGGGGCGCGTCGAAGCCGGCCGGCGGCTGCGGTGCGAAGAGCTGCCCGGGCAGCACCCCGCCCCACAGGTGGTGCATTCCGCCGTCCGGGTCGCAGACCGACATCGGGTGGAAGGTGTCGCCGTGGTAGCCGCCGCGCCAGGTCAGCAGGCGCCGCTTCTGCGGGCGGCCGATGGACTGCCAGTACTGCAGGCACATCTTCATGGCGACCTCGACGGACACCGAGCCCGAGTCGGCGAGGAAGACGTGCTGCAGCGGCTCCGGGGTGATCTCGACCAGCTTCGCCGACAGACGGACGGCGGGCTCGTGGGTGAGCCCGCCGAACATCACATGGCTCATCCGTCCCAGCTGCTCGCGCACCGCCTCGTCCAGCACCGGGTGCCGGTAGCCGTGGATCGCCGCCCACCAGGACGACATCCCGTCCACCAGCTCGCGCCGGCCGCCCGCGACGGGCTCGGCGAGGCGCAGTCTGACGCCCGACGCGGATTCGACCACGTACGGGGTGACGGTGCCGGGCATCGGCCCGTACGGGTGCCAGACGTGCGCCCGGTCGAGGGCGAGCAGCGTGTCCGCGGACAGCTGGGACATGGTGAGATCTCTCCGGAAGGTCAGGCGTTGGGCGCGAGTTCGGTGCCGGCACCGCGGCGGCGGACCTTGACCAGGTCGCTGCGCAGCTCGTCCTCGTCCGAACTCTCCGGGGCGTCGTCCGAGCGCTCCGAGGTGGCGGCCTCCGGCGTGGAGGGCGCGGCGTGCGAGTGCCCGCCGCACGGGCCGCAGCCACCGCCGCTGCCGCAGGCCGAGGCCGCGGTGCCGCAGGAGCCGCCGGCCTGGGCCGCCTCGGCGATGTCGGCGCGGTGGCGCGGCAGGGTGGCCTCGCCGGCGCCCTCGACCTCGAAGCCGGCGTCCTTGATCATGTCGAGGTCGGCCTGGCCGGCCTGGCCCTCGCTGGTCAGGTAGTCGCCGAGGAAGATCGAGTTGGCGATGTGCAGGCCGAGCGGCTGCATCGAGCGCAGGTGCACCTCGCGGCCGCCGGCGATCCGCACCTCGGTGTCGGGGTTGACGAAGCGGACCATCGCCAGGATGCGCAGGCAGCGCTGCGGGGTGAGGTTCCACTCCTTGGCGAGCGGGGTGCCCTCGAAGGGGATCAGGAAGTTGACCGGAACGGAGTCCGAGCCGAGCTCGCGCAGCGCGAACACCACGTCGACCAGGTCCTCGTCGGTCTCGCCCATGCCGGCGATCAGACCGGAGCAGGCGGACAGGCCGGCGCCGTGGGCCTTCTGCACGGTGTCGACCCGGTCCGCGTAGGTGTGGGTCTTGGTGATGGTCCCGTAGGTGTTCTCGGACGTGTTGAGGTTGTGGTTGTACGCGTCGGCGCCGGCCGCCTTGAGCCGCTCCGCCTGGTTGTCGGACAGCAGGCCGAGGCAGACGCAGATCTCGACCTCGGGGTCGGCGTCCTTGATGGCGGCCATGGTGCCGGTGACCCGGTCGATGTCACGGTCCGTCGGACCGCGGCCGCTGGCGACCAGGCAGACCCGCTTGGCGCCGCCGGCCACTCCGGCGCGGGCGGCGTCGGCGGCCTGCTCCGGCTTGAGCCAGGTGTACTTGAGGATCTCGGCCTTGGAGCCCAGCCGCTGCGAGCAGTAGGAGCAGTCCTCGGGGCAGAGCCCGCTCTTCAGGTTCACCAGGTAGTTGAGCTTGACCCGGCGGCCGAACCAGCGGCGGCGCACCTTGCCGGCCGCGGCGACCACGTCGAGCAGCTCGTCGTCGGTGGTGGCGAGGACGGCGAGGGCTTCCTCGCGGGTCGGGACTTCGCCGCGCAGGCCCTTGGCGGTGAGGGTATCGAGCAGATCCATGGGGCGATCCTGCCTGCTGGCGTCGGAATGGCGCCAGAGCAAACCCACCAGAAGATCCCCGGAAGGATGTGCCGATTGCCACAGTGTCGAAGCTCACGGCGTCGGCGCTGGTCACGCGCTTGACGGGGGCCCGGAGGCGAGGTTACCGACGGGTAGGGCGGGGGCGTGCAGGGCGAAGATCGACAACCCCCCCACCCAGTGACCCACGCCACCCGGGGGGTGCTTAGAATCTGCGCCATGACCACGCAGGGGGAGCGCACCCCGACTCCGGGAGAGGGCCAGGACGGCCGGGCAGGACTGCGGACCGGCGGGGGCGCCGAGGACACTCCCGCGGCGGGATCCGCAGGCACGGCACGCAGGCGCGGCCCCCGGCTCACCCCCCGCCGGGCGGTCGGCTGGGTCGTCGTGGCCGTCGTGGTCGTGGCCGGCGGATGGGTCATCACCCGCCCGACGCCCGGCGACTACATACCCGGCCTCGGCCCGTCCAAGGCGGACTCCGCCCGCACGCCCCCGGTGGTGGGCGCCGCCCCGCCGACCACCGATCCCGAGGCCCTCAACGCCGGCAACCTGTTCCCCGCCCAGCGCCCGGTCGAGGTCGCCGGCTACAAGGCCCGGCGCGGCGGCATCCGGCAGGGCGAGAAGTGCGACGAGGTGCTCCAGGACCGTACCCAGGAGCTGCTCAAGGACAGCGGCTGCCAGGCCTACCTGATCGTCAGCTTCACCGGCGTCGACCACCCGGTGCGCAGCAGCGTCACCCTGCTGCGCTTCGCCGATCAGGCCGCTGCCGCCAGGGCCGCCGACACCCTGCGCGGCAAGCCCGGCGCGGTCGCCTTCATCCTCGCCGACACCAACTTCGCGCCCGCCCCGTCCGCCGGCAGCGCCAAGCCGGGCAGTGAGGCCCGGGTCGAGGCGGTCGGCCACTACGTGACCGTCACCAGCTCCCGCCCCGGCGACGCCCGCCTGGCCGACACCGCCTCCTCGAACCCGGCGCCGTCCACCCCGACGCCGACCGCCTCCGGCGGCGAGCCGAACCTGGACGAGGCCACCCGGGCGCTGTCTTACGCGGCGGGTCAGCCGTTTGTCTGGATGTGACAAAAGCCAAGGGGTCCGGCGCGCTAGCGCCGGGCCCCTTTTGACGGTCACTCAACCGCGTTCCCGACGGGAGGTCAGCCGCCGAGCCGGTCCACCGCCGTCACCCGCAGCACCGCCCGGCCCTCCTCGTCCGAGCCGTACAGGTCGACCTCGGCGCTGATGCCCCAGTCGTGGTCGCCCTCCGGGTCGTCGAAGATCTGCCGGACCTTCCAGGCGGAGTCCTCCTCCTCGATGATCAGCATCTTCGGGCCGCGCGCGTCCGGGCCGGTGCCCAGGTCGTCGTACTCGTCCCAGTAGCCGTCCATCGCGTCCGCCCAGCGGTCCGCGTCCCAGCCGTACTCGCCGTCCAGCTCGCCGAGTTCGTCCCAGTGCTCCAGCGCGCACAGCTCGACGCGGCGGAACATCTCGTTGCGCACCAGCACCCGGAAGGCGCGGGCGTTGGCGGTGACCGGGGCCGGCTTGTCGTCGAGGGTGACCTCGGCGGTGGCCGCCTCGGTCGGGTTGGCCAGCTGCTCCCACTCGTCCAGCAGGCTGGAGTCGACCTGGCGGACCAGCTCGCCGAGCCAGGCGATGACGTCCTTGAGGTCGTCGGTCTTCACGTCCTCGGGGACGGTCTGCTCCAGCGCCTTGTACGCACCCGCCAGGTAGCGCAGCACGATGCCCTCGGTGCGGGCCAGCTCGTAGAAGCCGACGTAGTCCGAGAAGGTCATCGCCCGCTCGTACAGGTCACGGACGACGGACTTCGGCTGGAGCTGGTGGTCGCCGATCCACGGGTGCGCCCGGCGGTACACGTCGTACGCGTGGGTGAGCAGCTCCTCCAGCGGCTTCGGGTAGGTGATCTCCTGGAGCCGCTCCATCCGCTCCTCGTACTCGATGCCGTCCCGCTTCATCTCGCCGACGGCCTCGCCGCGCGCCTTGTTCTGCTGGGCGGCGAGGATCTGGCGCGGGTCGTCGAGGGTCGCCTCGACCACCGAGATCACGTCCATCGCGTACGAGGGCGAGGTCGGGTCGAGCAGCTCGAAGGAGGCCAGCGCGAAGGTGGACAGCGGCTGGTTGAGCGCGAAGTTCTCCTGGAGGTCCAGGGTCAGTCGGACGATCCGGCCCTCGGCGTCCGGCTCCGGCAGCCGCTCCACCACGCCGCCCTCCAGCAGCGAGCGGTAGATCGCGATCGCGGTGCGGATGTGCCGGCGCTGGGCCGCCCTGTCCTCGTGGTTGTCGGTGAGCAGCTTGCGCATCGCCTCGAAGGCGTTGCCCGGGCGGCCGATCACCGACAGCAGCATCGCGTGACTCACCTTGAACCGGGAGACCAACGGTTCCGGGTCGGCGGCGATCAGCTTGTCGAAGGTCTCCTCGGTCCAGCCGACGAAGCCCTCCGGCGCCTTCTTCCGGACCACCTTGCGCTTCTTCTTCGGGTCGTCCCCGGCCTTGGCGATCGCCTTGTCGTTCTCGATCACGTGCTCCGGCGCCTGGGCGACCACCTGGCCGACGGTGTCGAAGCCGGCCCGGCCCGCGCGCCCGGCGATCTGGTGGAACTCACGGGCGCGCAGGATGCGCACGCGCTGCCCGTCGTACTTCGACAGCGCGGTGAACAGCACCGTGCGGATCGGCACGTTGACGCCGACGCCCAGCGTGTCCGTCCCGCAGATGACCTTCAACAGGCCCGCCTGGGCCAGGCGTTCGACCAGGCGACGGTACTTGGGCAGCATGCCCGCGTGGTGCACGCCGATGCCGTGGCGCACGTAACGGGACAGATTGCGGCCGAACTTGGTGGTGAAACGGAAGTTGCCGATCAGGTCGGCGATGGCCTCCTTCTCCGCCTTCGAGCACATGTTGATGCTCATCAGCGACTGCGCCCGCTCCACCGCCTCCTTCTGCGTGAAGTGCACGACGTAGACCGGCGCCTGGCCGGTCTGCAGCAGCTCCTCCAGGGTGTCGTGCATGGTGGTGCGGCGGTACTCGTAGAACAGCGGCACCGGGCGGGTCGCGTTGCGCACCACCGTGGTCGGACGGCCGGTGCGGCGGGTCAGGTCCTCCTCGAAGCGGCGGACGTCACCGAGGGTCGCCGACATCAGCAGGAACTGCGCCTGCGGCAGCTCCAGCAGCGGGACCTGCCAGGCCCAGCCGCGGTCCGGCTCGGCGTAGAAGTGGAACTCGTCCATGACCACCTGGCCGATGTCCGCCCGCGCGCCGTCCCGCAGCGCGATCTGGGCCAGCACCTCGGCGGTGCAGCAGATGATCGGCGCGGTCGGGTTCACACTGGCGTCGCCGGTCATCATGCCGACCTGCTCGGTGCCGAACATCTTCACCAGGTCGAAGAACTTCTCCGAGACCAGCGCCTTGATCGGGGCGGTGTAGAAGGTCCGCTGCCCCTCGGCCAGCGCCGCGAAGTGCGCGCCCGCCGCCACCAGGCTCTTCCCCGAGCCGGTCGGCGTCGCCAGGATCACGTTGTTCCCGGACACCAGCTCGATCAACGCCTCCTCCTGCGCCGGGTACAGCGTGATCCCCCGCTCCTCCGCCCAGGCTGCGAACGTCTCGTACAGCGCGTCGGGGGTGGCGGGCTTCGGCATCAGATCAAGGAGGGTCACCCGGCTATCTTGCCTGCTCGCCGCCACCCCGGGCAAAGCCTCGGGCAAGCGGGAGGCGGCGCCCGCGTTGTCACGACCGACCAGCGGGCCGCACCGATCCTGTGCTGAGTGGCACATTGATCCCCGTTCGCGGGGCGTGCCAGAGTGCCGGGCATGACCCTCCCCCTCACTCCCGAAGCGCACACCGCACAGCTCGCCCCGGCGCAGGTCTTCGACTGGCTCGACGAGGCCGCCGAGCTGCGCGCCGCCGCCGGGCTCACCCGTACGCTGCGCAGCCGGGCCGCCGAGGACCCGGTGCTGGACCTGGCCGGGAACGACTACCTGGGGCTGACCCGGCACCCGGTGGTGACGCAGGCGGCGGCCGACGCCGCGCTGCGGTGGGGCGGCGGGGCGACGGGCTCGCGGCTGGTGACCGGGACGACGGCGCTGCACACCGAACTGGAGGAGGAGCTCGCCGAGTTCTGCGGGGCGGAGGCGGCGCTGGTGTTCTCCTCCGGGTACACCGCCAACCTCGCCGCGCTCACCGCGCTGACCGACCCGGACACGCTGATCGTCTCCGACGCCTACAACCACGCCTCGCTGATCGACGGCTGTCGGCTCTCCCGCGCCGACGTCCACCGGGCCCCGCACAGCGATCCGGCGGCGGTGGCCCAGGTGCTGGCCGGGCGGACGCAGCGCCGGGCGCTGGTGGTCAGCGACTCGGTGTTCTCGGTGGACGGGGACGCCGCGCCGCTGCGCGGGCTGTCCGAGGCCGTCCGCGCGCACGGCGCCGCCCTGCTGGTGGACGATGCCCACGGGCTGGGCGTCCTCGGCCCCGGCGGGCGCGGCGCGCTGGCGGCGGCGGGGCTCGCCGGCCAGCCGGACACCGTCGCCACCGTCACCCTCTCCAAGTCGCTCGGCTCCCAGGGCGGCGCCGTCCTCGGCCCGCGCCGGGTGATCCGCCACCTCACCGAGACCGCCCGCACCTTCATCTTCGACACCGGCCTCGCCCCGGCCGCCGCCGGCGCCGCCCTCGCCGCGCTGCGCCTGCTGCGCGCCGAGCCGCAGCGCGCCGACCGTGCCCGCGCAGTCGCCCGCACCCTCGCCGCTCGCCTCACCGCGGCCGGCCTGCAGACCTGTGAGCCGGACGCCGCCGTGGTCTCGGTCCGCGCTCCGGGGCCGGAGCTCGCCGTCGCCTGGGCCGCCGACTGCCGCCGGGCCGGCCTCGCGGTGGGCTGCTTCCGCCCGCCGTCCGTCCCGGACGGCATCAGCCGGCTGCGGCTGACGGCGCGCGGGGACCTGACGGACGTGCAGATCACGGATGCCGTCCGGATCATCGCCGAGCTGGCCCCGGAGGGTGCAATTCCGGTGGATCGTGCCGGGACCACGCAGTAGGGTGCGGGATCGTTCGGGGGGATCCGGGCGGCGGGCGGGGGAGTAGCCTCCGCTGCGCCGTGCCGTAGTGCGCGGGTGCCCGTCGGACATCGACCGCTCCGACTCGTCGATGGGATTTTGCACATGAACCGCGCAGCTCGTCGCTCGTTCCTGCCCGCCGCGCTCGGCGCCGCCGTGCTGGTCGCCGTCAGCGCCCCGGCGGCGAGCGCGGACTCCTTCCCGCCGGGCTTCCCCAACGGCATTCCCCCGCAGGTGGCGATGTTGCGGAACGCGAACAGCGGCAAGTGCCTGGAGGTCGCGGACTGGCGTACCGACGTGGGCGCGCCGGTGCGCCAGTGGGACTGCCACGGCGGCGCCAATCAGGTGTGGAACTTCGTCTCCGGGATACCGGGCGCGTTCGTCAACCTGAACAGCGGCCTCTGTCTCGAGATCGCGGACTGGCGGACGGACGGCGGGGCACCTGCCCGGCAGTGGACCTGCACCCGCGGCATGAACCAGAGCTGGTCGTGGAGCCGCAACAGCCCTACCGAGGGGTGGCTGATCACCAACAACAACAGCGTGAAGGTGCTGGAGATCGCCGCCTGGGACACGGCGAACGGCGTGAACGCGACCCAGTGGGCGTCGAACGGTGGGAGCAACCAGCGGTGGGAGACGATCGAGCGCTGATCCGGTGCTTCCGGGCAGGAGGGCGGCATGGCTGATGTGCTCTGGGACGACCACGTCGCGTGGCTGCTCGATCCGACCGACGGGGCCTGCCTGCCCGATGTGTTCGTCGAGGACACGACGGCGGCGGACTGGCAGGCCGTGCTGGATCTGGTGGTGGAGCGGGGCTGGGCCTTCGAGTACTTCGAGGGTGACACGGTGCTGCCGCTGCCCCGGGCCGAGGCGGTACTGTCCCGGCCGGCCGATGCCGAGTGCGCTTACCTGCGGGTGTGGCCCGATCCCGGGGTCTGCGCGATCTTCCGGTTCTACTCGGACGAGGCGATCGACTTCGACGTCGACTTCCGGGAGCTCCAGGGCCAGGAGCGGCTGGACATCCTGTGCGGGTTCCTGGCCGCGATCGGACGGCGGCTGGGCAAGTCGGTGCCGATGTACTTCGAAGGCGACACCCGGGCGCCGTTCCTCGGGTACGACCTCGCGGCCGACCGGGTCCGGGTGCTGTGGACGCGGCCGGAGGACTGACCCCGGGGCCCTACGGCTGTCCCACCACCAGGAGCGCCTCCGCGCCGACCGGCCGGTAGCCCGCCGCCTGGAAGGCGCGGACGCTGGGGGCGTTGCCCGGGGCCTGCTGGGCCCAGACGACCCCGCCCTCCGGCAGCAGGTGCCGGGCGGCGGTGGCCAGGGCGCGGCCGAGGCCGCGGCCCTGGGCCTGGGGGTCGACCTCGACGGCGGCCTCCCAGCGCCCGGCCACGCCGCGGCCGAGGATCAGCACGCCGCCGTCGGCCTCGAACACCCGGACGTCCTCGCGGTAGCGCAGGGCACGGACCACCCGGGGGTGCTCGCGGTCCTCGACCCGGGACAGCGGCACCGGCGGCTCGCCCGGGAGGCGGTCGGCGACGGAGAGCAGGTCGATGTTGTTGACGGTCCGCCCGGTGCGCGAGGCGAAGGCGGTCAGGAACGGCGGGCAGAGCGGCGCCGCCAGCGGGTCGCCCGGGTCGGCGGCGAGGGTGTCGTGCACCCAGGCCGGGTCCTCGTCGGTGAACACCACGGCGTGCGCGGCGAAGGACACCACCCCGGCCTCGCGCGGCGACGGCTGCGGCACCACCGTCACCGACCCGTCCGGCGGCGGGAACACCCCGCCCGCCGCGTCCGCCAGGATGTCCGCCAGCGCCCGTACGCCCATCGCAGTCCCCTCCCGGGAAAGTCGTCCCGCCCAGTTGATCACCGAGCGCGCCGGTAGACCAGCAGATAGCGCCAGAACAGCAGTCGGCGCAGCCTGAAGCCGCTACTTCTTGCGCGCCCGGCTCGGCTGCACCCGGGGCGGCTCGCCCTCGGCCTTGGGGTGGTCGGGCGGGTACGGGAGTTCGCCGAGGCCCTCGTCGTGGAGCTGCTTGTCGTAGAGCTCCAGCACGGGGTCCAGCCGGAACGCGTGCTGCTCCATCTCCGCGTTCAGGTCGCCGAGTTCGGCGAAGCGGGCGGGTACCGTGCGCAGGTCGAAGTCCTCCGGGACGGCGTCGTCCAGCTCCTCCCAGCGCAGCGGGGTGGAGGCGGTGGCCCGAGGGCGGGCGCGCAGCGAGTAGGCGGAGGCGATGGTGCGGTCGCGGGCCATCTGGTTGTAGTCGACGAAGATCCGCTCGCCGCGCTCCTCCTTCCACCAGGCGGTGGTGACCTTCCCGGGCATCCGCTGCTCGAGCACCCGGCCGAGGGCGATCACCGCGTGCCGGCCATCGGTGAAGGTCCACTCGGGCACCAGCGGGACGTAGACGTGCAGGCCGCGCCCGCCGGAGGACTTGGGCCAGCCGCGCAGCCCGTACTCCTCCAGCAGGGCGCGCAGCTCGTGGGCGGCGCGGACGGCGTCGTGGAAGTCGGTGCCGGGCTGCGGGTCGAGGTCGATCCGCAGCTCGTCCACGTGGTCGGTGTCGGAGCGCCGGACCGGCCAGGGGTGGAAGGTGAGGCAGCCCAGGTTCGCCGCCCACAGCACGGCGGCCGGCTCGGTGGGGCAGATCTCGTCGGCGGAGCGGCCGCTGGGGAAGTCGATCCGGGCGGTGGGCAGCCATTCCGGCAGGCCCTTGGGCGCGCGCTTCTGGTAGAAGAACTCGCCGTCCACCCCGTCGGGGAAGCGCTGGAGCGTGGTCGGCCGGTCCCGCAGCCCGCGCAGGACGCCGTCGGCGACGGCCAGGTAGTAGTGCGCGACGTCCAGCTTGGTGAAGCCGCGCTCGGGGTAGTACACCTTGTCCGGGTTCGACAGCCGGACGGTCCGCCCGGCGACTTCCAGTTCCACGGCTGAGCCCATGTGCCACACGCTAAGCGCGCCGCGTCCGGCGCGCGCCCCGGGGCGGACCGGGCGAGGATCGGAGGCATGGACCTGCCCGTGATGCCGCCGGTGGCGCCGATGCTCGCCAAGTCGGTGGCCGAGATCCCGCCGGGGATGCAGTACGAGGCCAAGTGGGACGGCTTTCGCACCATCGTGTTCCGCGACGGTGACGAGGTGGAGCTCGGCAGTCGCACCGGCAAGCCGCTGACCAGGTACTTCCCCGAGCTGGTGGAGGCGTTCAAGCGGGAGCTGCCGCCGCGCTGCGTGCTGGACGGCGAGGTGGTGATCGCCCGGGACGGGCGGCTGCGCTTCGAGGAACTGCTGGAACGCATCCACCCGGCGGCGAGCCGGGTGAAACTGCTCGCCGAGCAGACCCCGGCCTCCTTCGTCGCCTTCGACCTGCTCGCCCTCGGTGACGACTCGCTGGTGGACGAGCCGTTGTCGGTGCGGCGCCCGGCCCTGGAGGCGGCGCTCGCCGACGCCACGGACCCGGTGTTCACCGCGCCCGCCTCCACCGACCGCGACCTCGCCGGGACCTGGTTCGCCGAGTACGAGGGCGCCGGGCTGGACGGGTTGGTGGCCAAGCCGCTGGACCAGCCGTACCGGCCGGGGGAGCGGACCATGTACAAGATCAAGCACGAGCGCACCGCGGACTGCGTGGTGGCCGGCTACCGCGAGCACAAGAGCGGCCCGGTGGTGGGCTCGCTGCTGCTCGGCATCTACGACGACGGACGGAAGCTCCAGCACGTCGGCGTCTGCGCCGCCTTCTCGATGGCCCGCCGCCGCGAACTGGTCGAGGAACTGGCCCCGTTGCGGATGGCCGACCTGTCCGAGCACCCGTGGGGTGCCTGGGCGGAGGAGGCCGCGCACGCCGAGGGCCGGCTGCCGGGCGCGGTCAGCCGCTGGACCGGCGGCAAGGACCTGTCCTGGATCGCGCTGCGCCCCGAGCGGGTGGTCGAGGTCGCCTACGACCACATGGAGGGCAGCCGTTTCCGGCACACCGCGCAGTTCCGCCGTTGGCGGCCGGACCGCACGCCGGAGAGCTGCACCTACACGCAGTTGGAGGAGCCGGTCTCGTACGACCTCGGCAAGGTGCTGGGGATCTGACGGAACGCCGTAGGCCCGACCCGGGCGTTCGGGTCGGGCCTACGACGTTTCCGCGGTGTTCCGCATCGAGGATCAAGTCCGCACGGTCGAGGGCGAGTTGGTGGCCGGGTGGGAGGGCGAGCCGGAAGCAGAGCCCGGGGCCGACGGCGCGGCGGTGGCCGGCGGGATCGAGTAGACGTTCTTCGGCGAGATGATCTTGGTGATCTCGTTCGCGAACAGTGAGGACGGCTCGGAACCCTGGTAGAGGGCATCGGTGTTGAGCAGCATCACCAGCGTGCTCTGGGTTTCCGGCATGTACACCGCCACGCTCTCGTAGCCCGGCATCGAGCCGTTGTGCCCGATCCACCCGTTGTTGTCGAACAGCCCGAACCCGTAGGTGACACCGGGGTCGCCGGTCGGCAGGGTCTTCAGCCGCTGGGCCTGGGTGGCCGGGCTCAGGAGGGTGCCGGTGGCCACCGTCTTCGCCCAACTCTCCAGGTCCGCGAGGGTGCTGATGGCGGCCCCGGCGGTCCAGGCCCAGGACGGGTTCCAGTTGGTGGCGTCCTGGAGGTCCCCGTTGGGCGTCTGGTCGGTGTAGCCGTGGGCGTACGGCACGGGCATGGTCCCGTCGACGGGGAAGCTCGTCCTGCCCAGCGAGGCCGGGGTGAACACCTGGTCCTTGAGGAGGTCGTCGGCCGGCTTCCTGCCGACGTTCTCGATCAGCTTGCCCAGCAGGATGTAGTTGCTGTTGTTGTACTGGAACTGGGCGCCGGGCGGGAACACGGCGGGGTGCTTGTAGCCGTACGCGAGCAGCTGGTCCGGGGTGAACACGCGGTTCGGGTCGTTGATCAGCGTGTTCACGAAGTCCGGGTCGGAGCTGTACGGGAACAGGCCGCTGCGCATCTCGCCGAGCTGGCGCACGGTGATCCCGGCCCCGCCGGGGACGCCGTCCACGTACTGGGAGATCGGGTCGTCCAGGCTCACCTTGCCCTGGTCCACCAGCTGCAGTACGGCGGTCGCCGTGAAGGTCTTGGTCTCGCTGCCGATCCGGCCGAGGAGCCCGGGGTCCATCGGGGTTCCGGCGGTCTTGTCGGCGACACCGAAGGACTTCTGGTAGGTGCCGCCGGGTGTGATGATCCCGACCGAGACGCCGGGGACGGAGGCCTGGCTCATCACCCGCTGGATCGCGGCGTCCAGCCGGGAGGTGACGTCGGGGGTCAGCGGCACCACGGCGCCCGAGGAGGCGGCGCCCGGGGAGGGGCTCGGCGGGATGGTCGCGGACGGGCTGAGCGCGGCCGGCTCGGCGGTGACCGCCGGGTCGGTGGCCTGCCGTGCGGGCTTGGACCCGCTGGAGCAGGCGGACACGGCCAGCAGGCCGGTCAGGGCCAGGGCGGCGGCGGTCGCGCGGCCGGCGGTGCGGGGGGCGGCCGCGCGCGGCCGTCGGATGTCGGTCATCGGTTGAGGCGCCTCTCTGGGGCGAAGGGCCCCGGAGCGCTGCTCCACGGGGCCATGGGAGAGCGTCGTCACCGTAAGCACCGCCCTCGAACACCCGCGCGTCGGCTGTGGCCGGGCTGGCCCGAACGGGTGAGCACCGGCATGCCGCACCCGCCCCCGGCTCCGGCTCGGGCACGATCGTTTAGCCCAGCTGTGGTCGCCCTTAAGAATTCCTCGATGGACCGCACCCGCCCTCACCAGGCAGATTTCTGCCTGCCCGGAGCGCGCCCGTCAACGGCGGCCGAACCGGGCCGCTCGGCCTGCCCGACCCCCGAAGGCCGTCCTCAGATCCGCACGTCAGGAGCCGTCGCCCGTGAAGGCACTCGTCAAGCAGAACGCCGAGCCCGGTCTCTGGATGATCGATGTCCCGAAGCCCGAGATCGGCCCCGGCGAGGTGCTGATCAAGGTTCTGCGGACCGGCATCTGCGGCACCGACCTGCACATCCGCAAGTGGGACGGCTGGGCGCAGCAGGCCATCAAGACCCCGCTGGTGCTCGGCCACGAGTTCGTCGGTGAGGTCGCCGAGATCGGCGCCGGCGTCGCGGACATCGCGGTCGGCGACCTGGTCAGCGGCGAGGGCCACCTGGTCTGCGGCAAGTGCCGCAACTGCCTGGCCGGCCGCCGTCACCTGTGCCGCAACACCATCGGCCTGGGCGTCAACCGCGACGGCGCCTTCGCCGAGTACGTGGCCCTGCCCGCCTCCAACGTCTGGGTGCACCGGGTGCCGGTCGACCTGGACGTGGCCGCGATCTTCGATCCCTTCGGCAACGCCGTGCACACCGCGCTGTCCTTCCCGCTGGTCGGCGAGGACGTGCTGGTCACCGGCGCCGGCCCGATCGGCATCATGGCCGCCGCGGTCGCCAAGCACGCCGGCGCCCGCAACGTCATGATCACCGACGTCTCCCCGTACCGCCTCGACCTGGCCCGCCAGGTCGGCGTGACGCTGGCGCTCAACGTCGCCGAGCACACCATCGAGGAGGGCCAGCAGAAGCTGGGCCTGCGCGAGGGCTTCGACGTCGGCCTGGAGATGTCCGGCCGTCCCGAGGCGATGCAGTCGATGATTGCCAACATGACCCACGGCGGCAAGATCGCCATGCTCGGCCTGCCCGCCGAGGACTTCCCGGTGGACTGGGCCTCGATCGTCACCTCGATGATCACCATCAAGGGCATCTACGGCCGCGAGATGTTCGAGACCTGGTACGCGATGTCCGTGCTGCTGGAGGGCGGCCTGGACCTCAGCCCGGTGATCACCGGCCGCTACGCCGCCGCGAACTTCGAGGACGCCTTCGACGACGCGGCCGGCGGCAACTGCGGCAAGATCATCCTCGACTGGACCGCCTGAGCCCCGCCTCGCCGATCACACAAGGAGTCTGCTCGTGTTCGACAACGTGCGCGCCGACATCGCCGCCACCCTCGACGAGATCCGCGAGGCCGGCCTGTTCAAGCCCGAGCGGGTCATCGGGACCCCGCAGAGCGCCGCGGTCACCGTCACCGGCGGCGGCCGCCCCGGCGAGGTGCTGAACTTCTGCGCCAACAACTACCTCGGCCTGGCCGACCACCCCGAGGTGCTCGCCGCGGCCAAGGACGCCCTGGACCGCTGGGGCTACGGCATGGCCTCGGTCCGCTTCATCTGCGGCACCCAGGACGTGCACAAGGAGCTGGAGGACCGCCTCTCGACGTTCCTCGGCCAGGAGGACACGATCCTCTACTCGTCCTGCTTCGACGCCAACGGCGGTGTCTTCGAGACCCTGCTCGACGACCGCGACGCCGTCATCTCCGACGCGCTGAACCACGCCAGCATCATCGACGGCATCCGGCTCAGCAAGGCCCGCCGCCACCGCTACGCCAACCGTGACATGGCCGACCTGGAGCAGCAGCTCAAGGAGACCCAGGACGCCCGCCGCCGCCTGATCGTCACCGACGGCGTCTTCTCGATGGACGGCTACGTCGCCCCGCTGCGCGAGATCTGCGACCTGGCCGACCGCTACGACGCCATGGTCATGGTGGACGACTCGCACGCCGTCGGCTTCGTCGGCGCGGGTGGCCGCGGCACCCCCGAACTGCACGGCGTGATGGACCGGGTGGACATCATCACCGGCACCCTGGGCAAGGCGCTCGGCGGCGCCTCCGGCGGCTACGTCGCCGCCCGCCGGGAGATCGTGGCCCTGCTGCGCCAGCGCTCGCGTCCGTACCTGTTCTCCAACTCGCTGGCCCCGGTGATCGCGGCCGCCTCGCTGAAGGTGCTCGACCTGGTCGAGCGGTCCAACGAGCTGCGCGAGAAGCTGGCCGCCAACACCGCGCTGTTCCGCAGCCGGATGACCGAGGCCGGGTTCGAGATCCTGCCGGGCGACCATCCGATCGCCCCGGTGATGATCGGCGACGCGGCCAAGGCCGGCCGGCTCGCCGAACTCCTGCTGGAGCGCGGGGTGTACGTGATCGGGTTCTCCTACCCGGTGGTCCCGCACGGCCAGGCCCGGATCCGGGTGCAGCTGTCCGCGGCGCACTCCACCGAGGACGTCGAGCGCGCCGTCGCGGCCTTCGTGGACGCGCGCGCCGCCCTGGGGGAGTAACCCCCGCCGGGCCCGGCAGGGGCCCGCACCGACTGCCCGCGGGCCGGACCGCTCGGAACCGGACCGGCCCGCGGGCGCACAATGTCCGTGCGGCGGAGGCGAATCGATGCGTCTCCGCCGCACGGCCCACCGACCACCTGTCGCACCCTCCCGCTACGGGGGTGGGGCGCCGGCCCGCACCGGCGTCCCACCCCCGTTCGCGGTTCCCGGGACCGGTCCTGGTCGTTCCGGCGGCCGGCTCGGGGGACGGCCGAGCGTCGCCCGGCCGGGACGGTCAACGACGGGAAGCGATCTCGTGCCGAGATACGTCACCGGTCGTAGGGCAGCCCGCGAGCGTCACCCGCCCGGGCCGGTTCGCCGTCCGGCCGGTTCACTCCGCGACGCTGGCAGAATTGGCGTGTGATCGACGCACGACGGCTGCGGACCCTGCGGGCCGTGGCGGACCACCGCACTGTGACCGCCGCGGCGGCCGCCCTCTACCTGACCCCCTCCGCGGTCTCCCAGCAGCTGGCCGCCCTGGAGCAGGAGACCGGCCACCACCTGCTGGCCCGCGAGGGCCGGGGCGTGCGCCTGACCGCCGCCGGGGAGATCCTGCTCGGTCACGCCGACGCGGTGCTCGCCCAGCTGGAGCGCGCCGAGGCCGACCTCGCCGCGTACAGCGCGGGCGTCGCGGGCGAGGTCACCGTCGCCTCCTTCGCCACCGGCATCTCCCATGTGCTGGCCCCGGCGATCGGCCTGCTCGCCGAGCGGGCGCCGGGCGTGCGGCTGAAGGTGCTGGACGCCGAGGGCGACGCCAGCCTGCCGATGGTGCTGGACGGCCGGGCCGACCTCGCGGTGGCCGTCGAGTACCGGGGTGCCCCGCGGGCCGACGACGCCCGGCTCACCCGGGTCCCGCTCTACGCCGAGCCCTTCGAGGCGGTGCTGCCGCTGGCCCACCCGCTGGCCGCCGAGGAGGGGCCGCTCGCCGTCGCCGCGCTGGCCGACGAGCCCTGGATCGGCCCCTACCCGGGCAACCCCTGTCACGACGTGGTGCTGCTGGCCTGCGAGCACGCCGGGTTCCAGCCCCGGTTGCTGCACTCCTCCGACGACTTCCGCGCGGTCGTCGCGCTCGCCTCGGCGGGCTCCGGCGTCGCCCTGGTGCCGAGGTCCGCGCTGCGCGGCGTGGACCTCTCCCGGGTCGCCGTCCGCCCGGTGGACAGCGACCTGGCCACCCGACGGGTCTTCGCCGCCGTCCGGGCCGGCGCCGACGGCCACCCGCTGATCCGCCCGGTGCTGGACAGTCTCGCGGCGGCGGCCGCCGCCGGCGCCTGACCAACTGGCCCGCGGGCGAACGCAGTTCAGGGCCGTAGTGTCACCAGCAGGCCGTCCGCGATCGCGACCGGCCCCTCGTGCCGGGTGTCGGCGGCGGTCGGACAGGGTGCGACCGGATCATGACCGCCGCGGTACGGCCGCATCAGTGGTTCCGGCCATGCCCGCGCGGCGGCACAGCGGGGCGCCTCCGGGCCCCGGGCGGTCCCGTCGACCGCCGTGACCAGGCACGTAGGATGGCTCGACGTGACGACCGTCCGTTCCACGGCAGGAGATCCCATGGGCGAGACCGCTGCTTCCGAACCTCGGCTCCCCGTCGGGGTGATCGGCCTGGGCGACATCGCGCAGAAGGCCTACCTGCCGGTGCTCACCGCCCTGCCCGGGCTGGACCTGCGGCTGATGACCCGGGACCGGGCCAAACTGGACCGGCTGGGGGAGGCCCACCGGATCGGCGCCCAACACCGGTTCACCGACCTCGGTGAGCTGATCGACAGCGGCATCCGCGCCGCCTTCGTGCACGCCGCGACCGACCAGCACGTGCCGATCGTCGAGCGGCTGCTCACCGCCGGGGTGGACGTCTACGTCGACAAGCCGCTGGACTACACCCTGGACGGCGCCCGCCGGCTGGTCGGGCTCGCCGACCGGACCGGCCGCTCGCTGATGGTCGGCTTCAACCGGCGGCACGCGCCCGGGTACGTCCAGGCCAAGGAGCGGCCGCGCGACCTGATCGTGCTGCAGAAGAACCGCGAGGGCCTGGCCGAGGCTGCCCGCACGCTGGTCTACGACGACTTCATCCACGTCGTGGACCTGCTGCGCTTCCTCGCCCCCGGCGAGATCGAGCACGTGGACGTCCGGGCCCGCACCCGGGACGGCCTGGTCGAGCACGTGGTGCTCACGCTCGGCGGGGAGGGCTTCACCGCGCTGGGCATCATGAACCGGGTCTCGGGTTCGACCGAGGAGGTGCTGGAGGTCTCCGGCGGCGACTCCAAGCGCGAGGTGCGCAACCTGGCCGAGGTGGTCGACCACCGCGGCCAGCCCACCGTCCGCCGACGCGGCGACTGGGTGTCGGTCGCCCGCCAGCGCGGCATCGAGCAGTGCGTGGTCGGCTTCCTGGACGCCGTCCGCGCGGGGAAGACCCTCGACGCCCACGACGCGCTGCGCACCCACGAGTTGTGCGAGCTGATCGTGGAACGGATCGGGCAAAGCTGAGGGCCGAGCGGATGCTGTTCGGGGTGCACGAGGAGAACCACCGCGCCGCCGCCTTCTACCGGCGGCGCGGCTTCACGTACACCGGCGGTGAGACGCCGTACGCGCTGGACCCGGAGGCCCGGATCCTGGAGATGGCCCTCCCGCTGGACTGACATCCCGTACGGGAGGGCCTTCGGCGCCTCAGCCGGCCACGTACTCCGCCAGGTGCTCGCCGGTCAGCGTGGAGCGGGCCGCGACCAGCTCGGCCGGGGTGCCCTCGAAGACCACCCGCCCGCCCTCGTGGCCGGCCCCCGGGCCGAGGTCGATGATCCAGTCCGCGTGCGCCATGACCGCCAGGTGGTGCTCGATCACGATCACCGACTTGCCGGAGTCCACCAGCCGGTCCAGCAATCCGAGCAGCTGCTCGACGTCCGCCAGGTGCAGACCGGTGGTCGGCTCGTCCAGGACGTAGACCCCGCCCTTGTCCGCCATGTGGGTGGCCAGCTTCAGCCGCTGCCGCTCGCCGCCGGACAGCGTGGTGAGCGGCTGGCCGAGGTTCAGGTAGCCGAGGCCGACGTCGGCGAGCCGCTCCAGGATCCGGTGCGCGGCCGGCAGCCTCGCCTCGCCGGCGCCGAAGAACCCCTCCGCCTCGGTCACCGACATCGCGAGCACCTCGCTGATGTCCCGGCCGCCGAGCCGGTACTCCAGCACCGAGGCCTGGTAGCGCTTGCCCTCGCAGTCCTCGCAGGTGGTGGCCACCCCGGCCATCATCGCCAGGTCGGTGTAGACCACGCCCGCGCCGTTGCAGGTCGGGCAGGCGCCCTCCGAGTTGGCGCTGAACAGGGCCGGCTTGACACCGTTCGCCTTGGCGAAGGCCTTGCGGATCGGGTCCAGCAGCCCGGTGTACGTCGCCGGGTTGCTGCGCCGCGAGCCCTTGATGGCGCCCTGGTCGACGTACACCACGTTCTCGTCCGCAGCCCCTGACCGCCGACCCAGCGAGCCGTGGATCAGCGAGCTCTTGCCGGAGCCGGCGACACCGGTGACCACGGTGAGCACCCCGAGCGGGACGTCCACGTCCACGTCCCTCAGGTTGTGGGAGTTCGCACCGCGGATCGCCAGCGCGCCGTCGGGCTTGCGGACGCTCTGCCGCAGCGCCGTCCGGTCGGCCAGGTGGCGGCCGGTGACGGTGCCGCTGGCGCGCAGCCCGTCCACGCTGCCCTCGAAGCAGACCGCGCCGCCGGCCGCACCCGCCCCGGGGCCGAGGTCCACCACGTGGTCGGCGATCGCGATGGTCTGCGGCTTGTGCTCCACCACCAGCACCGTGTTGCCCTTGTCCCGCAGGCGCAGCAGCAGGTCGTTCATCCGGCTGATGTCGTGCGGGTGCAGGCCGGTGGTGGGCTCGTCGAAGACGTAGGTGGTGTCGGTGAGCGAGGAGCCGAGGTGGCGGATCATCTTGACACGCTGCGCCTCGCCGCCGGAGAGGGTCCCGGACGGGCGGTTGAGCGAGAGGTAGCCGAGGCCGATCTCGACGAAGGAGTCCAGGGTCTGCTGGAGCGCGGTGAGCAGCGGCGTCACCGAGGGCTCGTCCAACTCGCGGACCCAGTCGGCGAGGTCGCTGATCTGCATGGCGCAGGCGTCGGCGATGCTGACGGCCCCGATCTTGGAGGAGCGGGCGGCCTCGCTCAGCCGGGTGCCCCCGCAGTCAGGGCAGGAGGTGAAGGTGACGGCGCGCTCCACGAAGGCCCGGATGTGCGGCTGCAGGGCGTCCTTGTCCTTGGACAGCATGGACTTCTGGAGCTTGGGGATCAGGCCCTCGTAGGTGAGGTTGACGCCGTTGATCTTGACCTTGGTCGGCTCCCGGTGGAGGAAGTCCTGCAGTTCCTTCTTCGTGTACTCGCGGATCGGCTTGTCCGGGTCGAGGAAGCCGGAGTTGGTGTAGACGCCGACCGTCCACCAGCTGTCCGGCTTCCAGCCGGGGATGGTGATCGCACCCTCGGCGAGCGACTTGGTGGCGTCGTAGAGCTGGGTGAGGGCGATGTCGGAGACGCTGCCGCGGCCCTCGCAGCGCGGGCACATGCCGCCGGTGATGCTGAAGCTGCGCCGTTCCTTGACGGTCTTGCCGCCGCGCTCGACGGTCACGGCACCGGCGCCGCTGATCGAGGGGACGTTGAAGGAGTACGCCTTGGGGGAGCCGATGTGCGGCGTGCCGAGCCGGCTGAACAGGATCCGCAGCATCGCGTTGGCGTCGGTGGCGGTGCCGACCGTGGAGCGCGGGTCGGCGCCCATCCGCTGCTGGTCGACGATGATCGCGGTGGTCAGCCCCTCCAGGACATCCACCTCGGGGCGGGCCAGGGTGGGCATGAAGCCCTGGACGAAGGCGCTGTAGGTCTCGTTGATCAGCCGCTGCGACTCGGCGGCGATGGTGTCGAAGACCAGCGAGCTCTTGCCCGAGCCGGAGACGCCGGTGAACACGGTCAGGCGGCGCTTGGGGATGTCGACGCTGACGTCCTTGAGGTTGTTCTCGCGGGCGCCGTGCACGCGGATCAGGTCGTGGCTGTCGGCGACGTGCGGCTCGGCCATCGTTCTCTTCGCTCCCTGGCTGTCGGGCGGGTTCTACGGTCGGTCGATCGGGGCCCGCCCCGAGGGAGCGCCCTCGGGGCGGGCGGAGGCTCAGCGCACCTCGTTGAAGCGGATCATGTTGCCCGCCGGGTCGCGGAAGGCACAGTCGCGGATGCCGTACGGCTGCAGGGTGGGCTCCTGGACGAGCTCGGCGCCGCCGGACTTCAGCCGGTCGAACACCCCGTCCAGGTCGGCGGTGGCGAGCACCAGCCGGGCGTACGTCCCCTTCGCCATCATCTCGGCGATGGTACGCCGCTCGTCCTCGGTGATGCCCGGATCGGCGGTCGGCGGCTCCAGTACCACCGACACCCCCGGCTGCCCGGTCGGCCCGACGGTGATCCACCGCATCGGGCCGCCGCCGACGTCCTTGCGGACCTCGAAGCCGAGCAGGTCGCGGTAGAAGGCGAGCGAGGCCTCGGGGTCGGTGTGCGGGAGGAAGGTCCAGTGAATGGTGATCTCGTTCATGACCGCAACGCTAGGCGCGGCCCCGGCGCGGGCGCTTCTCGAATCCTGATCGGTCCGCGCCCGGGCTGGATCACGCAGGGCGGCCCGCACCCGCGGTGGCGGAGGTCAGCGCATCCCACTGGTCCCGGGTCGGGCCGTCGAGCTGCGGCTCGAAGTCGGGGCGGGCGGCCAGCCAGGCGGTGACGTGGCGGTCCACCTCCTCGGTGCCGTAGGCCTCTTCGGGCGTGCGCACCAGATGGCGCACCTGGGCTCGGGCCCGCATGACGACGGGGTCCTCGAAGGCGCAGGCGGCCAGGGCGGCGGCCCGCCGGTCCGAGAGCGGTGAACTCTCCGCGAGGCGCTGCTCGTTGGCGCGGTCGGCGGTCACCTGCGCGTCGAACAACGGGCGGAGCGTCCGGGTGGTCCAGGCGTGGTAGCCCATGGGGTCCGCGGCGACCTCGTCGGCATGGGCGCCGAGGTACTGGGCGGCGCGCAGGGCGAGGGCCGCGCCGTGGCCGAGGGTGGGGTTGGTGTGGATCAGGCTGTCCCCGGCGTTGACCAGGCCGGTGACGACCGGTCCGGCATCGTCGGTCAGGGCGGTCCAGCGGTTGTCCAGGCCGGCCATCGCCAGCACGGCCGACTGCGGTTCCGGGTCCAGGTCGAGCCAGGCGGCGCAGGCGGGGAAGCTGCGGGCGGCGGCCTCGAACACGGTCGGGTCGATGAGCGCGCTGCGGCTCGGATCGCCCGTGGAGAGCACCACGTTCACCGCGAAGGTGTCGTTGTCGGACGGGAAGACGCCGGCGAGCGCGAACGCCGCGGCCGAGCCGGGCCTCACCCGCCCGGGGTCGCGCGGACCGTCGGCGCGCAGGCGGTACCAGCGGCACAGGTAGGCGATCCCGGCGCGATGGCTGTCGACCACGGGCGGGCGGCAGCCGGCCGCGACCAGCCAGCCGGGAACCGGCGAGCGGCGGCCGGCGGCGTCGACGACGAGGTCGGTCCGGTGCGTCCGCGCGCCCACGCGTACGCCGGTGACCCGGGCGGGGTGGCCCTCCTCGACGATGAGGGCGCTCACCCGGCGGCCCCGCCGCACCTCGACGGTGGGTTCCCGCCGTACGGCGGAGGCCAGGGCGGCCTCCAGCACGATGCGGCGCATGCGCAGGGTCACCAGGTCCTCGTCACCGGCCCGGTGCGGCGGACGCTCACCGAACCAGTCGAAGTCGTGGTACTCGCGGGCGCCGCGGGCCAGCAGGTCCGCGTAGACATCGGGGGCGTCGGCGTTCAGCACGGTGCGCACGGGCGCGAGGAAGGAGTGGGGCTGGACGGCGTGCGGGACCCTGGGCCTGTCCCAGTGGAGGAAGTCGTGGTTCAGGTCGTCTCCGGCCTGCCGCGCGTCCTGCTCGAACAGGGTGACCTCGTGGCCCCGCCGTCCGAGCATGAGCGCTGTTCCCAGCCCGCCGATACCCCCACCGATCACCGCAACCCGCGCCACTGAGGCTCCCCTTCGCGTCGTGTTGCGGAGGGAGCCTACTGCTCGATGATCTTCGACGGGAAACCGGGGGTGTCCGTCGCGATGCCGGTGGGCGAGGGCTCGGAGCAGCGAAACAAGCAGGCATGATTGCTTTTTTCTTCGGCCGGTGCCACGCTGCTGCCCGGCGGCGCTCGTGCGGGGTGTCGTCAACCCACCGGCAGGGGAGGCGCTTTGGCGCGCGCACGCTCGGTACTGCGGATCGGAAATGCCTCGGGGTTCTACGGTGACCGCTTCGCGGCGGTGCGGGAGATGCTCACGGGCGGGCCGCTGGACGTACTCACCGGGGACTACCTCGCCGAGCTGACCATGCTGATCCTGGCCCGGGACCGGCTGAAGGACCCGTCGCTCGGGTACGCCCGGACCTTCCTGCGGCAGATGGAGGAATGCCTCGGTCTGGCCCGCGAGCGGGACGTGAAGATCGTGGTGAACGCGGGCGGGCTCAACCCCGCCCGACTCGCCGACCAGCTGAGGGAGTTGGCGCGGCGCCTGGGTGTCGGAGCGGCCGTCGCCCATGTCGAGGGCGATGACCTGCTGTCGCGCCGGTCCGAACTGGGCTTGCCCGAGGGACTGTTGGCCGCCAACGCCTACCTCGGCGGCTTCGGCATCGCCGCCTGCCTGGCCGAAGGCGCGGACGTGGTGGTGACCGGGCGGGTCACCGACGCCGCACTGGTGGCCGGGCCGGCGATCGCCCACTTCGGCTGGACGGCCGACGACCTCGACGCCCTGGCCGGGGCGGTGGTGGCCGGGCACGTCCTGGAGTGCGGGGCGCAGGCGACCGGCGGCAACTACGCCTTCTTCCATGAGCACGATGTGACCCGCCCTGGCTTCCCGCTCGCCGAGCTGCACGCCGACGGCTCCAGCGTGATCACCAAGCACCCCGGCACCGGTGGGGCCGTCACCGTCGGCACCGTCACTGCCCAACTCCTGTACGAGACCGGCGGATCGCACTACCTCGGCCCAGACGTCACCGCCCGGCTGGACACCGTCCGGCTCACCGAGGAGGGGCCGGACCGGGTGCGGATCGACGGCGTGCGCGGCGAGGCCCCGCCGCCCACCCTGAAGGTCGGTCTCAACCGGCTCGGCGGCCACCGCAACGAGGTGGTCTTCGTGCTCACCGGCCTGGACATCGAGGCCAAGGCCGAGCTGGTGCAGCGGCAGTTCGCCGCTGCCCTGCCGCCCGAGGCCCGCCCGGCCGAACTGCGGTGGACCCTCGCCCGCACCGACCACCCGGACGCAGCCACCGAGGAGGCCGCCTCCGCGCTGCTGCGGCTGACCGCCCGTGACCCCGATTCGGTCAGGGTCGGCCGCGAACTCGGCAAGGCCGCCGTCGAATTGGGTCTGGCCGGGTACCCGGGCTTCCACCTCACCGCGCCACCCGGCGCGGGCGCACCGTACGGGGTGTTCACCGCCGCGTACGTCGATGCCAAGCTGGTGGAGCATGCGGCCGTACTGCCGGACGGCCGCCGGATCGCCGTCCCGCCGGCTCCGGTCACCTCCCAACCGGTCCAAGCGGAGGGCGAGTTGCCCGCCCCGCTGCCCGAGAGCCCGACCCGCCGCGCCCCGCTCGGCCTGGTCGCCGGTGCCCGCAGCGGCGACAAGGGGGGCGATGCCAACCTCGGCGTCTGGGCCCGAAGCGAGGACGGCTGGCGCTGGCTCGTCCACACCCTCACCGTCGACCGACTGCGCGAACTCCTGCCTGAGACCGCCGAGTTGGCCGTCACCCGGCACCTGCTGTCGAACCTGCGGGCGGTCAACTTCACCGTGACCGGCCTGCTCGGCGAGGGCGTCGCCGCCCAGCACCGCTTCGACCCGCAGGCCAAGGCCCTGGGGGAGTGGCTGCGCTCCCGCCACCTCGACATTCCGGAGGCCCTGCTGTGACCGTCCTGACCACCCGCGTCGACCCGGCCGGGCCCGATCACGCCGAGCACCGTGCCGCGATGGTCGGCAAGCTCGCCGAGCTCGACGCCGAGCACGCCAAGGCGCTGGCGGGCGGCGGCCCCAAGTACGTGGAGCGCCACCGCAGGCGCGGCAAGCTGCTGGCCCGCGAGCGGATCGAGCTGCTGGTCGACCCGGACTCCCCGTTCCTGGAGCTGTCCCCGCTGGCCGCCTGGGGGAGCGACTACCCGGTGGGCGCGGCCCTGGTCACCGGCATCGGCGTGATCGAGGGTGTGGAATGCGTGATCACCGCCAACGACCCGACGGTGCGCGGCGGCGCCAGCAACCCGTGGACCCTCCGAAAAGCCCTGCGGGCCAACGAGATCGCGCTGAACAACCGCCTCCCGTTGGTCAATCTGGTCGAGTCCGGCGGTGCCGATCTGCCCAGCCAGAAGGAGATCTTCATCCCCGGCGGCGCACTCTTCCGGGACCTCACCCGGCTGTCCGCCGCCGGAATCCCCACCGTGGCCGTGGTGTTCGGCAACTCGACGGCCGGCGGCGCCTACGTGCCGGGCATGTCCGACCACACCGTGCTGGTCAAGGAACGCGCCAAGGTGTTCCTCGGCGGCCCGCCGCTGGTGAAGATGGCCACCGGTGAGGAGGCCGACGACGAGTCGCTGGGCGGTGCCGAGATGCACGCCCGCACCTCCGGCCTGGCCGACCACTTCGCGGTGGACGAGGCGGACGCGCTGCGGATCGCCCGCCGGATCGTCGCCCGGCTCGACCACCGTAAGCCGGGGCCTTCGCCGGACCGGTTCGCCGAGCCGCCGAAGTACGACGAGGAGGAGCTGCTCGGCATCGTCCCGGGCGACCTCAAGGTGCCCTTCGACCCGCGCGAGGTGATCGCCCGGATCGTCGACGGCTCCGACTTCGACGAGTTCAAGCCGCTCTACGGCACCAGCCTGGCCGTCGGCTGGGCCCGCCTCCACGGCTACCCGGTCGGCATCCTGGCCAACGCCCAGGGCGTGCTGTTCAGCGCGGAGTCCCAGAAGGCCGCGCAGTTCATCCAGTTGGCGAACCGGCGGAACACCCCGCTGCTGTTCCTGCACAACACCACCGGCTACATGGTCGGCAAGGACTACGAGCAGGGCGGCATCATCAAGCACGGCGCGATGATGATCAACGCTGTGGCCAACTCCACGGTCCCGCACCTGTCCGTGCTGATGGGCGCGTCCTACGGCGCCGGCCACTACGGCATGTGCGGCCGGGCGTACGAGCCGCGCTTCCTGTTCTCCTGGCCGAGCGCCAAGTCCGCCGTGATGGGCCCCCAGCAGCTCGCCGGGGTGCTGTCGATCGTCGCCCGCCAGTCGGCCGCGGCGAAGGGCCAGCCGTACGACGAGGACGCGGACGCGGCGATCCGGGCGATGGTCGAGCAGCAGATCGAGGCCGAGTCGCTGCCGGTGTTCCTGTCCGGCCGGCTCTACGACGACGGCGTGATCGATCCGCGCGACACCCGTACGGTGCTCGGCCTGTGCCTGTCCGCGATCCACAACGCGCCGGTCGAGGGCGCGCGCGGCTACGGCGTCTTCCGGATGTGAGAGGGCTACCGACGATGGTTTCCAAGATTTCGATCACCAACCTGCTGGTCGCCAACCGGGGCGAGATCGCCCGCCGGGTGTTCCGCACCTGCCGGGAGCTGGGCATCGCGACCACCGCCGTCCACTCCGACCCGGACGCCACCGCCCCGCACGTGCGCGAGGCGGACGCCGCCGTCCGGCTGCCCGGTGCCGCGCCCGCCGACACCTACCTGCGCGGCGAGCTGATCGTGCGCGCCGCGCTGGCGGCCGGGGCCGACGCCGTCCACCCCGGGTACGGATTCCTCTCCGAGAGCGCCGAGTTCGCGCGGGCCGTGCTGGATGCGGGCCTGGTCTGGGTCGGCCCGCCGCCGGCCGCGATCGCCGCGATGGGCTCCAAGACCGCTGCCAAGCGACTGATGGCCGAGGCCGGGGTGCCCGTCCTGGGGGCGCTGGCCGAGCCGACCGAGGCCGACCTGCCGGTGCTGGTCAAGGCCGCGGCGGGCGGCGGCGGCCGCGGCATGCGGGTGGTCCGCCGGCTGGCGGACCTGCCCGCCGAGCTGGCGGCGGCCCGGGCCGAGGCGGCCAAGGCCTTCGGCTCGGACGAGGTGTTCTGCGAGCGCTACCTGCCCACCGGGCGGCATGTCGAGGTCCAGCTGCTGGCCGATACCCACGGCACGGTCTGGGCGGTCGGAGACCGCGACTGCTCGCTGCAGCGGCGGCACCAGAAGGTGGTCGAGGAGGCCCCGGCCCCCGGCCTCCCGGCAGAGGTACGGGCGGAGCTGCACGCGGCGGCCGTGAACGCCGCCCGGGCGATCGGCTATGTCGGCGCCGGCACCGCCGAGTTCCTGCTCGCCGAGGACGGCCGGTTCTACTTCCTGGAGATGAACACCCGCCTCCAGGTCGAGCACCCGGTCACCGAGGCGGTCACCGGCCTGGACCTGGTCGCGCTCCAACTCGCCGTCGCCGAAGGGGAGAGGCTACCCGGGCCCACCCCGCCGCCGACCACCGGCCACGCGATCGAGGCCCGACTGTACGCCGAGGACCCGGCCAAGGACTGGCAGCCCGCCACCGGCACCCTGTACCGGCTCGAACTCGCCACCGACCACCAGGAGTTCACGAGCACCGGCACCGGCGTGCGCGCCGACACCGGCCTGCGCCTGGACTCCGGTGTCGAGTCCGGCAGCGAGATCACCCCGCACTACGACGCGATGCTCGCCAAGGTGATCGCCTGGGCGCCGACCCGCGCCGCCGCCGCCCGCAGGCTGGCCGACGCGCTGGCCCGGGCGAGGATCCACGGGCCGTCCACCAACCGGGAGTTGCTGGTCCGGGCGCTGCGCCACCCGGCCTTCCTCGCCGAACGCCTGCACACCGGCTTCCTCACCGAGCACGCGGTCGAGCTCACCGCCCCGGACGGCAAGGGGGCCGGGCGCGCCGCCCTGGCCGCCGCCCTCGCCGACGCCGCCGCCCGACGCACCGCACTGCCGTCAGGCTGGCGCAACCTGCCCTCCCAGTCGCAGCTGAAGCGCTACCGGGCCCCCGACGGAACGGAGTTGGAGGTCCGCTACCGCACCAACCGGGCCGGCCTGCTGGCCGAGGACCACCCGGACGTCGAACTGGTCGAAGCCACCGCCGAGCTGGTCGTCCTGCGCGAGGGCGAGGTCCGACGCCCCTACCGGGTGGCCCGCTACGGCGACCGGGCGGACCAGGTGTACGTCGACACCCCGACCGGCGGCACCGCGCTCACCGCCCTGCCGCGCTTCCCCGACCCGACCGCCCAGACCGACCCCGGCGCCCTGCTCGCCCCGATGCCCGGCACCGTGCTCCGCACCACCGTCGCCGTCGGGGACGCCGTCACCGCCGGACAGTCGCTGCTCGTGCTGGAGGCGATGAAGATGGAGCACCGCGTCACCGCCCCCGCCGACGGCGTCCTCGTCGAACTCCTCGCCACCCCCGGCCGGCAGGTCGAACTCGGCACCCTGCTGGCCGTCGTCCAGACCACCGAAGCCTGAGGAAGGACCCCGCATGTCCGCCATCGGCAGTCAGCTCCTCGAAACCCCCGAACGCAAGGCCCTGCGTCAGGCCGTCGGCGACCTCGGCCGCCGCTACGGCTCCGCCTACTACCTCGCCAAGGCCCGAGCCGGCGAGCCCGCCGAGGAACTCTGGGCGGAGGCCGGGAAGGCCGGCTACCTCGGCGTCAACCTGCCCGCCGAGTACGGCGGCGGGGGCGGCGGCATCACCGACCTCGCCATCGTCCTGGAGGAACTCGGCACCGCCGGCTGCCCGTTGCTGCTGCTGATCGTCTCCCCGGCGATCTGCGGCACGGTGATAGCCCGCTACGGCACCGAGGAGCAGAAGCGGCACTGGCTGCCCGGACTCGCCGACGGCAGCCGCACGATGGCCTTCGGCATCACCGAGCCGGACGCCGGCTCCAACTCGCACCGGATCTCCACCGTCGCCCGCCGGGACGGCGAGGACTGGCTGCTCACCGGCCGCAAGGTGTTCGTCTCCGGCATCGACCACTCCGACGCCGTGCTGTTCGTCGCCCGCACCGAAGACGCTCGCACCGGCAAGCTCAAGCCCTGCCTGTTCGTCGTCCCGCGCGACACCCCCGGTTTCGAGTACCGGGCGATCCCGATGGAGCTGGTCGCCCCCGAGAAGCAGTTCCAGGTCTTCCTGGACGACGTCCGGCTGCCCGCCGACGCCCTGGTCGGCGACGAGAACGCCGGTCTGCTCCAGCTGTTCGCCGGGCTCAACCCCGAGCGGATCCTCACCGCCGCGTTCTCGCTCGGTCTCGCCCGGCAAGCCCTCGGCAAGGCCGTCGAGTACGCCAAGACCCGCACCGTCTGGTCCACCCCGATCGGCGCCCACCAGGGCCTGGCCCACCCGCTGGCCCAGTGCGCGGTGGAGATCGAGCTGGCCCGGCTGATGACCCAGAAGGCCGGGCTGCTCTACGACGCGGGCGAGGACCTGGCCGCCGGGGAGGCCGCCAACATGGCCAAGTACGCCGCCGGGGAGGCCGCCGCCCGGACGGTCGACCAGGCGGTGCAGACCCTCGGCGGCAACGGCCTGACCCAGGAGTACGGGCTGGGCGCGCTGCTGGCGGCCACCCGGGTCGGCCGGGTCGCCCCGGTCAGCCGGGAGATGGTGCTCAACTTCGTCGCCCAGCACACCCTGGGCCTGCCCAAGTCGTACTGACCGTCCCGAGGCACCGCTGTCCGGGCCGGGTCACCGCACGGAGCTCAGGTGGGCGAACACGACGGTGTTGGACTCGTACCCGGTGCGCGGGTCGAACCTCCCGCCGCAGGTGATCACCCGCAGCTCGGCCCGGTCGCCGGCGCCGCCGTACACCTGGGCGTCCGGGAAGTCCTTCTTCGGGAACACCCGGACGGAGTCGACGGTGAACACCGCGGTGCGCCGGTCCTTGCGGACCACCTCCACGGTGCCGCCCGGGCGCAGCAGCCCGAGCCGGTAGAACACCGCCGGCCCGCTGCGGTTGTCGGCGTGCCCGACCATGATGGCGTTCCCGGCGGCACCGGGCGCGGCTCCGTCCCGGTACCAGCCGGCCAGGTTGCGCTGCTCCATCGGAGGGGTGTTCAACTGCCGGGAAGCGTCCAGCCCGAGGCCGGTCACCGGTGCGTCGACCTTGATCGCGGGGATCCGGATCCGGGTCGGCGCGGAGGCGGCCAGCGGCGGGTGGACGGGCACCGGCGGGGTCGGCGTGGCGACGGGCGAGGCGGCCGCGGCCCGGGACGGTACGGCGGCCACCGGGGGTGCGGGCGGCAGCGGCGGCCCGTGCCGGTCGGCGCTGCCGTCGTGGACCAGCCAGAAGCCGACCGCCGCGAGCGCCAGCGCGGTGACCCCGGCCGTCAACGGGCTGGGGCCGCCGCGCGGCGCGCGGGTGGGGCGGTCAGGACTCGGCATTGCGCCCGGGGCGGCGGCGCATCGCGCGGACGGTCAGTCCGCCCGCTCCGGCGACCAGCGCGACGCCGCCGATCACCTCGGCGGCGTTGGCCCCGGAGGTGCCGCCGCCACCGGTGCCGACGCCGCCGTGCGGCTCGTGACGGGTCGGCGAGGCGCTCGGCGAGTGGCGGGGGGAGTGCGAGGGTGAGTACGAGGGCGAGTGCGAGTACGAGGGCGAGTGCCTGGGCGAGTGCGAGGGCGAGTGCGAGGGCGAGTGCGAGTACGTGACGTCGCCGTTGTCGTCCGGCGCGGCCAGCGCGGCCGGGGCCCCGCCGAGGGTGAGCGCGGCCGCCACCGCGGCGGCGGCGAACAGTCGGCGGGCGGACGGCAGGGAGGGGGAGGTGGGTCTCACGAGGGTTGCTCCAGGGTCCGGGGCCGCACTCGGGGGCGGGCGGCCGTGGTCCAAACCGTCCGGGCGGGCGCCCCTGGGAGCAACCGTGCCACGCGTGTTCCACCCCGGTTCCCCACAATGGCCCAGCCACCCCCCTGACTGTCCGTATGCTCCTGAGCACGCCCCCGAGTCGACCCAGAGCCGGTTTTGTTGCCGCATCAACTTCCTTGCTGGAGGCTTACCTTGGTGTTTCGAAGCGAGTTCCCGGACGTCCCCGTGGTCGACCTGCCGATCCATGACGCGGTGCTCGGCGCCGCCGCCGAGTACGGCGAGCGGCCGGCCCTGATCGACGGCCTCACCGGGGAGCAGGTCAGCTACGCGCGGCTCGCCGCCTCGGTCGAGCGGGTCGCCGCCGGGCTGGCCGAGGCCGGAGTGCGCAAGGGCGACGTGGTGGCCCTGTTCAGCCCCAACTCGATCGTGTACCCGATGGCCTACTACGGCGCCACCCGGGCCGGCGCCACCGTGACCACGGTGTCCTCCCTCTCCACCCCGACCGAACTCGCCGGCCAGCTCCGCGACAGCGGCGCCCGCTGGCTGATCACCGTCTCCCCGTTCCTGCCGACCGCCGGTGCGGCCGCCGACCTGCTCGCCGCCGACGGCCGCGCGCTGACCGAGGTCATCGTGCTGGACGGCGCCGACGGCCACCGCTCGCTCGCCGACCTGCTGGCCGCCACCGGCCCCGCCCCCGAGACCACGATCGACCCCGGCCGGGACGTCGCCGTACTGCCCTACTCCAGCGGCACCACCGGCCTGCCCAAGGGCGTGATGCTCACCCACCGCTCGATCGCCACCAACCTCGCCCAGACCGACGCCCTCTACCGCCCCGCCGTCGGCGAACGGGTGCTCGCCGTGCTGCCCTTCTTCCACATCTACGGCCTGGCGGCGCTGCTCAACCAGCCGCTGCGCTGCGGCGCCACCGTGGTCGTGCTGCCCCGGTTCGACCTGGAGCAGTTCTGCCGCGCGATCGAGCAGCACCGGGTGCAGGCCCTGGTGGTGGCCCCGCCGATCGCCCTCGCCCTGGCCAAGCACCCGGTGGTGGACGGCTTCGACCTCTCCTCCGTGGAGTACCTGCTGTGCGCGGCCGCCCCGCTGGACCAGGACCTCGCCGACTCCTGCGCCCGGCGCCTGGGCCTGCCGCACCTGCTCCAGGGCTACGGCATGACCGAGCTGTCCCCGGTCACCCACGTGGTCTCCCCGACCGAACGCGCCCCCTCGCCCGGCTCGGTCGGCCGGATGGTCCCCTCCACCGAACTGCGGGTCACCGCCCTGGACGGCACCGCCGAGGACCTCGGGCCCGGCGAGCGCGGCGAGCTGCTGATCCGCGGCCCGCAGGTGATGAAGGGCTACTTCGGCCGCCCCTCCGACACCGCCGCCGTGATCGACGCCGAGGGCTGGCTGCACACCGGTGACATCGGCTACGTGGACGAGCGCGGCTACCTGCACATCGTCGACCGGGTCAAGGAGCTGATCAAGTACAAGGGCTACCAGGTCGCCCCCGCCGAACTGGAGGCCGTACTGCTCGGCCACCCGCAGATCACCGACGCCGCCGTGATCGGCGTGCCGGACGCCGACGGCACCGAGTGCCCCAAGGCCTTCGTGGTCCGCGCCCCCGGCAGCGCCCTGACCGCCGAGGAGGTCACCGGCTACGTGGCCGGGCAGGTCGCCCCCTACAAGAAGGTCCGCGCGGTGGAGTTCGTCGACGCCGTCCCCAAGTCCGCGGCCGGCAAGATCCTCCGCCGCGAACTGCGAGCCCGCGAGGCCGCGCGCGCCGAGGCCGCCTCCTGACGCCCCTGGACCCCGATCCGACCTCCCCCGCCGGTCAGGACCCACCCGGCGGACGAGGACCGCGGCCCGTCTGTGAGGATCGAACCGCCGCGCCCCGACCGGAACAGGAACCGCCACCCGCCATGACCAGCCACCCCGTCGTCCGCACCCCCCAGCAGGACCGCAGCCGCGCGACCCGGGCCCGGCTGCTCGCGGCCGCCGTGGACTGCCTGGCCGAGCTCGGCTGGCAGGGCTCCACCGTCACCGTGGTCGCCGAGCGCGCCGGTGTCTCCCGGGGCGCCGCCCAACACCACTTCCCGACCCGCGAGGACCTCTTCACCGCAGCCGTCGAGTACGTCACCGCCGAGCGGCTGGCAGCCGTCCGCGCCCACGCGGACGAACTGCCGGCCGCCGGCTCCGACCGCACCCGGGCCGTGGTCGACATGATCGTCCGCCTCTACACCGGCCCGGCCTTCCGCGCCGCCCTGCACCTGTGGACCGCCGCCGCCACCGAGAACGCCCTGCGCGAGCGGATCGTCGCCCTGGAGGGCCGGGTCGGCCGGGAGGCCCACCGGGCCGCCGTGGAGTTCCTCGGCGCGGACGAGACCCGCCCGGGCGTGCGCGAATCG
Organism: Kitasatospora sp. NPDC018058; assembly: GCF_044327205.1. Lineage (NCBI taxonomy): Bacteria > Bacillati > Actinomycetota > Actinomycetes > Kitasatosporales > Streptomycetaceae > Kitasatospora > Kitasatospora sp. NPDC018058. The sequence continues at coordinate 105,266 of NZ_JBIRFA010000018.1, read as the reverse complement.
GTGCAGGCCACCCTCGACCTCGCCCGCGGACTGGGCCTGGCCAACCTGCTGACCGACGACAGTGTTCGACGTTCCGGAGTGATCCGGCAGTGGGCGGGCCTTCTGGAGAGTACGCTGCGCCCGGTACACCCATGACGCCCGTACAACCGAAGCGGCCGGACGCCCCTGACCAAGGGGTCGCCGGGCGGCCGATGTCCGTGCAGTCTGGAGAAGAAACCCGGCCGGCACGGACCGCGAGGCCCACCCGGCCGGGCACGAGCCGAACCGGGGTGCTGCCTGAATGCACGGACACGAGTGGGACGCGACCGACGCCGCCAGCCTCGCGCGTGGCGGCGCCTCCGCGCGCCCGGAGGGCCACCGCCTGGTCCCGCTCGCTACGGCCCTGCTGCAGAGCGACGGCCTGATCCTGCACTGGAGCGAGGACGCCGAGGCCCTGCTCGGCCACACCGCGGAGGAGGCCGTCGGCAGCTACGCCGCCGAGCTGCTCACCGACGACACCGACCGCCCCGAGATCCTCGGCCTGTTCCAGCAGATCATGTCCGGCACCGGCACCTCCTTCGTCTTCCCGGTCCGCCACCGCGACGGCCACCGGGTCGAGCTGGAGTTCCGCACCTATCCGATAGCCGGCCCCAACGGCACCCTGCTGCTGCTCGCCACCGCCTCCGACACCCGCGCCCTGCACGAGGTCGAGGCCGACCTCGCGGTGCTGGACGGCATCTTCGGCCGCTCACCGATCGGCATGGCCGTCTACGACACCCGGCTGCGCTTCGTCCGGATCAACGAGGCGCTCGCCCGGATGAACGGCGTCCCGGTCGCCGGCCACCTCGGCCGCCGGATATCCGTCGTCCTGCCCGGCATCAACAGCGTCGAGATCGAGCAGATCATGAGACAGGTCCTCAAGAGCGGCAAGCCCGTCGTCGACGCCCGCTCGCACGGCCGTGTCCCCGGCGACCCCAAGCGGGACCGGGCCTGGTCCGCCTCCTACTTCCGGCTGGAGGACTCCACCGGCCGGGTCTTCGGCGTCGCCTCGTCGATCATCGACGTCACCGAGCGCTTCCAGGCCGAGGCCCGCGCCGCCCGCGCCCAGGAACGCCTCGCCACCATCGCCGAGGCCACCGCCCGGATCGGCACCACCCTCGACCTCCAGCGCACCGCCGAGGAGCTGATCGAGGCCGTCGTCCCCCGGTTCGCCGACTTCGCCACCGTCGACCTGCTGGAGCCGGTGCTGCGTGGCGCCGAGCCCACCCAGATCCCCACCGACCGGCCGGTCACGCTGCGCGCGGTCGCGGTCGGCGAGTCCTACGAGACCGGCCTCGCGCACGCCGTCGACGTCGTCGGCGAGACCTCCGAGTACGCCCCCGACCGCAGCTACACCCAGTGCCTGCGCATCGGGCGGCCGCTGCTGCGCGCCCACGTGGACGAGGAGGTGCTGCGCGGACTGGTGTCCAGCGAGGACCGGGTCGCCCCCGGGATGGCGGCCGGCATCCACTCGTACCTGATGGTGCCGATCACCGCCCGGGGCATGGTGCTCGGCGGCTCCGAGTTCATCCGGATGCGCAACCCCGAGCCGTTCACCGACGCCGACGTCGCGCTCGCCGAGGAACTGGTCGCCCGCACCGCGCTGGCGCTCGACAACGCCCGGCTCTACCGCCGCGAGCGGGAGACCGCCCTCACCCTGCAGCGCAGCCTGCTGCCGCAGGAGATCCACCGCACCCTCGGCCTGGAGATCGCCTACCGCTACCTGCCCAGCAGCGTGGTCAGCGAGGTCGGCGGCGACTGGTTCGACGTGGTGCCGCTGTCCTGCGGCCGGGTCGCCCTGGTGGTCGGCGACGTGATGGGCCACGGCATCCGGGCCGCCGCCACGATGGGCCAGCTGCGCACCGTCGCCCGCACCCTGGCCACCCTGGACATGCCGCCCGAGCAGGTCCTCACCCGACTGGACGAGACCGCCTCGGGCATCGGCGAGGGCCAGTTCGCCACCTGCATCTGCGCGGTCTACGACCCGCTGGAGCGCACCGTCCAGGTCGCCTCGGCCGGGCACCTGCCGCCGGTCCGGGTCGGCACCGACGGCACCGCCCGCAAGGTCGAGGTGCCGCCCGGCGTACCGCTGGGCGTCGGCGGGGTCGCCTTCGAGTCGATCGAGTTCACCCTCCCCGAGGGCGGCATGCTCGCCCTCTACACCGACGGTCTGGTCGAGCGGCGCGGCGAGGACCTGGACGACGGCATCGACCTGCTCGCCCGCACCCTCTCCGAGAACGGCCGGACGCTGGAGGAGAGCTGCGACGCCGTGCTCGGCGCGCTGGTCACCGACGGCACCGAAGACGACATCGCGATGATCATGGCGCGGGCGCTGCCGGTGGCCGCCGACCGGATCGCCACCCTCCCGCTCGGCGGCGGCGGCAAGTTGCCCGGCAAGGCCCGCCGCTTCACCCGCACCACCCTGGAGGCCTGGGGCCTGACCGCGCTCTCCGACTACGCCGAACTGCTGGTCAGCGAGCTGGTCACGAACGCCCTGCTGCACGCCGAGGCACCGCGCCGACTGCGGCTGTTCCGCGACCGGGTGCTCACCATCGAGGTCTCCGACGCCGGCGGCCAGACCCCCCAGCTGCGCCCCTTCGCCGAGCAGGACGAGGGCGGGCGTGGAATGTTCCTGGTCAGCGAGATGGCCCAGCGGTGGGGCAGTCGGCTCACCCGGGACGGCAAGGTGGTCTGGGCCGAGCTGGAACTGCCCTTCGGGGTGGCGTAGGACTTCCCCGGGATCCCGGGGAACGGGTGTTCCGCATGCGAGAACGGCCGTTCCGGGTGGGAACGGCCGTTCTCGCCGGTGTTGTCAGGCGTCGACCTTCTGCGGCTCGGTGACCCCGACCGGCTCGGCCGCCGTCGGGGCGGACAGGCCGCGCAGCAGCCGCCAGGCCAGCACGGCCGCACCGACCAGCAGTACCCCGGCGACCAGCCCGGCGCTGTTCATGCCGTGCACGAAGGCGTCCTCGGCGCTCGCCAGCAGCGGCTGGGCCACCTCCGCCGGCAGCCCGTGCGCCGCCTCCACCGCCGAGCCCAGCGACTCGCCGGCCCGGGCGGCGGTCTCCGCGGAGGCCCCGGCCGGGACGGACAGCCCGTTCGCGTAGATCGAGCCGACCACCGAGCCGACCAGGGCGATGCCGAGCGCGGTGCCCAGCTCGTACGCCGTCTCGGAGACCGCCGAGGCGGCGCCGGCCTTGTCGACGGGCGCGGCGCTCAGCACCAGGTCGGCGCCGAGCGTGTAGACCACGCCCTCGGCCGTCCCGGTCACCAGGAAGGAGACGGCCAGCAGCAGGTAGGCGGTGTCCTGCTGGAACCAGCCCAGCGCGCCCGCGGCGAGGCCCATGGCGAGCAGACTGACCGTCAGCGCCTTGCGGGCGCCGAAGCGCCGGGCGGCCCGGGCGGTCAGCAGACCGCCGACCACCGAGCCGGCGAAGGCCGGCAGCTCCGCCAGGCCCGCCTGGAGCGGCTCGTAGCCGCGGACCAGCTGGAGGTACTGGGAGACCACGAAGATCACGCCGCTCAGGCCCACCAGGGAGATCAGCGAGGCCGTCACGGCCGCGGTGAACCGCCGGTCGCGGAACAGCCGGACGTCCAGCAGCGGGGTCTCCAGCCGCAGTTGTCGGCGGACGAAGGCGGTCAGCGCGGCGGCGCCCAGCACGAAGGTGACCGGGACGTCCCAGCGGGCGAGGCCGTGGGCCGCACCCTCCTTGACCGCGTACACCACGTCGATCACGCCGGTCATCGACAGCGCCACGCTCAGCACGTCCCAGCGGCCCGGCTTCGGGTCCCTGGACTCCGGCAGCAGCCAGGCGCCGAAGACCAGCAGCAGGAGCAGTACCGGGATGTTCAGCAGGAACACCGAACCCCACCAGAAGTGCTCCAGCAGCACCCCGCCGACCACCGGCCCGAGCGCGGCACCGGCGGTGGCGGCCGCGCCCCAGATGCCGATCGCGGTGGCCCGCTCCCGGTCGTCCGGGAACAGGCTGCGGATCAGCGACAGGGTGGAGGGCATGATCGTCGCCCCGGCGACGCCGAGCAGCGCGCGGGCCACGATCAGCCAGCCCGGACTCGGCGCGTAGGCGGCCAGCAGGGAGGCGGCGCCGAAGGCGGTGGCGCCGGACAGCAGCAGCTTCTTGCGGCCGATCCGGTCGCTCAGCGCGCCCATGCTGACCAGCAGGCCGGCCAGGACGAAGGAGTAGGAGTCGCTGATCCAGAGCAGCTGGGTGCCGCTGGGTTGCAGCGTCTCGCTGATGGAGGGGATGGCGAGGGACAGCACGGTCGCGTCCAGGGCGACCACGGTGACGGCCAGCACCAGGACGGCGAGGCCGGTCCAGCGCTGACGGGTGGTCGAGATGTGCGGAGCGTTCCTGCTCATGGGGTATCGGTTTCCGGTTTCCGGCCCGAGGTGCTGTGGGTCGGGCCGACGGGGATGGGAGCGGTGGGGGCGGGGGTGCTCGGGCGGCGCAGCGCGCCGCCGAGGAAGAGCTCGGCGAGTGAGAAGGCGGCCTCGCGCGGGGCGAGCCGGCCGTCCTGGATGGCCCAGCCGATCCCGGCCACCAGGTCGAAGAAGGCCTCGCTCAGCCAGGCGGCACTCAGCTCGATCCGGAAGACGCCCTGCTGCTGCCCGCGCAGGAAGAGCGCGTGCAGCCGGGCGATCTGGACCTCCCAGAGGTCGTTGATGTCGTCGTGGTCGTAGAGCTGGTTCTCGCCGGCCAGGAAGGCGCAGAGCATGGCGTCCGGGACGGAGGCGTCCACCAGCCGGCGCAGCGCCGCCTCGGTGTCGCCGTCCTCGATCGCGGCGGTGTCCAGGGCGGCGGCGAAGCGCTCCAGGCCGAGCCGGCCGACCTCGCGGATCAGCGCCTCGCGCCCCGGGAACAGCCGGTGCAGGGTGGCGCGGCTGATGCCGGCCGCGCGGGCGATCTCGTCCAGGTGGGCGGTGGGTCGGCGGGAGAGCACGCCGACGGCGGCTTCGAGGACGGTGTCGCGGTCGGTGGCCATGGATCGAGTCTAGACGAAGTGAGACATCCGTGTCTCAAAGTTCCTTCATGGGTCTCAGGTGATCCGCTGGCGCTCCGCGTCCGGGCGGCAAAAACCGGGGGCGGCGGGTGTGCCGTCCCCGGTCGGGGTGCTGGGGGCCGTGCGGCCGGTTCAGCTCTGGTTGTAGAACCCGGTCTCGTCGAGCGGGCGGTCGATCACCATGACCTCGACGTCGGCCGGGGTGAGCAGGAAGACCCGGCGGGCGATCCGCTCGATGCCGCCCCGGGTGCCGAAGATCAGACCGGAGGCGAAGTCGACCATGCGCTTGGCCTCCGCCTCCTCCATCTCGGTGAGGTCCATGACCACCGGGATGCTCGCCCGGATGTGCTCACCGACCGTGCGGGCCGCCTCGAAGCCCGTCGGCCGCAGGGAGACGATCTTCGCGGGCGCGGGGACGGAGGGCACCGTCTCCTGATCGACCCACTCGTCGTCGTACACAGCGGCCGGGTAGTTCCCCGAGGGCATCAGCCACCCGTTGTGGTGCTCGTCGCGAAGTGCTCCCATGCCGCGCCTCCCTGCCTCGTCCCGTCCTGGTCCCCCGGAGACGCGTGTCCTTCTTGACACGTCATCCACTCGTCGGAACTGTCCGAGTATCGCACTGTTCACCGGTCCCGTGCCCGCTCGCGACCCCCGTTCGAGTCATGCCGCGCCGGAAACCCGGGCGGACCCGGGCAAAGAGATCGACGCGGCGCAGCCCCGTACGGTTGCGCGCGTAGACCATATCGGTAGCGGTCCGTGCTTAATTGACCTTCTGTCAACAATGCGGAAACGATTTCACTCGCCAGTTGCGCCGTCCACCAGTTCACGCAACAAATCCGCGTGGCCGTTGTGCCGCGCGTATTCCTCGATCAGGTGGACGAGGATCCAGCGGAGCGTCACTTCCTCGCCGCGGCGCAGCCGCTTGCCGACGGTGTCCAGCGGCAGACCGGCCGAGGCGCGGCGGGCGGCCTCGATCTCGGCGCGCCAGGTGGCGAAGTCGGCGGCGACATCGGCGGTGTCGACGTTGTCGAAGTCGCCGTCCGGGTCCTGCTCGGTCCAGTAGTGGCCGGTGGCGACCTCCGCGCCGAGCAGGATGCCCTGGAACCAGTGCCGCTCCACCTCGGCCATGTGCCGGACCAGGCCGAGCAGGGAGAGCGTGGACGGCGGGACGGAACGCAGCCGCAGCTGATCGTCGGTCAGGCCCTCGCACTTGAGGGCGAGCGTGCTGCGGTGGTAGTCGAGCCAGGAGGTGAGCATGACGGCCTCGTCGGCGGCCATCGGCGGGTCCACCCGCGGGTTGAGTTCGGTCATGCCGGCCATCGTGGCCCCGGGAGGTTCGGCCGCGCGACCGATTTGTCGGCCGTCAGCCGGCCTGCACCCGGCGGCGGGCGGCGGCCGCGCGCCACAGACCGACCAGGCTGCCGAGCACCAGCAGGGCGATCACCCCGGCGGAGACCAGGAAGGCCGCCGAGCCCGGCTGGTCCGCGCTGGCGGCGGCGGTCACGTAGACGGCCGTGGTCGGTACCACGCCGATCGCGGTGGCGAGGAGGAAGGGGAGGAAGCGCACCCCGGAGAAGGCGGCGCCGTAGTTGCCGGCCTGGAAGGGCAGGCCGGGGAGCAGCCGCAGCACCAGCACGCTGCGGAAGCCCTGCTCGGTGAAGCGCTGGTCGAGGGCGCCGAGCACCTTGCCGCGCAGGTACGGCTTCAGCGCCTCCCGGCCGAGGCCCCGGCCCAGCGCGAAGGCCATGGCCGCGCCCAGGGTGGTGCCGAGCACGGCGAGCAGCACGCCCTGCTGGATGCCCAGCAGCAGACCGGCGACGGCGTTCAGTGCGGGGCGTGGGACGAAGGCGAGCGTGCCGACCGCGTAGACGAGGGTGAACAGCGGCGCGAACCAGTACCCGGGCATCCGGTCCGCCAGCCCGCCGGAGAGCAGGTCCGTCGGGCTCCACAGCAGCAGCGACCCGGCGCACGCCCCCAGCACCAGGACCAGCAGGCCGAACCGCCACCAGGGCGACCTGGTCGGTCGCTCGGCGGTGCTCTCGGCGGCGCTCGGCAGGGGGGACGTCGTCAGGGGTTCGGGCACGGCCCGAGCCTAACCGGTCCCCGGAGCGGGCCGGTCCGCCGGTCCGGTCGCGCGGGTCGGGGCGGGCTGAGGCGGGCACGTGCGGGCAGGAGCGGACGGTTCTCGGGGAACCGGTCGACGTCGATGATCACGATCGGCATGATGTCCCTCGGGGATCTCGACGCGGTCGCGTCGGGGGTGCCGGTGTCCGGCTGGACGCACGGTTGGGTGGGGCCAGCCACACTCCCCGCCCGAGCAGGGCTGATGCGGGCTCCGCGCGGTGCAGAGTGGAGAGCACCGACGGAAGGCGAGGAAGGGCCATGAGGCAACTGGGGGCGTGGGCGGCGGGGGTCGCGGTGGGGTTCTTGCGGGCGTGCGTCGTCGCGGCCGCGGCCCTGCTGGTGCCGGCCGTGTGGGCGGGCGCGGTGGCGCTGGGGATCCACTGGGGGCCGACCAACCCGTGGTCCTGGCTGCTGCCGCTGGTGGTGGTGTGCGCGGGCACGCTCGCGCTGTGCCGACCGGTGTGCCGGGCGGTGCGCGCCCTGGTCGCGCGGTGGGGCGGCACCGTTCTCGACGCCGGATACCGGCAGGCTCCGCCGGTGATCCGGATGTCCACCGGGTTCTGGTGGAACGGCTTCACCTACGAGAAGACCCGCCGCGACGCCGTGATGGACCAGCACTGGCGGATCCGCTGGCGCGACCCCGCCAACCTGCGGGACCTGCGGTTCGTCGCGATCGCGCCGTTCACCGCGGGCCCGGTCGCCGCGCTGCCGCCGGCCGGGGTGGCCGCGGCCGTGCTCGGGCTCGGCCGGCCGGAGACGGCGGCCCGGCTGGTCGGGGCGCTCGGCGTGCTGCTGGCCGTCGGCGGCGCCCCGTACGCCTGGCGGGTGGTGACCCCGGTGGCCGTCCGGTTCCTGCGGCCCTCCTCGGCGATGGCGCTGGCGGAGCGGGTGGAGGAGCTGACCGCCCAGCGCGCGGACGCGACGGTCGCCCAGGCCGCCGAGATCCGCCGGATCGAGCGGGACCTGCACGACGGGGCGCAGGCCCGCCTGGTGGCGCTCGGGCTCTCGCTGGCCACCGCGCAGCGGCTGGTGGAACGCGACCCGGAGCGGGCCAAGGCGCTGATGCGGGACGCCCAGGCCGGGGCGAAGGCCTCGCTGGCCGAACTGCGGGAGCTGATCCAGGGGATCAGCCCGCCGGTGCTGACCGAACGCGGGCTGGTGGACGCGGTGCGCGCGCTCGCCCTGGACCTGCGCCTGAAAGTGACCGTCGAGGCCGAGGCCCCGGTGCGGGTGGACGCGCCGATCGAGTCCGCCGTCTACTTCGGCGTCGCCGAGCTGCTGACCAACGCCGTCAAGCACGGCCGGGCGACCCGTGCGGGCGTGACCTTCCGTCAGGACGAACTCGGACTCGTCGTCGAGGTCGAGGACGACGGCTCGGGCGGCGTCCGGGAACGGCCCGGCGGCGGGCTCGCGGGCCTGCGCCGCCGCCTGGACGCCTTCGACGGTTCTTTGGAGATCACCAGTCCGCCCGGCGGACCGACCCACGTCAGGATGACGGTGCCATGCGAATCCTTGTAGCCGAAGACCTCTACCTGCTGCGCGAGGGGATGGTCCATCTGATCGAGGCGTGCGGGCACGAGGTGGTGGCCACCGCCTCCACCGGGCCCGAGACGCTGGCGGCGCTGCGGACCCACCGTCCGGACGCGTCCGTGGTCGACGTCCGGATGCCGCCGACCCAGTCCGACGAGGGCCTGCGGGCGGCGCTGGCCGCGCGCCAGGAGCTGCCCGGGCTGCCGGTCCTGATCCTCTCCCAGCACGTGGAGCAGCTGTACGCGCGGGAGTTGCTGGCGGATGGCTCCGGCGGGGTCGGCTACCTGCTGAAGGAGAGCGTGTTCGACGCCGACCAGTTCATCGGCTCGCTGGAGCGGGTCGCGGCCGGCGGGACGGCGATGGACCCGGCCGTCATCGCGAAGCTGCTGTCCGCGAGCCCGCCGGAGCGGGGGCTCAGCCAGCTCAGCGAGCGCGAGTACGAGGTGCTGGGCCTGATGGCCGAGGGTCTGTCCAACCAGGCCATCGCCCGCCGGCTGTTCCTCAGCGACAGCGCGATCAGCAAGTACACCACCTCGATGTTCGGCAAGCTCGGCATCGCCGACGACGATGACACCAACCGCCGGGTGCGGGCGGTGCTGACGTACCTGAACCAGCCGTGAACCGGTCCTGAACCGCCCCGCGCCGCGCGGGTGTTGCCGTGCGGCGCGGGTGTCCCCACACTGGGGTGACCTGGCGCGGAGGGGGTGGCACCGTGTGGGCGTTCCTGGGGTCCTTCCTCGCCTCGGCGGCGTACCTGGTCTGGACGGTCCGGTGGTGCCGGTCCGCGCGGGAGGAGCTGTGCCGGGTCGAACGGAGCATCGCCGAGCCGACCGGCCCTGAACTGGAGTCGTACGAACTGGCGGCGGTGGCCGATAACTTGACGGAGCTGCTGCTGTTCGAGGCGTATGAGCGCGGGGCCGTGGGCGTCCGCTCGTCCGGTCACCTGACGGCCGAGGGCCGCTCCGGCGGGCGCGGCTTCCACTCGGCGCTGCTGGCGGCGATCGAGGCCCGGCCGGGCGGCGATCTGCTCGCCGTGACGGCCGAGTTGAAGAGGCAGCCGACGCTGAAGGAGGTCCACCGTGAGCTCGCGGCGCGGGGGCTGGTCCGGGACGAGGAACTGCGCCGCCGGCTCAACCGGGCGGTGGGCTGGGGAACCGGCGTCTACCCGCTGATCGTGCTGCTCGGGCTGATCAGCGTCATCTGGACGGCGGGGGAGCACTGGAACGTCCTGATCCCGCTGGGGGTGTTCGCCCTGCTGCTCGGAGCCGCGGCGCTGGTCGGCAACCGGACGTTCGAGAACAGCTACCGGCACCGCACCGTGCACGGCGAGCGGGTGCTCCGCCTCGCCCGGACCGACGACCGCCGGCAGGGCGTCCCGGACCAGGTCGCCCTGCGTGGCTTCCACGGTCTGCCGGAGCGGCACCCGCGGAAGGTCGCCTGGGAGGCGTCGGACGCCCGGGAGGCGGAGCGGAGGCGCCAGGCCGAGGACAAGGGCGACGGGGGCCTCGGCGGGATCTGAGCCGGTTCAGGCGGCCTCGGCCGCAGTGCTCTCCGGTGACCGTGCGGCCACGTTCCCGGCGGCATCCGGTTCGGCCCGGCGCAGTGCCCCGGCGCTCAGCAGCAGGGCGAAGGCGAGCAGGGTGACCAGCCCGAAGGAGACGGTCAGCGAGGTGGCCTGGGCGAGGGCGCCGATCACGGCGGGGGCGATCAGGCCGGAGGTGTAGGTGACGGTGGCGACGCCCGCGATGGCCTGGCTGGGGTTGCCGCCGATCCGGCCGGCGGCCGCGAAGGCGAGCGGGACGATCACCGCGACGCCGACGCCGATCAGCGCGAAGCCCGGGATGGCCACCGCGGGGTGGTCGGCGGCCACCACCAGCACCCCGCCGATGGTGGCGATCGCCCCGCCCAGCCGGGTGGTGCGGACGGCGCCGAGCCGGCGGATCACCGCGTCCCCGGCGAGCCGGCTGACCGCCATGGTGAGCGAGAAGGCGGTGTACGAGGCGGCGGCGACGGTGGCGGAGGCGCCGGTGATGTCGCGCAGGTAGACGCCGCTCCAGTCCATCGAGGCGCCCTCGCCGAACACCGCGCAGAAGCCGACCAGTCCGATCACCAGCGAGCTGCGCGGCGGCAGCGCGAAGCGCGGCGGCGCCTCCGCCTCCTCGGGCGCCCGCAGCTCGGGCAGGCCCCGGCAGACCGGCTGGGCGAGGGCGAGCAGGACCAGTGCGGTGACGGCCAGCTGGAGCCGGGCGTCGAGGTCGAGGTGGGCGGCCAGGATGCCGAAGCCGGAGGCCAGCAGGCCGCCCGCGCTCCACATCCCGTGCAGCCCGGACATGATCGAGCGCCCGAGCCGCTGCTCGACCTCCACGCCCTGCGCGTTCATCGCGACGTCCGCCGTGCCCGCCGTGGCGCCGTACGCCAGCAGCACCGCGCACAGCGTCGGCAGCGAGGGGGCGAGCGCGGGCAGGGTCAGGGCCAGGCACCAGAGCGAGATCAGCCCGCGTACCGCCGCCCGGCCGCCGTAGCGGTGGACGAAGCGCCCGGCCAGCGGCATCGCGAGGGAGGAGCCGATGGCGGGCATGACGAGGGCCAGGCCGAGCTGGCCGGGGGAGAGGTCCAGCCGGTGCTGGATCCACGGGATGCGGGTGGCGAAGGTGCCGCCGACGGCGCCGTGCACGGCGAAGACCAGCGCGATGCTCGTCCGGGCCCGGCGCGGGGCGGCGAGTGGTTCGAGTGTCCTGGCGGTCATACGGCATTCCCTCCCGGTCGCGCGTGGTGGGGCGCGACGGTGCCCTGTGGGTGGTCTACGTGCAGGCCGATCGGTCCGCGTGGCGGATGCGGCCGTCCGGCGGATGGTTCGATAAATTATCAGGAAGGGACCCTGATAGAAACACTCTGGAAGGATGAGCTGCCATGACCACCGCGCGTACGGCCACGCCGAGCACCGCCCGGGCCATCAACGACCGGCTGGCGCTCAACCTCCTGCTCGAACAGGGCCCCCTGACCGCGACCGAGCTGCGCGACCTCACCGGCCTGTCCCGGCCGACCGTCGCCGACCTGCTCGACCGCCTCCAGCGCACCGGCCTGGTCGCCGTCGTCGGCGAACGCGGCGAGCAGCGGCGCGGCCCCAACGCCCGGGTCTACGCGCTGGTCGCCTCCCGCGCCCACATCGCCGCCTTCGACGTCCGCTCCGGCGGCGTCAGCCTGGTCGTCGCCGACCTGGCCGGGCGCACCCTCGCCACCGCCGAGGTCCCGGTCGAGGGCGACGGCACGCCCGACACCGCCGGGGCGATCGTCGCCACCCTGCTGGAGAGCGCGCGCGGCGCCGGCGTCGAGCGGCTGCACACCGTCGCGGTCGGCGCTCCCGGCCTGGTCGACCCCGCCACCGGCCGCCTCCACAGCACCGGCAAGCTCCCCCGCTGGCACGCCGAACTCCTCGCCGCACTAAGGGAGTTGCCCGGTGTCGAGGTGATCCTGGAGAACGAGGTCAACCTGGCCGGCCGGGCCGAGTACCGGGTCGGCGCCGCCCGGGAACGCGACACCTTCGTGCTGATGTGGCTCGGCCACAGCGTCGGCGCCGCCGTCATCCTGGACGGGCGGCTGCGCCGCGGCTTCTCCGGCGGCACCGGCGAGATCTGCTTCCTGCCCGTCCCCGGCACCGTCGGCCTGCCCAGCGCCGACAGCTGCGAGGGCGGCTTCCACGGCCTGGTCGGCAGCGCCGCGATCTGCGAACTCGCCCGCGCCCACGGGCTGCCCGCCGACCCGGCCGGGGACGCCGGCGCCGCCGAGGCCGCCGTGCGCGCCGCGCTCGCCGCCGAGGCCGAGGGCGAACCGTTCCTGGACGAGCTGGCCGAGCGGATCGCGCTCGGCGCGGCGAGCGTCTGCGTGGTGCTCGACCCCGGCTGCGTGGTGCTCGGAGGCGAGATCGGCCGGGCCGGCGGTGCCGGGCTGGCCGGACGGGTCGAACGGCGGCTCGCCGGGTTCTCCCCGCTGCGCACCGAGGTGCTGGCCGGCACGGCGGGCGGCGGCGCGGTGCTCGCCGGGGCCGTCCTCACCGCGGGGGACGCGGTCAGACGGGACCTGTTCGGCGAGTCGTAGGAGTTTCCCGTTGGTGTTCCCGGTACGGCAGGATGGCGGCGGGGGCGCGTACCTCCGTACCTCGAACCACCGTCAGGAGTCGCACATGGGCCAGCCCGAGGTGCCGGTCAACCCGTACCGCATCGGCGAGGCCGCGGCGCTGCTCGGCGTCAGCGCGGACACCATGCGGCGCTGGGTGGACGCCGGGAAGGTCGCCGCCGTGCGGGACGAGCACGGGCACCGGATCATCCCCGGCGCCGACCTCGCCGCCTTCGCCCGCGAGCTGGCCCGGCCGGAGATCGCCGAGGCCGAGGGGCGGCCGTCCTCGGCCCGCAACCGCTTCCCCGGGATCATCACCGACGTGGTGCTCGGCGATGTGGCCGCCCAGGTGGAGGTGCAGGCCGGGCCGTTCCGGGTGGTGTCGCTGATCAGCCGGGAGTCGGCGGAGGAACTGAACCTCGTCCCCGGCGCACCGGCCACGGCGGTCATCAAGTCGACCAATGTCATGATCGAACGGCGCTAGCCCCGACCTACCGATCCCCAGCCCCACCGACGACGAGTTCCGACCGAGAGGCCCGGATGCCCCCTTCGCACCTGCCGACCACCCAGGCCACCGTGCCGGCGAGCGAGGCGGTGGTCGCCCGCCCCGCCTCCGCCCCCGCCGACCGCCGCCCGGTGCTCGCCGTCGCCCACCGCGGCGACCCGTACCGGTACCGCGAGAACACCCTGCCCTCCGTCGAGTCCGCACTCGCCGCCGGGGCCGACGCCGTCGAGGTGGACGTCCAGCTCACCCGCGACAAGGTGCCCGTGCTGCTGCACGACCGCACCCTGGAGCGGCTCTGGGACGACCCGCGCTCCATCGAGCGGGTCACCGTCGAGCAACTGGACGAGTTGCGCCGGGGCGACCTGGCGATCCCCACCCTCGCCGAGGCGGTCAAGGCCGTCGCGGCCGCGAACGGCCCCCGGCTGCTGATCGACCTGGACGACCCCGGCCCGGCCGCCGCCACCTGGTCCGTCGTCACCGGGCTCGGCGCGGAGCGGCAGGTCTCCTTCTGTGGCCCCATCGCCGCCATGCTGGCCGTACGCGAGCTTGCCCCGGACGCCTCGATCGCGCTCACCTGGAAGCAGCCCCGGATGCCCGCGCCCGCCCTGCTCAAGGACCTGCGCCCGACCTTCCTCAACCCGCCGTTCGGCCTGGTCACCCCCGAGTTCGTGGACGCCGCGGCCGACTCCGGACTCGCCGTCTCCACCTGGACGGCCGACCTGCGCCGCACCATGCGCCGGCTGCGCGACACCGGGGTCGCCTCCATCACCACCAACCGGATCTCCCTGCTGCGCTCGGTGCTGGACGGCCGCCGGTGACGGTGCTCAGCACCCGGGCGCTCGGCCGGGCCCTGCTGGCCCGTCAGCACCTCCTCGCCCGGACCGACCTGGAACCCGCCGCGCTGGTCCACCACCTCGGCGGACTCCAGGCCCAGGCCGTACCCCAGCCGCCCTACCTCGGGCTGCTCGCCCGGCTGGACGGCTTCACCCCGGAGCAGCTCACCACGCTCATCGAGCAGCGCGCGGTGGTGCGCATCGCCCTCCAGCGCGGCACCATCCACCTGGTCACCGCCGAGGACTGCCGTACCCTGCGCCCGCTCCTCCAGCCCGTCCTGGACCAGGCGCTGCGCACCACCTTCGGCAAGCGGCTCGCCGGGCTGGACCTGACCGCGCTGGCCGCCGAGGCCCGGGCCCTGGTGGAGGAGGAAGCGCGCACCTTCCAGCAGCTCGGTGCGCTGCTGGCCGCAGGCCGTCCCGACCGGGACCCGGCCGCGCTCGCCCAGGCGGCCCGGTGTCTGCTGCCGCTGGTCCAGGTGCCGCCGCGCGGTCTGTGGGGGCGCAGCGGCCCGGCCGCGCACACCACCGCCGAGGCCTGGCTCGGCCGCCCGATGGACCCCTCGCCCTCGCCGGACGACCTGGTGCTGCGCTACCTCGCGGCCTTCGGCCCGGCCGGCGCGGCCGACCTGAAGAAGTGGTGCGGCCGCACCGGGCTCGGCCCGGTGCTGCGTCGGCTCGCGCCGCGGCTGCTGACCTTCCGGGACGAGCGGGGCCGGCCGCTGTACGACCTTCCGGAGGCGCCCCGGCCGGGGTCGGACGTCCCGGCGCCGGTGCGGCTGGTCGCGCCCTTCGACAACCTGTTGCTCTCGCACGCCGACCGCAGCCGGGTGCTGCCGGAGGAGTACAAGGGGCGGGTCATGAGCCAGAACGGGATCGTGCTCGGCACCCTGCTGGTGGACGGGCTGGTCGCCGGGACGTGGCGGCTGACGGGGGAGCGGGAGGTCACGGTCCAGCCGTTCGTGCCGCTGGCGCGGGCCGACCGGGAGGCGGCGGAGGCCGAGGCGCGGCGGGTGCTGGCCTTCGCGGGCGAGGGCGGCGGGGCGGTGCGGATCGAGGAGGTCGCTTAGCCGCACAACGGGCAGATCGTCAGATTCTCTGTTGAGATGGGGCGGTTCGGACTCAACGACGATCCCCGGCGGAGGCTGCCGTGTCCGTGGAGCGTCCGCCCGGAGGGCGGCCCGACCACCGCAGGCCGTACCTGATGCTGCCGCCGGCCGTGCGGCGGGCGGCGGCCTGGTCGGTGGCGGTGATCCTGCTGATCACCGTCGGCTCCCTGGTGGTCTTCGCGCTGGTCGAGCTGCGGGCGGCGACCGTGCCGTTCATCCTGGCGCTGCTCGGGGCCTCGCTGCTCCAGCCGGTGGTGCCCTGGCTGGTCCGCCGGGGCGTGGGCCGCAGCCTGGCGGCCGGGCTGACCTGCGTCGTGCTGGTCGTGGCGGTCGCCGGGGTGATCGTCCTGCTGGTCAACTCCCTGGTGCACAGCGCCCCGCAGATCGCCGCCTCGCTCCCGACGGCCGGCAGGCGGCTGGCCGCCTGGCTGGGCCCGTTCGGGGGGAAGATCCAGCACGCCCTGGCCAACGCCAAGGGCGAGACCAACTCGTTGGTCTCGACGCTCACCAGCGGGGTCCTCTCGGGCCTCGGCCTGCTCACCCAGCTGATCGCCGGCGGGGTGCTGGCCCTGGCCCTGGTCTTCTTCTTCCTCCGCGACGGCCACCGCACCGGCGACGCCATCCGCTCCTACCTGCCCGGCCGCAGCGCCGAAACCGTGGTCGCCTGCGCCGACCGCGCCTTCCAGGCGATGGCCGGCTTCATGCGCGGCACCACCCTGATCGCCCTGATCGACGCCAGCTTCATCACCATCGGTCTCGCCGCGCTGGGTGTCCCCGGCGCACCCGGCCTCGGCGCGCTGGTCTTCATGGGCGCCTACATCCCCTTCGTCGGCGCGTTCCTCTCCGGCACGGTGGCGGTGCTGGTCGCCCTCGCCGACGGTGGCCTGGGAACGGCGCTGTGGGCGCTCGGCGTGGTGCTGACGGTCCAGATGATCGAGGGCAACATCCTGCAACCCGTCATCCAGAGCCGCACGGTGGAGCTCCACCCGGCCACGATCATGGTCGCCGTGGTGGCCGGCTCCGGTATCGCGGGCATCATCGGCGCCCTCCTCGCCGTCCCGGTCTGCGCGGCGGGCAGCGGAGTGATCTCGGTGCTTCGGGGGCTGGCGTCCGGCCGCGAATAGGCGGGTTGCTCTTGGGGGGCGGACGTGCGAGCATCGCTAATGCGACACCAGTCGCAATAATGCTCGGGGGTGTGGATGGAACTGTTCGAGGTGGCCGAGGCGGGCGCCGGGCCGTACGGGGTGGCCGTGGGGCCGGACGGGGGTGTGTGGTTCACGCTGGTGCATGCCGGGGAGGTCGGGCGGCTGTCGGCGGACGGCTCGGTCGAGCGGTTCGGGCTGGGGGCGCCGGGGTGTGGGCCTTCGGTGATCACCGTGGGGCCCGATGGGGCGTTGTGGTTCACCCGGATGCGGGACAACCGCATCGGGCGGGTCACCGTGGAGAGGGGCGTGAGCTCGTTCGCGGTGCCGACGGCGAACGCCGGACCGTACGGGATCGCCGCCGGGCCCGACGGGGCGCTGTGGTTCACCGAGCTGAACGTCGACCGGGTGGGGCGGATCACCGTGGACGGGGAGGTGACGGAGTTTCCGCTGCCGCTGTCCGGGGCGTTCCCGTCGTTGATCGCCGCCGGGGCGGACGGGGCGCTGTGGTGCACGCTGAACCGGGCGGACGCCGTCGCCCGGGTGGGCGTCGAGGGCGAGGTGACCGTCCATCACCTGCCCACCGGGGGCACCGCGCCGGTGGGGATCGCCGCCGGGGCGGACGGGGCGCTCTGGTACGTGGGGATCGGCGGCGGGCTGGTCGGGCGGATCACCGTGGACGGGCAGGTGACCGAGTACCCGCTGGCCGACCGGGCCGCCAAGCCGCACGCGATCGCCGCCGACGGGGCCGGGCGGCTCTGGTTCACCGAGTGGGGCGCCGGCCGGATCGGGGTGCTGACCCCGGACGGGCGGCTGGACGGGTACCCGATCCCGGGCCCCGGCGCCGAGCCGCACGGGATCGCCGTCGGCCCGGACGGCGCGGTGCACGCGGCGCTGGAGCGCGGCCAGATCGCCCGGTTGGCGGGCTGAGCGGCCGCGCCCGGCCGGCGGGCGCGCCGGCGTAGGCGGGAGGAGGCGGCTCCCGATCGGGAGGTCCCGGTCGGGAGGTCCCTGGCGGGGCCCGGGAACTCGGGCCCAGCGGCCCCGGCCGGGCGGGCCCAAGGGCCCTGGGGCGCGGAGGCGGTGCGTTCGGATCATGGATCGCCATCATTCGCACGACGTTCCGAAGGAGTGCGTCCTTGAGCGCCACCCAGGCACAGGGCGACCCCATAACCCCGCCAACGCCCATACCGGAAGGGGAGGTTCGGTCCCGCCGACCCGGCTCGGCCCTGGTCGATCTGCTGACCACCACCGACCACAAGACGATCGGCACCATGTACCTGGTGTCCTCGTTCGCGTTCTTCCTGATCGGCGGCATCCTGGCCCTGGTCATGCGCGCCGAACTGGCTCGTCCCGGCACCCAGATCCTGTCGAACGAGCAGTACAACCAGGCCTTCACCATGCACGGCTCGATCATGCTGCTGCTGTTCGCGATGCCGCTGTTCACCGGCTTCGCGAACTGGATCATGCCGCTGCAGATCGGCGCCCCGGACGTGGCCTTCCCCCGGTTGAACGCCCTGGCCTACTGGCTGTTCATGGGCGGCTCGCTGATCGCCGCCGCCGGCTTCCTCACCCCGCAGGGTGCCGCCGACTTCGGCTGGTTCCTCTACGCGCCGCTGTCCGACGCCGTCCACTCGCCGGGCGTCGGCTCCGACATGTGGATCATGGGCGTGGCCCTGTCCGGCTTCGGCAGCATCTTCGGCGCGGTCAACTTCATCACCACCATCATCTGTATGCGCGCCCCCGGGCTGACCATGTTCCGGATGTCCATCTTCTGCTGGAACGTGCTGCTCACCTCGGTGCTGGTGCTGCTGGTCTTCCCGGTGCTCGCGGCCGCGCTGTTCGCGCTCGAGGCGGACCGCAAGTTCGGGGCCCACGTCTTCGACCCGGCCAACGGCGGGGCGATGCTGTGGCAGCACCTGTTCTGGTTCTTCGGGCATCCAGAGGTGTACATCCTGGCGCTGCCGTTCTTCGGGATCGTCTCCGAGGTCATCCCGGTGTTCAGCCGTAAGCCGATGTTCGGCTACGCGGGCCTGATCGCCGCGACGGTGGCCATCGCGGGCCTGTCGGTGACGGTGTGGGCACACCACATGTACGTCACCGGGCAGGTGCTGCTGCCGTTCTTCTCGTTCATGACCTTCCTGATCGCGGTCCCGACCGGGGTGAAGTTCTTCAACTGGGTCGGCACGATGTGGAAGGGCTCGCTGAGCTTCGAGACGCCGATGCTATGGACGGTCGGCTTCCTGGTCACCTTCCTCTTCGGCGGTCTGACGGGCGTGCTGCTCGCGGCGCCGCCGATCGACTTCCACGTCTCCGACTCGTACTTCGTCGTCGCGCACTTCCACTACACGCTGTTCGGCACGGTGGTGTACGCGATGTTCGCCGGGTTCCACTTCTGGTGGCCCAAGATGACCGGCAAGATGCTGGACGAGCGCCTCGGCAAGATCACCTTCTGGACGCTCACCGTCGGCTTCCACGCGACCTTCCTGGTGCAGCACTGGCTGGGCGCCGAGGGCATGCCGCGCCGGTACGCCGACTACCTGGCCTCGGACGGCTTCACCACCCTGAACACCGTCTCCACCATCGGGTCCTTCCTGCTCGGGCTGTCGATCCTGCCGTTCGTCTACAACGTCTGGAAGACCGCCAAGTACGGCGAGAAGGTCACCGTGGACGACCCGTGGGGCTGGGGCCGCTCGCTGGAGTGGGCGACCTCCTGCCCGCCGCCCCGGCACAACTTCGTCAAGCTGCCGCGGATCCGCTCCGAATCCCCGGCCTTCGACCTGCACCACCCGGACATCGCGGCCCGGGACGTGCTGGTGCACACCGGGAAGCCGGCCAAGCACCTGGGCGACGTGGAACCGGTGAAGTACGACCGGCCGCTGCCGCGGGCGGAGCGGGGGCGGGTGTCGTCCTCCTCCTCTCCTTCGTCCTCCACTGACGGCTGACGCCGTACCCCCTGAACGCCGTCCCCGCCCGCGTCGCTGCCCCCGGGCGGGCGGGGACGGCTCCGTGTCCCCCCTCCGTGAAATTCGCGTGATCTCCGCGATCTCCGCGGTCTCCGCGCGATCCCCGTGCGATTAGGAAGGCCGGCCCGTGACCCACACCGTCCTCGCCATCGGCACAGCCGCCCTCACGGCCAGCGGCTGCGTCTGGTACCTGCCCGCCATCGCCGACCTCCAGGCCGGCGCCGACCGGCCCCGCTCCACCCGTACGGCCGCCGCTGCCTGCGTGATGTGGTGGGCGGGGCTGGCGCTCGCGGGCGGGCTGCTGCTCGCCCTGTCCGACTGGCGGCCCGCCGCCCAGGCCGCCCTCACCGGGCTGGTCGGCGGCACGGCCCTGCGGATGCGGGCCCGGTGGGACCGGCGCGGCGAGCAGCGGGAGACCGCCGCCCGCTGGGCCGCCCTGGACGTCGGCCCGGCCCCGCGCACGGGCCGCCCGGTCGCGGTGGCGCTGGCCGGCTGGCTGGTGGTCGGGGCGGCGGTCGCCTCGCTGGGGGCGGTGGCGATCCTGCTGTCCGGTGGGGGCGCGGTGGTGCCCAGGGTGGCGCTCGCGGCGGTCAGCGGCGCGGGGGTGGCGCTCGCGTTCCTGCTGGTGGGGCTGGGGAACGTCCGGCGGCAGGGCCGCTGAGGGGGCTTCGTGCCTGCTCCGCGGCGCGCAACGCGTCGCGGAGGGTGGCGCGTACCGGGTCGAGGCGTACCAGGATGGCGGCGGGAGCACTGAGAGCTCCCGCCGCCGTCCACCGGGTCCTCCGTCCCGCCCCGATTGGGGCCGTTGGGCCCTGGGCCCGTGCCTGCGGGCGGGGGATGATGCCCTGGGCCCCGCTGGGAGTGTGCGGGGGTTGATGAAGGTGGAGCCGCGTGATGGCGACCAAGGTGGAGGGTGTCGAGGGTTCGGCGCCGGTTCGGGTGTTCCTGCTGGACGACCACGAGGTGGTGCGCCGTGGGGTGCACGACCTGCTGGACGGCGAGCCGGACCTGGAGGTGGTCGGGGAGGCCGCGACGGCCGAACAGGCGCTGGTACGGGTGCCGGCGCTGCGGCCCGATGTGGCGGTGCTGGACGTCCGACTGGGCGACGGGGACGGCGTGTCGGTCTGCCGTGAGCTGCGCTCGCGGATGCCCGACCTGGCCTGTCTGATGCTGACCTCCTTCGACGACGAGGAGGCGCTGCTCGACGCCGTGATGGCGGGCGCCGCCGGCTATGTGCTGAAGCAGATCAGCGGCACCGACCTGGTCGCCGCCGTCCGTACCGTCGCCTCCGGCCGGTCGATGCTCGACCCCGGTGCGGCGACGCGGCTGCTGAACCGGCTGCGCAGTGACGCCGAGCCCGCCCAGCCGGTCACCGCCGGACCGGGGCTGACCGCGCGCGAGCAGGAGGTGCTGGCGCTGATCGGCGAGGGCCTGACCAACCGGCAGATCGGCGAGCGGCTCTACCTGGCCGAGAAGACGGTGAAGAACCACGTCTCCCGGCTGCTCGCCAAGCTCGGCGTGGAGCGCCGGGTGCAGGCGGCGCTGATCGCCACCGAGCTGCGGCAGTCCGCCGCCGCGCAGCCGTCCACGCTGCGGATCGGCCGGGGCTGACGGCCCGCCCGCCCGCCCCGGGCCCGTCGGCGGGACCATCGGCCCTCGCGACCCCGCCCCGCCCGGGCGAGCATCGCAGGCATGAAGAGCGATGGCGACGGGACCACCCCGATGCCCCGGTCGGCCCCTCAGGACCCGAGCGGTGCCTCCCACACCAGCCGGGTGCCGCCGCCCTCGCCGTCCGCCGGGCCGAGGGTGAAGGCCCCGCCGACCCGCTCGGCACGCTCGGCGAGGTTGCGCAGCCCGCTGCGCCGGCCGCCCTCGGGCACGCCCACCCCGTCGTCGGCCACCGTGAGCACCACCTGCCCGGCCAGGGCGCGCAGGGTCACCTCGACCCGGGTGGCGCGGGCGTGCCGGGCGGCGTTGCTGAGTGCCTCGGCGAGGACGGCCACCACATGCTCGGCCAGCTCCTGCGGCACGTCGGTGTCGAGCAGGCCCTCCATGCTCAGCCGGGGCGCGAAGCCGAGCGGCCCCTGCGCGTCGGTGACCACCCGGGTCGCGCGGGCGCGCAGGCCGCGGTCGGGTTCGCTGTGGGCGCGCAGGCCGAAGATGGTCGAGCGGATGATCTTGATGGTCTCGTCCAGGTCCGCCACCGCGCGGGCCACCCGGTCGGCGGCGGCCGGGGACTCGATCAACCGGCCCGCGCTCTGCAGGGTCATCCCGGTGGCGAACAGCCGCTGGATGGCCAGGTCGTGCAGGTCCCGGGCGATCCGGTCGTGGTCCTCCAGCAGGTTCAACTGCTCGGCGTCGCGCCGCCGTTCGGCCAGCTCCAGGGCGAGTGCCGCCTGGTCGGCGAAGCCCAGCAGCGGGCCGGTCTCCTCCGGCCCGAAGGCCGGCCGCCCCTGCGCCCGGGCCAGCAGCAGCACGCCGCGCCCGTACCCGGCGCCGGTGCCCAGCGGCACCGCGACGGCCGGGCCCAGCCCGTCGAAGCGGCCCGCCGGACCGGCCGGGAAACGGGCGTCGCAGGCCAGTTCGTCGCTGGTCACCGGCGAACCGGAGGCGTACGCGGCGCCGGACAGGGTGCCGTCCACCGGCACCGTCACGCCCAGCCGGGCGGCGGGCGCGCCACCGAGCGCGACCTCGACCGTCAGCTCCTCGGCTCGCTCCTCCGGACCGGCCAGCGCCACCGAGACGTCCGCCAGTTCGGCGCCGGAGATCTCCCGGGCCCGGCGGGCGATCAGCTCGACCACCTCCAGCCGCGGCGCGCCCGACAGCAGGCTGCGGGTGATCTCGGTGCTGGCCCGCAGCCAGCGCTGGCGCAGCTGCGCCTCCTCGTACAGCCGGGCGTTGTCGATCGCCACCCCGGCCGCGACCGCCAGGGTGGCGATCACCGCCTCGTCGTCCTCGTCGAAGTCCAGCCCACCGCGCTTGTCGGTCAGGTACAGGTTGCCGAACACCTCGCCGTGCACCCGCACCGGCACCCCCAGGAAGGTGTGCATCGGCGGGTGGTTCGCCGGGAAGCCGACCGAGGCCGGGTGGTCGGACAGCACCGGGCAACGCAGCGGCTGCGGATGGCGGATCAGCTCGCCGAGGATGCCCCGGCCGGAGGGCGGCGGGCTGATCTCGGCGATCTCCTCGTCGGACAGACCCACCGTCAGGAACTGCGACAGCGAGTGCCCGTCCGGCCCGATCACCCCCAACGCGCCGTACCGGGCGTCCACCAGGTCCGCGGCGGCCTCCACGATCCGGTGCAGCGCCTGGGAGAGGTCCAGCTCACGGCCGACCGCGAGCACCGCCTCCAGCAGGCTGTGCACCCGGTTCTGCGTCCCGCGCGCCGCGTCGATGCGCCACTGGAGCTCCTCCAGCAGCTCGTCCAGGCGCAGCCGGGGCATCCGCGCGCCGCCGCCCGCCGCACTGCCGTCCGCTCCGCCCACCGCTGTCCTCCTCGTCCTCGCCCTGAGCGTCCACCGCTGCGGGCCCGGGCGGCTTCGGCGCCGTCCGACCAGCGGGAATGCCGTGTTTACACGGTAGTGCCCGGGTGTCGACGGGGTGGAGACCGGGGTCGTCCGTAATCTTCGGCCGGCGGGTCTTTCGTCCCGCGGGAGGGGGCTTGCGGCCTCTGGTGGGGGCCGTACCCGGACGTCAGGGTGGGAACAGGAGCGGACGGGGCGTCAGTGCGCACCGCTTCCGGCACCGAGACATGGAGGAACTCTCATGACATCAACCGTTGCGGCCGGGGTCGACGGCTCGCCCGCCAGCACCGCCGCCGCCCACTGGGCCGCCGAGGAGGCGGTACGGTGCGGGGCTTCGCTGCGACTGGTGCACGCCTGGCCGTGGCTGACCGACGGCGTGTCCTCCTTCGCCGAACCGGACGACCTCCCGGAGGCCGCGCAACGCACTCTGGCCGCCGCCGCCGAGGAGATCCGCGGCCGCCACCCGGGCCTGGCCGTGCACACCGACGCCGTCCTGGACGCGCCCGTGGACGGGCTGGTGGCCGCGGCCGCCGACGTCGACCTGCTGGTGCTCGGCTCGCGCGGGCTCGGCGGCTTCACCGGGCTGCTGCTCGGCTCGGTGAGCATGGCGGTGGCCGGGCGCAGCGGCACGCCCGTCGTCGTGGTGCGGGAGTCCCGCGAGGGCCGGACCGGGACCGGTTCGGGCGAGGTGGTGGTCGGCGTCGACGCGCACAGCCCCGAGGAGGAGGTGCTCGCCTTCGCCTTCCGCGAGGCCGCCCTGCGCGGCGCCCGGGTCCGGGCGGTGCACGGCTGGGACCTGCCGCCGCTGTTCGGTTACGCGGGCGGCGCCGTACCGGCGGGGGAGATCGCCCAGCTGGAGGCGCTGGAGGCCAAGCTGCTGTCGCTCGCCCTGGCCGGGCAGCGCGAGCAGCACCCCGAGGTCGAGGTGGTCGAGGACGTCCGGCTCGGCGCCGCCCGCGGCCTGGTGGAGACCTCCGCCGGGGCTGCGCTGGTCGTGGTCGGCCGGCGCCGCCGCCCGATCGAGTTCGGCCCCCGGCTCGGCCGGGTCGCCCACGCGGCACTGCACCACGCCGAAGCGCCGGTCGCGGTCGTCCCGCACGGCTGACCGACCTGCGGACCGCCCGGCGCGGCCACACCCCGGCGGCGGGTCGGGGACACGCTCGACCGGGCGGTCGGCGGCCCGCCCGCGTGAAGGTCGTGAAGGTGGTGCGCGGCCGCGCCCCACACACGAGCCGCCCACCATCAGGTCCAACGCGGCCCGGCGCCGCCGGGGTTCACCCGACCCGGCGCCCGGGCCTCAGCGCGGCCGCGCACCCGGCGGCAGGACCCGGGCGACCAGCCGCAGGGACGGGCTGTGGCGGAAGGTGAGGGTGAAGCCCACCCACTGGCCGGGCTTGAGCGGGGGCGGGGCCGCGATCATCAGGTCGGCGTCCTCGGGGGCCCCGGCGCCACCGGCCCCGCCTGCCGCCCCACCGCATACGCCACCACGAACACCACCACCACCAGCAGCAGGACGAACCCCACCAGCACACTCAACGGCCGGACACCCGGCGACTTCGTACTCACCCCACGGCAGTCGGACGACCGGAGTGGTCGGTTCCCGCACGCTCTGAAATCGCCGGATTCGGTTCGCCGACGCGGTTCGGCGGTGGGGCGTGGGCCGGGTCGGTTGACGGGCCGTGCCGTACTGCGCCGGTCCGCGGTGGTCTCGGACGGGTGTTGTCGGGGGGGCGAAGATCCTCAGCGTGGCATGCGTCACCCGCATGCGGCATTGTCCGGCGTCGTACGGGCCGCCTCGCAGGACCACCGACCCCGGGCCCGGTCAGGGCCGTACGCTGCGTGGGCCTGTGGTCGAGGCGCCCAACGCGGCCACGCGGGTGCGGAGTTCACGATCGGCGGTGACGACCAGGCAGGCCCGCTCCGGGTGTTCGGCGCGGGCCTCGCGGACCAGCTCGACGATGCGGTCGTCGCCACTGCCGCCCGCCGCGACCACCCGCACCTCGGGCAGGGCGGCCACGCCCCGTGCGGCGCCCTCCACCACGAGGACCACCTCCACCGGGCCGGGCAGATCCGGCAGCCCCCGGGCGGCGAGCGGGACCAGCGAGTCCCGCAGCCGCTCGGCGGCGCCGCGCCGGTCACGCCACCAGCCGTCGGGCACCGACCCGACCACGTTCGCGCTGTCCACCACCAGCAGCGGTGCGGGCTCGACCTCGTTCTCTTCCATGACCGCCAAGCTTGCCAGTGCGGGCTGGTCGCTGAACGTCCGTCCCGGTGCGAGGAGCGCTTCGGCGCGGAGCCGGAGTCCGTCGGCCCGCCGAGCGTGCCGGCGGACCCGCGCCCCCGCTGAGGGCCGGCAGCCCCGCTGAGGACCGGCAGCCCCGCTCCAAGCGATCAGGCCAGCGTGATCCGGATCCCGACGGTCCCGCGCTCGCCGCGCCGCAGCCGACTGCCGAGCAGGGTGAGCACCCCGAGCAGGCCGTACTTCTGTCGCAGCAGGGTCCGGTACGCGGCGGTCCGCTCGGGGCCGAGGATCTCGGCGGTGGCCGGGTACTGCTCGCCGGTCGGCCGCCCCTTGACGTCGCAGGGGCCGACCAGGACGTCCGCGCGGTTGCGGATCCGCTTGACCTTCCAGGAGTCCGCGACGGTCCAGACGCCGAGCGCCTCCCCGTCGCGCACCACCCACACCGGGGTCGGCACGGCGGAGCCGTCCTTCTTGTACGTGGTGACGAGCAGGTAGCTGCCGGAGGAGAGGCTGACGATCCGGGCGAGCCGGTCCGCGGCGGCGGGGTCGGGCGTGGTCATGGCCGGAAGTCTAGAGGCAACCCCGCAGCTCAGCGCGTCCGGCGGTGGCGGTCACCGTGGAGCAGGGTACGGGCGCGGCGGGCCAGGCGGCGGGGGCTGTGGCCGCTGACACCGTAGGAGCTGACGTCGGGGGCGTCGGGGGCCGGGGCGGACGTGGCGTCGGGGGCCGGGGCGGACGTGGCGGCGGTGCGGCGGCGGACGGCGGCGCGGGCGGTGCCCCAGACGGCGAGGGCGGTGCCGAGGATGCCGGCCGACCAGAGGGCGGGGGCGAAGCCGGCGCCGCTGTTGTGGAGAACCGGCGGGCGGGACCAGGGCGGCAGCTGGGTGGCGTCCGCAGCCTCCGAGGCGGCGTCGGGGGAGGCGGTCTCCGAGCCGCCGAGGTCCTCGACCAGCTGCCCGACCGGCTGGACCCTGCCCGCTGCCGCGAAGCCCCAGTCGAGCAGGCTGGCGGCCTCGTCGTAGACCCTGCCCTGCGCCTCGGGGTGCATCACCGTCACCAGCAGAGTGCGGCCGTTCCGTTCCGCGGCGCCGGTGAAGGTGGCGCCCGCGTTGGTGGTGTAGCCGTTCTTGACGCCGATCAGGCCCGGGTACTTGCCGAGCAGCCGGTCGGTGTTGGCGATGTCGAAGGAGATGCGCTGGCCGGTGGTCTTGTCCAGCCCGCCGGGGAAGCGCGCGGTGCGGGTGGAGCAGTAGGAGCGGAAGTCGGCGTTGCGCAGCCCGGCGCGGGCGAACAGGGTGAGGTCGTAGGCGGAGGAGACCTGGCCGGGCATGTCGTAGCCGTCGGGGGAGACCACCTTGGTGTCGTTCGCCTGCAGAGACCGGGCGCGGGCCTGCATCTCGGCCACGGTCTGCTGGACGCCGCCGTTCATGTGCGCCAGGACGTGCACGGCGTCGTTGCCGGAGCTGAGGAAGACGCCCCGCCAGAGGTCCTCGACCCGGTACGGCAGGTTCTCCTTGACGCCGACCAGGCTGCTGCCGACGCCGACGTCGGCGAGCTCGTCGGGGGTGACCTGGTGCTCGATCGAGCGGTCGAGCTTGGGCAGCACGGTGTCCGCGAACAGCATCTTGAGGGTGCTGGCCGGGGGCAGCCGCAGATGGGCGTCGCGGGCGGCGAGCACCTCGCCGGTGCCGGCGTCGGCCACCAGCCAGGAGCGGCCGCTCAGCCCGGAGGGCAGGGCGGGCGCCCCGGCCAGCGGCGCGACCTGGACGGCCTGGAGGCCGAGCCGCTCGCCGCCGACGGCGGAGCCGGCGTCCTGCGTGACGGCGGCG
Organism: Kitasatospora sp. NPDC018058; assembly: GCF_044327205.1. Taxonomy (NCBI): domain Bacteria; kingdom Bacillati; phylum Actinomycetota; class Actinomycetes; order Kitasatosporales; family Streptomycetaceae; genus Kitasatospora; species Kitasatospora sp. NPDC018058. The sequence continues at coordinate 78,312 of NZ_JBIRFA010000018.1, read as the reverse complement.
GGGGCGCCGACGGCGAACACCACCGGGACACCGATGCCGAGCACCAGTGCGGAGGCCGCCGAGGCGGCGGCGAGCCGGGTGCCGGCCGGTGACTTCTGCTGCACATGCTGTGGTTGCACACCGCGAACGTACCGGCGCCGCCGCCGGGCCGCCGTGCCTGCTGCTCCGTCCGGAGCCACCCCGGGACGAGGTCACCGAAAGGGACCGAGACTTTGGTGGCCCCGGTCCGCGCCGAAAGTCGGATGAACCGGCGGCCGGGGATTCCTAGGCTCGGGACATGAAGACCCTGCTCGGCTACCTCGGTTTCGTGCTGATCCTCGGCGGCGGCTCCGGCCTGCTGGCCGACCGGCTCGGGGGCTTCCGGCTGTTCGGCTTCGTCCGCGTCCTGGTGCCGGACGGCCACGAGACCGTCGGGTACGCCGCCCTGCTGGTCCTCGGCGTGCTGCTGGCCATTCCGTCCGCCCGGCGGGGTTAGGGGCCTGTCCGGCGGATCTTGCCGGACCTAAGGCCCACCGTGAACGGAGACCCCGGCCGCGATGCCGTCGAGCAGCACCGCGAGCCCGGTGCGGAAGGCGTCCTGGCCGCTCTCCTCGGGCGCGGCGCCGGTGGCGCTCTGCAGCGCGGTCAGCAGTGGGAATCGATCCTGGAAGTCCGGCGCCAGCTCGGCGAGTCGGGCCGAGCGGGCGTTCCACCAGTCCTCGTCCGTGACACCGGTGGCGGCCGCCGCCCCGCGCGCGTCGGCGGTCGTGGCGGCCGTGCCGCGGACGAACTGCCAGAGTGCGGCGACCGCCCCGCGCAGCCGCTCCGGAGCCAGCTCGGCCGGCCGTAGCGCGGTCAACAGGCTCTCCATCGTGGCGAGTTCGGCCGGTCCGAGCACCGGGCGGGCCTGGGAGATCCGGAGTACCCAGGGGTGGCGCAGGTAGCAGGCGTACAGTTGCTCGGCCCAGGCTTCGACGGCGGCCCGCCAGCCCTCCAGCAGCGGTAGTTCGCCGGGGAGTTCGGCGAGTGCGCGGTCGTGCATCAGGTCGAGCAGCTCGGCCTTTCCGGGTACGTACGTGTAGAGCGCCATCGCGGTGCGGCCGAGCCGTTCGCCCACGGCGCGCATCGAGAGTGCGGCCATCCCCTCGGCGTCGGCCACCGCGATTCCGGCGGACACGATCGCGTCCACACTCAGGCCCGGTTTGGGGCCGCTGCGCCCGGTGCGCGGTCCCGCGGGTGCGCCCCAGAGCAGGGCGAGCGAGCGGTGGGCGTCGCCCTGCCCGGCGTAGACGGTCATCCAACTTCTCCTTACGGCGTAAAACATCCCCGCGACGGCAATTCTTTATGCCGTAAGATTATCAATCGAAGGGGTTTCGCGACGAGGCCGCCCGCCACCTTCGTCGAGGTCGTGGCGGTCCGTCGGATCATGCGGCGCACCGCCCGGATCGACTGCGAGGCCGAGGCCCTGGCCGGCACCGGCGGTACGGCGCCCGACCGGCGGCCTGGGCCCCGCGCCCCGCCTCTCGCCTCCCGCCTCCCGCGCCCCGGGCAACGCGAACCGGTGCCGCCGGCGCGACAGGGCGATCCGATGGGCCGATGCCAGGCCTACCTGGCGGTTCCCGAGGCCGAGCGCCGCTCCGGCCGGGGCGTTCCGGGACGCCGTACTGCCGACGAGTGAGCCCTTCGTTCGGCTGGCGACCGGCCGCCGGGGCGGGGCGGTGCGGAGGATCCGCCGGCGCCTGGTCGACGAGTGGGGGTGTCGCAGCCGGGCATCGACTTCGCCGGGTACCGGCACCGCCGGCCGATCCGGGACGACGCGCCGACCGCCGGGGGCCTGGCGGGCGCTCAGAAGTGGCCGGCGGCTTCCTCCTGAAGTCCCCTCCGGGAAAAGCGCCTCGCGGAAAGTGCCCGAGTGGCCGGCGGGTGGTCGAACTCGCCGGCCGCCCGGGCGTTGTCGTCGCCGCGTGTTGTTTCGATCCCGGTCGACGGGGAAGGAAGGGTCGAAGTGTCGACAAGTAGGTAGCGCGTAGGAGGCCGCCGGGTGGCCGGGTGGCGATGTTTCGCCACTGTCGAGAGTTCGCCACCGGCATTTCCGCTGCCTCGGAGGCCACTTCCGACCGTCCCTGACCGGCTCTGATCGGTGAAAAAGGGACGGACGCGGCGCGATTTATACTGTGAATTTTACTTTCCGATGGTCATTTTTACTTTCTGATGGGGATTTTGCCCCTTGTCGTGGTCGTGTCGGATGCGCTGGAATGCGTCCGCTGTCGGGATGCGCGGTCCGGAGCAACCACGCGTCCGATCAGGATTCGCGTATGCTCGGCCGTGCAACCTGACGTCTCATCAGACGAAAGGATGTCCATTGATCGGCTGGCGGAAGACCCAGCTTGCAGCCGCCGTCACGGTCACCACCGCGTCCATGGTCCTGACTCTCGGGACCATCGCCAACGCAGCCCCGCTCCAGGACCCGCAGAACGCCCAGGCGGCGTCCGCGGACGGCGCGCCGGCACCGGTGATCGTGATCCTGAAGGACCAGATAGCGGACGCCCCGGCCGACCACGGCCACCTGGGCGACCGTCAGCAGAAGACCGCGCACTCGCAGGCGCCGCTGCTGGACAAGGTCAAGGCCAACGGCGGCACCAACGTCAAGAGCTTCGTGGTCGGCAACGCCTTCTCGGCCACGGTCAGCCCGGCCCTGCGCGCCAAGCTGCAGGCCGACCCGGCGGTCGCCGCCGTGGTGGCGGACACTCAGGTCCAGGTGGCTCCGATCGCCGCGACCAAGGCGAAGAAGGACACGGACACGGCCGCCGCCGGTTCGGCCAAGGGCAACGGCGCTCCGGAGGCCGTTTCGGGCAGCAACGGCCAGCCCGAGGAGAACGCGACCAACACGGTCTGCCCGTCCGACCCCTCCAAGCCGCTGCTGGAGCCGGAGGGCCTCTACTCGGTCCGTGGCGTGACCGGCAACGGCAAGCCCGGCGCGGCCGACCTGGCCACCGGCAAGGGCGTCAAGGTCGCCTACATCGCCGACAGCCTGGACCCGAACAACCCGGACTTCATCCGGGCCGACGGTTCGCACGCCGTGGTCGACTACCAGGACTTCGCGGGTGACGGCTGGGGCGCGCCGAGCGGTGCCGCCGAGGCCTTCGGCGACGCCTCGGCGGTCATCGCCCAGGGCCGTCAGACCTACGACGTCTCGAAGTTCGTCAACTCCTCGCACCCGCTTCCGGCCGGCTGCAACATCCGCATCAAGGGCCTCGCCCCGGACGCGGACCTGGTCGCCCTGAAGGCCGGCGGCGAGATGATGTCGAACTCGTCGATCCTGCAGTCCATCGACTACGCGGTGCGGGTCGCCCACGTCGACGTGCTGAACGAGTCCTTCGGTGGCAACGTCACCCCGGACAGCGGCGCGCACGACACCATCTCGCTCTTCAACGACCAGGCCGTCAAGGCCGGTGTCACGGTCTCCGTCTCCTCCGGTGACGCGGGCCTGAGCGGGACGATCGGCACCCCGGCCACCGACCCGAACGTGATCGCGGTCGGCGCGTCGACGGACAACCAGAACTACCAGCAGACCGGGTACGCGGCCTCCCAGTTCTCCAACAAGACCTGGAGCAACAGCCGTATCTCCGCGCTGTCCTCGGGTGGCTTCACCCAGGCCGGCCGGACCGTCGACCTGGTGGCCCCGGGTGAGTCGGACTGGGCGCTCTGCACCCCCGACACCACCAAGTTCACCGAGTGCACCGACTTCAACGGCAAGCCCTCGGCGATCCAGCCCTTCGGTGGCACCAGCCAGGCCGCCCCGTTCGTCACCGGCGCCGCGGCCCTGGTCATCCAGGCCTACCGCGACACCCACGGCGGCGACTCGCCGTCCCCGGCCCTGGTGAAGAAGTTCATCACCGGTACCGCCACCGACCTCGGCGTCCCGGCCGAGGAGCAGGGCGCCGGTCTGCTGAACGTCCGGGCCGCCGTCGAGGCCGCCCGCGGCTACGACGACGGCGACGGCACCGACGGTGCCCAGACCGTCGTGGTCAACACCGGCCAGCTGAACATCTCCGGCACCCCGGGCTCGACCCACACCGCCGACGTCTCCGTCACCAACACCGGTGACGAGACCCAGACGGTGAGCGCCGCGACCCGCAGCTTCGCGCCGCTGTCGAACAACCAGCAGACCGTCAAGCTGGACACGGCCGCCACCGACACCTTCAAGTACGCCACCAACGGCGCCACCTGGGTGCAGAAGCAGGTCAAGTTCACCGTTCCGGCCGGTGCCGACCGCCTCGCGGCGTCGATCGCCTGGCACGGCGGCCCGAACCCGGTCACCAACGGTCCCGTGGTCCGCATGACGCTGCTCGACCCGTCGGGCCGCTTCGAGACCAACACCCGTCCGCAGGGCGGCGCCACCCCGGCCAACTACGGCCTGGTCGACGTCCCGCACCCGGTCGCCGGTGAGTGGACCGCGATCATGTACACCCCGGCGGGCAAGGCCGGTTACAACGGCGACGTCCAGTTCGGCACCTCCACCCAGCGCGCGGTCCCGGCCGGCGCGGTGAGCCCGAACACCACCGACGTCAAGCCGGGTGAGACCAAGACCCTCAAGGTCCAGCTCACCGTCCCGGCGACCAGCGGCGACTCGAGCGAGGCGGTCACCGTCTCCAGCTCGAACGGCAACACCACCAGCGTTCCGGTGATCCTGCGCAGCCTGGTCCCGGTCGCCAACGGCACCGGCACCTTCACCGGCACCATCACCGGTGGCAACGGCCGCGGCTCCTCGCCGACGCAGAGCTTCACCTACGGCTTCGACGTCCCGAAGGGCCAGAAGGACCTCCGGGTCGGCGTGACCGTCGCCAAGGACGCCAACCTGCTCATGCAGGGCGCGCTGATCAGCCCGAACGGCACCCCGATCGACATCGAGGGCAACGCGCTGTTCGACGCCCAGGGCAACCTGACCGGCAGCTCCAACGGTGTCTCGGCCACCACGGTCAACCCGGCCGAGGGCCACTGGCGGTTCGTCCTGAACGTGCTCGGCCCGGTCAGCGGCCAGGAGCTCTCGCAGGACTTCACCGGCACCATCGCGTTCAACCAGAACCAGGCCACCGCGGCCGGTCTGCCGAACGACGCGAAGGCCAAGCTGGAGGCCGGCAAGCCGGTCACCGTCCAGGTGAACTACACCAACAACACCGCCGCCACCCAGCGGATCGCGGCCGACGGCCGTCTGGACAAGCGGGTCGACCTTCCGCTGGTGCCGCAGGGCGCCTCGGCCTCGGTCGCCCTGCCGCTGAGCCTCACCTCCTCGGTGCCGGGCTTCCTGGTGCCGCCGGCGACCGACCAGCTCAAGGCCGTGGCGGCGTCCTCGACGCCGGCCCAGGTCGAGCTGAACGCCACCACCGGCTCGCCGGACCTGTTCGGTGACCTGAAGAAGGCCCAGGACGGCTCGACCATCTCGGTCGCCACCGACAAGGGCAGCGCCGAGCAGCCGGTCGTCCCCGGCTCCTGGGGCACCTTCGTCCAGCAGATCGGCCCGTTCGGCAACGGCACCGCGCCGGCCGGTACCTCCACCATCACCGCCACCGCGCACACCCTGGCGTTCGACCCGGCGCTGGCCTCCAGCACCGGTGACCCGTACGCCTCCGGTGTCAACGCCTCCGCTCCGGCCGCCAACCCGGTGACCGTCGCCCCGGGCGCCACCGGCTCGCTGCAGGTGACCGTGACCCCGACCGGCCCGAAGGGCAGCACGGTCAAGGGTGTTCTCTACCTGGTGTCCGGCCCGACCTTCGTGCCGACCGCCAACAACAGCCTGGGCACCACCGGTTCGGTGCTCGCGGCGATCCCGTACAGCTACACGGTGAGCTGATTCTCCATCAGTTCAGCGCACTAGGCTGAGGCCGAGGCCGTCCCGGAACACCGGGGCGGCCTCGGCTGCTTTGGTGAGTGGACATGACGGGAAGGGGAACCCGCCGGGGGTTGGGGGAGCGTCGGGCTGGGCAGGGGGTCGCAGGGGCCCACCCGGGGCCCATCGGACCGAACCGGGAGCGGAGTTGAACGACGCGATCAAGCACAGCCACGTCGAGGTGAACGGCGTCCGGCTGCACCTCGCGGAGCAGGGCGAGGGGCCGCTGGTCCTGCTGCTGCACGGCTTTCCGGAGAGCTGGTACTCCTGGCGGCACCAGTTCGCGCCGCTCGCCGAGGCCGGGTACCGGGTGGTCGCCCCCGACCAGCGCGGGTACGCCCGCAGCTCACAGCCCGAGGACGTGGACGCGTACACCCTGCTGCACCTGGTCGGGGACGTGACCGCGCTGATCGGCGCGCTGGGCGCGGAGCAGGCCGTGGTGGTCGGGCACGACTGGGGCGCGCCGGTCGCCTGGGCCACCGCCGCGCTCCGGCCGGACCTGGTGCGCGGGGTGGCCGGGCTGAGCGTTCCGCCGCTGCCGGTGGGCGGGCCGCCGCCGCTGCAGTCCTCCCGGGCCGCCTTCGGCGAGGGCTTCTACCAGGTCTACTTCCAGGAGCCCGGCCGGGCCGACGCCGAGCTGGCCGCCGACATCAAGTCCAGCCTGCGGCGCATCCTGTGCGGAAAGCAGCCGGACGGCGTGCCGCGGCCGTGGATCGTGCCCGAGGGCAAGACCCTGCTGGACACCCTCCCCGAGCCGGAGACGCTGCCGGACTGGCTCACCGACGCGGACCTGGACGCCTTCACGGCGGACTACGCCACGCACGGCGAGCGCGCCTTCACCGGCGGGCTCAACTGGTACCGCAACCTGGACCGCAACGCCGAACTGCTGGCCGCCTTCACCGGGGTGACGGTCGAGGTGCCGGCGCTGTACGTGGCCGGCGAACAGGACCTGGTGAACGCGATGGTCCCGCCGGAGGTGCAGGCCCACCTGCTGGGCCGGCTGCCCAAGCTGCACCGGCACGTCCGGCTGCCGGAGACCGGGCACTGGACGCAGCAGGAGCGGCCGGCCGAGGTGACGGAGGCGCTGCTGGACTTCCTGAAGCACCTCGAAGGCTAAGGCCTGTCCGGGGCCGCTCGTCAGACCGGCAGCAGGCGGGAGATCAGCTCGCCGAGTCGGCGGGCGTTGCGGCAGGAGTGCATCTCCACGACGTCCGCGTACGCGAGTGCGGCGGAGTCGCCGGTCGGCCAGAGCGCGGGTTGTTCGGGGTTGAGCCAGAACACCCGCCGGGCCCGGCCGGCGATCCGGCGCAGCGCGTCCAGGTTGGGGTCGCGGTGGTTGTTGCGGGCGTCGCCGAGGACGAGCACACAGGTGCGCGGGCCGACCGCGTCCAGGTGGCGGTCGGCGAACTCGCCGAGCGCGGAGCCGTAGTCGCTGTTGCCGTGGTAGCCCATCACCTTGGCCTCGGCGAGGATCCGGGCGGCGAGCCGGGCCGGGTCGGCGCTGTTCTCCCGGAGCAGGTCGGTGATCTCGGCGGTGCGGTTGACGAAGGCGAACACCCGGACCTTGCTGAACTGTTCGCTCATCGCCCGCACCAGCAGCATGGTGAAGTCGGCGAAGCCCGACACCGAGCCGGACACGTCGCAGAGCAGCACCAGCTCCGGCCGGGCCGGGCGGCGCAGCCGGTACGCCGGGCGCAGCGGCACCCCGCCGGTGGAGAGCGAGCGGCGCAGGGTGCGGCGCAGGTCGATCTGCCCGCGGGCGGCGCGGCGGCGCCGGGCGGCCAGCCGGGTGGCCAGCTTGCGGGCCAACGGGTGGACGGTGCGGCGCAGTTCGGCGAGCTGCTCGCGGCCGGCGTAGAGGAAGTCGATCCGGTCGGCGGTGGGGGCGACGGCGCGCTCGGCGATCCGCTCGGCGCCGCGCAGTTCGGCGACCCGGCGGCGGGCCTCGGTGGTGACCTGGGCGCGGAAGTCCCGGATGCGGCGGCGGATCTCGTCGGCCAGGACACGGTCGGAGAGGTCCTCCCGTCCGGGGTTCTCGCGCAGGGCGGCGAGGATCCGGGCGAGCAGGGTCTCGGGGGAGAGCCGGCCGAGCGCCTGGTGGGCGGACCAGCCGTCCGAGCCGGGGGTGCTACCGGTGCCGTACCGGCCGAAGGCCTCGACCACCTCGCCGGCCAGCCGGGCCTGGGCGGCCCGGTCGTCGGCGGCCAGGGCGGCGGCGAGGCGCTCGCGCAGCTGGTCGCGGAGCGGGTCGGGGCGGCCGAAGCGCGGCGGCTCCGGGTCGTCCGGTACCGGTGGCGGGTCGGTGCGCAGGGCCTCGGGGGTGCCGACGCCGAGCGGGAAGAACAGGTCGAAGGAGGCGTCGAAGACCGCCCGTTGGCCGTCCGAGCGCAGCAGGGCGGCGGCCAGCCCGGCCCGCATCTGCTCGCGGTCGGCGAAGCCGAGCACGTCGAGCACGGCGGCCGCGTCCACCGTCTCGGCCGGGCCGATCCGCAGGCCGTGTCCGCGCAGGGCGCGGACCAGGCCGGTCAGCCGGGCGGCGGTGTCGGTGGGGCCCGGGGCGGTCATGCGAGGGTGAGTTTCTGGGCGGCCTTCCGGACGTCGTCCTGGTGCTTGAGGATCACCCCGAGGGTGTCCCGGACGACCGTCTCGTCCAGGGTGTCCGCGCCGAGGGCGAGCAGGGTGCGGGCCCAGTCGATGGTCTCGGCGACGGACGGCGCCTTGCGCAGTTCCATCGCGCGCAGCGCGCCGACCACCCGGACCAGCGAGGCGGCCAGCGTGTCGTCCAGGCCGGGCACCTTGAGCCGGACGATCCGGCGCTCCAACTCGGCGTCCGGGTAGTCGAGGTGGAGGAAGAGGCAGCGGCGGCGCAGCGCCTCGGAGAGCTCGCGGGTGGCGTTGGAGGTGAGCAGGACGAAGGGGCGGCGGCTGGCGGTGATGGTGCCGAGCTCGGGGACGGTCACCTGGAAGTCGCTGAGCACCTCCAGCAGCAGCGCCTCCACCTCGACGTCGGCCTTGTCCATCTCGTCGATGAGCAGCACGGTGGGCTCCTCGCCGCGGATGGCGGTGAGCAGCGGGCGGGTGAGCAGGAACTCCTCGCCGAAGATGTCGGTCCGGGCCTGGTCCCAGCCCTCGTCGCGGCCGGCGGTGATCCGCAGCAGCTGCTTGGCGTGGTTCCATTCGTAGAGCGCGCGGGCCTCGTCGATGCCTTCGTAGCACTGCAGCCGGACCAGGCGGGCCCGGCCGAGTTCGGCCACCGCCTTGGCGAGTTCGGTCTTGCCGACCCCGGCGGGGCCCTCGACCAGCAGCGGCTTGCCGAGCCGGTCGGCGAGGAAGACGGTGGTGGCCACGGCGGTGGAGGCCAGGTACCCGGTCGTGGCGAGTCGCTCGGCGGTGTCCGCCACCGATGCGAAGAACCCCGTGCCGTCGCCGTTCGCGCTGTTGCCGCTGGCCATCTGCCCGCCCCGTTCCGGTTCGCCGTGTCCGTGCGGCGCCACCCTACCGGCCGGTCACTTGCTTGTCTCGGGTCCTTGTACCGGGGGCGCCGGGCTCGGGTTCCGCAGGGGTGGCTAGGGTGCTGGGCAGTGGACGTGCGTGAGCGAACGTCCGTTGTGCAAGGGGGGTAGGGGGAATGACTCCACTGGGGCTGAGTGTGGCCATGTGGTGGTGGATCGCCGTCCTGGTGACGGCGCTGTTCTTCGCGGTGTTGGTGATTCCGCAGCCCACGCGGAAGTACCGGATCATGGCGGCGCTGGCGCCGTTCGGCGGGGCGCTGTTCCTGCTGGGCCACTACAAGATGAGGGGCATGGATCCGGCCGATGCTCTGATGATGTACTCGTTCGCGATCCTGAGCATCTCGCTGGGGCTGGTCGGCCACGTTCGGAAGCTGTCGCTACGGACACTGGAGGCGGAGCGGGAAGGCCGCTCGGCGGATCAGGGCGTCTGGACAGCGGGCGCGCTGGTGCAGCTCTTCGTGGCGTTGGTCGTCGGGATGACGGCTTACTTCGTGCTCAAGCCGTAGGCGCCCGGGCGCGGAGGAGCGGCGCACGGCGGGCTGCCGCCCGCCGTACGCCGCTCGCGCAGGTCCAGTGGCCGGGCCGTCAGTTGACCCAGAGGACCGGGCTGCCCGCGGCCGAGGTGTCGGTGACCGGGCCGTAGCTGGCGCTGAAGTAGCCGGTCGAGAAGCACAGACCCGGGCCGGAGACCAGGGTGGCCGCTTGGTTGGCGAAGCCGATGGTGTTGCCGCTGTTCGAGGTGGAGCCGGAGATGCCGTTGGGGCTCTGGTAGTCGCACTCGACGCTGCCGAGGAGGGTGTTCAGCACCACCGTGATCCCCACCGGGCCGGCGGTGCCGCCGTTGAGCGCGACGTTGTTGCCGGAGTCGGAGGTGACGGTGTTGGTGTACGGCAGGCTGGTGGCGGTGACGCTCTGCACGCCCATGACGCCCATGACGGTGGAGGTGCAGGAGTCGAAGGACTGGCTGTTGAGCTGCTCGGTCGCGCTGCCGGGGGCGGCCGGGTTGGACGTCACGGTCGCGGAGAAGGAGGAGCTGGCGCAGCTGACGCCGTTGGTGCTGCCGGGGCCGTCGGTGAAGGTCGCGGCGGTGCCGGAGACCAGATTGGCGGTGAGGGTGTCGCCGACGGAGACGGCGGGCCCGGAGGCGCTGCCGGTGGTCAGTACGGCGCCGGCGTCGGCCTGGGCCGGTGCCACGGCGGCGCCGGTGAGGGCGATGGCGGCGAGGGATGCGGCTGCGAGAGTGCGACGGATGCGCATGAGGGTGCCTCTCTCCGTCCGGGGACGGGTGGGGGGAATCCCCGCGTGCGGGTGTGGTGGTGTGCACGACGGGGGAGGTGTCGGCGTACCGAGGGCTCCGGCGGACCGCGGTACGGGCGGGCCCGGCGCCACGGGCCCACGCGTGCGGTACGGCGGTGTGCAGGTGCGACTTCGCGGAGGTACGGCGGTGCTGTACGAGGCGGTTCGGATCACAGCGGCACGGAGCCGGATCGGTGCGGACGTGCGGTGCTGTGGGGGTGCACGTCGGCGGCTGCCACCGCCGCGGCCCGAGGGCCTGTCTTCGAACTCCCCTCTGCGGGGCGCCGCCGGGGCCGTCGGAGCCCTGGAGGTCGACCGGTGGTGGCCTGCTCACCCACCGGTTGGAAACCTGCCAGTGTTGTAAACCCGCTCTTCCGTCAATGTCAATACAGGACACAGGAGTTGGGATGGGTCGGAAGTACTTCCGGAGTGCCGATGTGATCCTGCTGCCGGGGGCCCGGACCGGCCGGGATCCGGCCAGATCGATCAAGCCCGGCCCGCGCCGACTGCCCGCCGGGGTGGTCGCCGCGACCCAGCGCGAGCGGCTGCTGGACGGGCTGGTCCGGACGGTGGCCGAACGCGGCTACCAGCACGCGACGGTGAGCGACATCTGCCGCTCGGCGGGCGTGACCAGGCCGGTGTTCTACGAGCTGTTCAGCGGCAAGGAGGACGCCTTCCTGGCCGCCCACCGGCACGGCACCGGGGTGGTGATCCGGCGGATGGCGGCGGCCTTCGCGGCCGAATCCGACTGGTGCGCCGGGATTCGCCAGGCGCTCGGCACGATGCTCCAACTCCTCGCCGGGACACCGTCCTTCGCGACCATGGCGGTGATCGAGATCGAGGCGGTCGGCCCGGCTGGGCGGCATGAGCGGGACCAACTCCTCACCCGCTTCCGGGCGTTCTTCGCCGATGTGCCCCAACTGCCGGGTGGGGTAGGGGTGGAGGAGATGGTGGACGCCGTGGTGGGCGGCGTCTACAGCGCGCTCTACCGGCGGATCGCCTCCGGCCGCACCGCTCAACTTCCGGAACTGCTGCCGATGTTGAGCATGTTCTGTCTCTCGCCGTTCCTCGGCCCGGCGGGGGCGGCCGAGCGGCTCGGGGTCGGGAACGGTGAAGATCCTTCGTGCACCTCTCTTGACCCGGCCAATACCGGGCAGTAGCTTCCCAGTTACTTCGCGCTCCGACCGGACCCGCCCCGCTGCCGAGGGGCGGACGGCCCGGTCGGGCCGCGCAACGCTGTCCGCGCCAGGGCAACGTGCCAGTGCCTGCACACCCATCCATCCAGAGGGAGCACACATGGCCATGTCCGAGGACGCCGCCGCCGCGGCGGAAACCCCGCAGACGCCGACCGGAACCAGAAGAGGCCGGGTACGGCTGAAGCGCTCCGTCCTGATGGCCGTACCGGCCGTCGCGATCGGGGGCGTCCTGATGACCCTCACCGCCCAGGGCGTGCTCGCCGCGCAGTTCTCCATCTCCGGCATGCCGTTCACGATCACCGCGGACAAGCTTGAGGGAGACGGCTTCGCACAGTTCGGCGACCTGGACAAGATGATCCCCAACAGCCCCAACAAGGGGAACACCGGCGGCCAGGTGCTGGTCGCGGTGTCGGCGATCAAGACCGCCGAGATCACCAATCTGTGCCAGAGCGTCGACCTCGGCGGCGTCAACCTGGTGATCCACGCCGGCGACAACGGCACCCCGGTCTCCGCCTCCGACCTCACCACCGACTCCGATCTGCTGTCCGGTGACGCGGAGTTCAAGAAGATCGAGATCGGCGGCGACGCCAGCACCTTCGAGAAGGCCGGCGACATCGGCAAGGGCAAGCGGGGCGTCTTCGGCCAGCAGGCCGACCACGTCCAGCTGACCCACCTCAAGCAGCACAACTACGCGAGCACCGCCGCCGGGTTCAAGCTGCCCAACCTGCGGCTGAGTTTCAGCTCCAAGGGCTGCTGAGCATGACGGAGTCCGTACCGGAGCCGGCCGGAACCGGCGACGGCGGCGTTGCGCGGACCGAGGGGGTGACGGCCGAGGGGACGGCCGCCGCGCCCGCCGCCACGCCCCCCGTCGCGGTTCCATCGGGCCCGGTCAAGCGCGACTGGCGGGGCAAGAGACCGTTCTGGGGCGGGCTGCTGGTGACGCTCGGCGGCGCCGAGATCCTGTTCACGTTGTGGGCCCCGCTGCCCGTCCTGCTGCACATCGGGATGGCGGGACTGGCCGGGTACCTGGTGCCGGTGGTGATGCTGCTGTGCGGCCTGCTGATCCTGTTCAACCCGGCGCAGCGGCTGTTCTACTCCGTCCTCGCGGTGCTCGCCTCGCTGGCCAGCTGGGTGACCTCCAACCTGGGCGGCTTCCTGATGGGGATGCTGCTCGGTGTGGTGGGCGCCTGCCTGACCTTCGGCTGGATGCCCGACCAGCCGCTGCGCCGTGGGCGGCAGCGGCGGGAGGACCGGCGCGCGGAGCGCCGGGCGGCGGCCGGGGCCGAGGCGGGGGTCTGACGCCTTCCGGGGCCCGACCCGCAGCAGGGGATCCACGGCGGCGCCCCGCGCCCCGGTGGTGGGAGAGCACCGGGGACGCGGGGCGGTCCGTCAGCCGGTCGGCCGATCAGGAGGTCCGCCGACCAGAAGCTGCCGGTCAGATCGTCGAGGCGTCGATCACGAAGCGGAACCGGACGTCGCCGTCCAGCAGCCGCCGGTAGGCCTCGTTGATCTGCTCGGCCCGGATCAGCTCGATCTCCGCGGTGATGCCGTGCTCACCGCAGAAGTCCAGCATCTCCTGGGTCTCCGGCAGCCCGCCGATCATCGAACCGGCGAGCGAGCGGCGCCCGATGGCCAGCGGGAACGGGTGCATCGTGACCGGCTTCTCCGGCATGCCGACCTGCACGATGGTGCCGTCGGTGCGCAGCAGGCCCAGGTAGGCGCTCAGGTCGAGGTCGGCGGAGACGGTGTTGACGATCAGGTCGAAGCTGCCCGCGAGCTCGCTGAAGGTCGCCGGGTCGGAGGTGGCCCGGTAGTGGTCGGCGCCGAGCTTGAGGCCGTCCTCGCGCTTGCGCAGCGACTGGCTGAGCACGGTGACCTCCGCGCCCATCGCGTGGGCGATCTTCACACCCATGTGGCCGAGGCCGCCGAGGCCCACGATCGCGACCTTCTTGCCCGGGCCGGCGCCCCAGTGGGCGAGCGGCGAGTACAGCGTGATGCCCGCGCACAGCAGCGGTGCGGCGGCGTCCAACGGCAGGTTGTCGGGGATGCTCAGCGCGTACGCCTCGTCCACCACCAGCTCCGCGGCGTAGCCGCCGTAGGTCGGCAGGCCGTCCTTGCCCATGGCGTTGTAGGTGAAGACGACGCCGCCCTCACCGGTGCAGTACTGCTGCAGGCCGGCCTTGCAGTTGTCGCACTCCCGGCAGGAGTCGACGAAGCAGCCGACCCCGACCCGGTCGCCGACCTTCCAGCGGGTGACGCCCGGGCCGACCTCGCTGACCACACCGGCGATCTCGTGGCCCGGGACCATCGGGAAGATCCCGGTGCCCCAGTCCTCGCCGACCTGGTGGATGTCCGAGTGGCAGATGCCGGAGTACTTGATGTCGATCACGATGTCGTGCTCGCCGACGGCCCGGCGGGTGACGGTGGTCTTCGCCAGCGGGGCGTCGGGCTGCTGCGCCGCGTAGGCGGCGACGGTGCGGGTGGTGCCGTTCGTGCTCTGCGTCGTCGTGTCCGTCGTGTTCGTCTCGTTCGTCATGACCACAAGACTGCGACGGCGCCGGAAGGCCAACCAGACCAGAGATCGTCGTACGAAGGCGGGACGTACGACCGCGAGGCGTAGGGAAGCGGAACGTACGACTGCGGAACCTACGCACGGCAGTATCACCTTCCCCCGCCCCCGGCCGCGCCGGATCGCCCGCATACTGCAGTCATGGACCAGCGCACCGAACTCAGCGAGTTCCTCCGATCCCGCCGCGCCCGGCTGCGGCCCGAGGACGTGGGCCTGCCGGACACCACCACCCGTCGGCGGGTGCCCGGACTGCGCCGCGAGGAGCTGGCCCAGCTGGCCGGAGTCAGCACCGCCTACTACACCCGGCTCGAACAGGGCCACGGCGAGAACGTCTCCGCCGCCGTCCTGGACGCGATCGCCCGGGTGCTGCGGCTCAGCCCCGCCGAGCGCGACCACCTCGGCCGGCTCACCAAGCCCGCCCGCCGCCGCCCCGGCCGCGCCGCCGCCCGCCCGCAGCGGGTGCGGCCCGCGCTGCAGCAACTGCTGGACGCGATGGAGGGCGTGCCCGCGTACGTGCTCGGGCGGCGGCTGGACATCATCGCCTGGAACCGGCTCGGCACCGCGCTGCTCGGCGACTTCGCCGCGATGGCGCCCGAGCAGCGCAACATGGCCTGGCAGGTCTTCCTCGACCCGGCCGCCCGCGAGCTCTACCAGGACTGGGAGAGCAAGGCCACCGACGTGGTCGGCATCCTGCGCCTGGACGCCGGACGTGACCCGGACGACCCCCGGCTCGCCTCGCTGATCGGCGAACTCTCCGTCAAGAGCGACGACTTCCGCCGGCTGTGGGCCACCCACCGGATCCAGGACAAGGGCCACGGCGTCAAGCAGCTGCACCACCCGGTGGTCGGGCGGCTCAGCCTGCAGTACGAGACGCTGCGCCCGGCCGGGGACGGCGACCAGGTGCTGGTCACCTACCACGCCGAACCGGGCTCCCCCTCCGCCGAGTCCCTCCGGCTGCTGGCGAGTTGGGCGGCCACCGAGCTGCGGGCGGAATCGGGGGAGGCGGCTGGGCGGGCCGCCGAGCAGCGCCGGTAGGCGTCGGGCGGGTTCGTCTGCTGGTCCGTCGACTGGTTCGTCGACGGAGGGCCGATGGTCCCGGGTCCGTCCGGGGCGATCGGCCCTTCTCGCGTCCGGTGGGCGGCAGTTGACTGGGCATGTCATGGACAACAGCAGCAGCAAGGCCACCGCCACCGCCATCGGCACCGCCGAGTACGACCGTCTGATCGCCCGCCACCACGCGATGAGACTGCGGCGCCAACTCCTCACCCCCGCCTCGCCGTCGGGGTCCGAGCCCGGATCCGACTACGGCTTCGGCGGCAGCGAGGGCTACGACGGCGCGAGAGACCAGCACCTGATCCGCGATGACCTCGACCAGGTCGCCCCGCTCGCGGAGCTGATCGACCACCTCTACGCGGCCATGTTCCGCCGCCGCCCGTACCTGCGACCGCTCTTCCCCGCCTCGATGGAGTTCCAGCAGGCCCACCTGGAGCGGATCTTCCAGCATCTGATCGACCATCTGCACCACCCCGCAGACCTGGAGCAGATGCTCCGTCAACTCGGACGTGACCATCGGAAACTGGGTGTCCGGCCGGTCCACTACGAGGCTTTCGAGGAAGCCCTGTGCGCGGCGATCCGGCACCGGGCCGGCGAACGCGGGACCGAGGAACTGGAAGCCGCCTGGGTGCGGATGCTGCGCTTCGCCGTCGGTGCGATGGTCGCCGGCGCCGACTCCGCGCTCACCGAACCCCCGTACTGGCACGCCGTGGTGACGGGCCACGAACGCCGCCGCCCCGACCTCGCCGTGCTACGGGTGCGCACCGGCGAGCCCTACCCCTACCGCGCCGGACAGTACGGCACCGTCGAGCACCCGGCGCTGCCGCACACCTGGCGGCAGTACTCGATGGGCTGCGCCCCGCGCACCGGCAACGAGCTGGAGTTCCACGTCCGCCGCACCGGCCCCGGCGGCGTCAGCGCGGCCCTGGTCGAGCACACCGCCGTCGGTGACCGGCTGCGCCTCGGCCCGCCGCGCGGCAGCCTGCTGCCCGACGGTGACGCCCGCGACCTGCTGCTGATCGCGGGCGGCACCGGGCTCGCCCCGATGAAGGCCATCGTCGAGCAGCAGGCCGCCCGCCGGCCGCCCGGCCGCCGGGTCCACCTCTTCGTCGGCGCGCGCGACCGGTCGGACCTCTACGACTGGCCGGCGATGGCCGAACTCGGCCTGCACAAACCGTGGCTGTCGCTCACCCCGGTCACCGCCGGCCGGCTCGCCGACACCGTGGCGGCCGCCGGGGACTGGCGCGAGCACCTCGCCTGCGTCAGCGGACCGGCCGGGATGGTCGCCTCGGTGCGCTCCGAACTGCTGTCGGCGGGGCTGCCGTTGGCGCAGGTGCGGTACGACCAGGTGCTCCACCGGTAGCCCGGTAGCCCGGTAGCTCGCTACCGGTAGCAGTAGGAATCCGAGGAGGCGTCGCCGCCCGCCAGGTGGGTCTGGTGGACGCGCAGGCCCCGGAAGTCCGCGCCGTTCGGGAAGAAGCGCTCGTCGATGCTGAGCCCGCCGGCCTCGGGGTCGGCGTCCAGCTTCACCAGCCAGGGGTCGATGCCGTCCGGGTAGAACTGGTCGTCCCAGGCGCCGTAGAGGGAGTTGGTCAGGTACAGCCGCCGCCCGTCCCGGCTGATCTCCACCATCTGCGGCGCCCCGCTCAACGGCCGCCCGGGCTCGGCCGGGTGCGGCGTCCGGGCGACCACCCCGCCGAGGCGCACCGAGGAAGCCAGCCGGGGGTGGAACGGGTCCGAGACGTCGTACTGGAACAACTCACCGGTGCCCCAGGCCGACACGTACAGCCAGCGGTCGTCCACCGACAGGTTGATGTCCGTCACCAGCGGCGGCACCGCCCCGAACGGCCGGAGCGCCGGCGGCAGCTCCTCGGCCTTGGCCGGCTCGGCGGGGATCTCGATCACCTTGCGCGCGGTGAACGCCGGCCCCTCCCGGCACCAGAGCCACACCGAGGAGGAGAGGTCCTCGACATTCGTCACCACCCCGGCGAACCCCCACTCCGCCTGCGGATCGTGCGCCGGGCGCAGCTCCAGCACCATCTGGTACTGGTCCCCGAAGTCGATCCGCTGCAGGTGCCGCCCGGTGCCCAACTCCCAGAAGTGCAGCGCATGCCCGTACTTGCGGGCCAACAACTGCTCGGGCAGCACCCCGTCCTCGACCATCCACGGGGTGCCCCACTCGCTGGTCACCCCGACATCGGTGCCGAGGTGCCACCACACGTCGTACGCGAAATGCTGCGGACCGCGCTCGGTCTCCCAGGGCCGGAGCACCTCGAAGGTGTTGTGGTCGAGCAGCGCCACCCCGCCCGGCCCGTCGTCGCCGTCCCCGGAGCCGAGGCAGGACAGGAACACGCCGTCCGGTCCGCAGTGCAGGGTGTGGGGCCGCGAGTAACCCGCCTTGGCGGCCAGCTCCTTCGCCTCCACGGTCTTCACCAGCCGCGGCCGGACCGGGTCGGGCCGGGTGTCCATCACGTGCAGCCGGGACGACCGCAGCCCGGGGAGGAGCAGATAGCGCCGCTCCGGGTTCTCGTGGCAGGCGTGCGCGAGCGCACTGGAGCAGGCATTCCACCCGAAGTGGTGCAACTCATCGCCCAGGGTGGGAAGCTCGGCGAAGTTGAGCACCTTCCCGTAGCTCGCCGACGCCGGATCGGTGTCGACCGTGAGCAACGCGTCCGGCTGCTGCGCCGACCGGTCGAACCCCGCCACGTACGCCAGCTTCTCCGGCGGCGCGGCGATCGCCTCGGACGCCGAACGGTAGAGCGACGGATCGGTATGCCCGTGCTGCATGCAAACTCCCCAACTCGCCTTGTCTGTCCGGGAAGCGTTCCACATGACCACCGGCGCACAGCAGGCGCACGAGAAGTGGTCAGGAGGCGCGGGCGGCTACCCCGGGCGGGTATTCGACCCCGGATCGTCCGATCGGGCCGAACGGGGGAGTCCCCGTCCGGTGGCACCCGCCGCCGCACGCCCCGCACCTACCGGCCGGTATCGTCGTGGCTCGGAACGGGTGGTCACCCGCCGTAAAGGGCGGGCGGAGCAGAGGGACGGGTTCAGGGCAGATGGAGTTTCGGGAAGACATCCTCGGTGCCCCCTATGAGGCGGCGGAGCTGACGCTGCGGTCCGACGGCGAAGGGACGGTCTGCGCGACCCTCGTGCGGCGGCCGGTGCCGGGGGCGGACCGGGCGGTCCTGTACATCCACGGGTACAACGACTACTTCTTTCAGACCCACCTGGCCGATCACTACACGGCGCTCGGGTTCTCCTTCTACGCCCTGGACCTGCGCAAGTACGGGCGCTCGCTGCAGCCGCACCAGTCGCCGAACTTCGTCCGCGACCTCGCCGAGTACGACGAGGAGATCGACGAGGCGGTGCGGATCATCCGGGAGGTGGACGGCCACGGGCAGCTGCTGGTGAACGGGCACTCCACCGGCGGGCTGGTGGCCGCGCTGTGGGCGGGGCGTCGGGCCGGGCGCGGGGTGGTGGACGGGCTCTTCCTGAACAGTCCGTTCCTGTCGATGCCGGCCGCGCAGGCCGTCCGGACCGCCGGCGGTCCGGTGGTGACGGCGCTCGGGAGGCTGGCACCGACCCGGGTCCTGCCGTCCGCGCTGAACCCGCACTACACCCACAGCCTGCACAAGGACCACCAGGGCGAGTGGGACTTCGACCTCACGCTCAAGCGGGCCGAGGGCTTCCCGCTGTTCGCGGGCTGGCTGGCGGCGATCCACCAGGGGCACCGGCAGCTGCGGCGCGGGCTCGGGATCGACGTGCCGGTGCTGCTGATGGCCTCGACGCGGTCGATCTCCACCACCAAGTGGCACAACGCCCTGCACCACGCCGACGCGGTGCTGCGCGCCGACGACATCGCCGCCGAGGCGCCGAGGCTGGGCCGGCACGTGACGGTCGTGCGGATCAAGGGCGGCATGCACGACCTGGTGCTCTCCGGCGAGGCGGCCCGCGACCAGGTGTTCGCCGAGCTGGACCGCTGGCTGGCCGCCTACCTGGACGTGCAGCCGGTGGGGGAGAACGCGTGACGGACGAGCCGGTGCCGGTCGGTCGGCGGACGGACCTCGGCTTCGCCAAACTGATGCCGGACATCGACCGGGACGGCGGCTGGCTGCTCACCCTGGACGGCACCCCGCAGTCGTACGTCGACCTCGCCGACCCGACCCACCTGGAGTTCGAGTACACCCGCAGGCTCGGCCACCTCGCCGACGCCCTCGCCCCCGCCGGGCGGCCGCTGGACGTGCTGCACCTCGGCGGTGGCGCGCTGACGCTGCCGCGCTACCTGGCCGCCACCCGGCCGGGCTCGCGGCAGCGGGTGGTGGAGGTGGACGGGCCGCTGCTCGACCTGGTCGCCGAGCACCTGCCCTGGCAGGGGCTCGGTGCGGACATCACCGCGACGGTCGGCGACGCCCGGGAGGCGCTGGCCGCGACCCCGGCGGGCAGCCAGGACCTGGTGATCGCGGACGTCTTCCACGGCTCCCGCACCCCGGCGCACCTCACCTCGGTGGAGTTCCTGCGGCTGGCCGCGACCGCGTTGCGCGAGGGCGGCTGCTACGCCGCCAACCTGGCGGACGGCCCGCCGCTGGCCTTCGCCAAGGCGCAGGCGGCGACGGTGCGGGCGGTGTTCCCGTACGTCTGCCTGGTGGCGGAGGCCCCGGTGCTGCGCGGGCGCCGGTACGGCAACATCCTGCTGGCCGGTTCGACGGCGCCGTTGCCGACGACGGAGCTGAGCCGGCTGCTGGCGGGCGACATCTTCCCGGCCCGGCTCACCGAGGGCGAGGACCTGTCCGCCCTGGTCGGCCGTACCGCCCCGGTGACGGACGCGGACGCCACCGACTCCCCGCCCCCGCCGGACGGCGCCTTCAGCATCGGCTGAGGCACTGTCGGCGGACGCGCCTGCGGAGCGGTGGCGCAGGCGGGGAGCCGGCCCGCGGTGAGGGCGGGCCGGCGATCCGTATCGGGCCGTGGCATCGGCGCGTCGGCGGGACGGGGTGTGTGGCCGGGGTGTCAGAATCGGCGGGTTCATGCCGGGGCTGTCCACGGAGGAGTCTGTAATGAGCGGCGGGGAGCGGCCGGAGTTGGGGCAGGTGCCGGAGACGGCACTGTGGACGCTGTGGCACCGGGCGCTGGAGGCGCGCCGGCCGGACACCGTGCTCCACGACCCCAAGGCCGTCGAGTTGGTCGACCGGATCGACTACCCCTTCGCGGAGCGGTTCGGCACAAGCGGTACACAGGCCCAGCTCCAGGCCCTGCGCGTGGCCTGCTTCGACCGCGAGGTGGCGGACTTCCTGGCCCGGGAGCCGCGCGGCACCGTGGTCTGCCTGGGGGAGGGGCTGGAGACCCAGTACTGGCGGGTCGACAACGGGCGAGCCCAGTGGCTCACCGTGGACCTGCCCGAGTCGGTGGCGCTGCGTGAGCGGTTGCTGCCGCCCGGGCCCCGGCAGCGCTACCTGGCGGCCGACGCCACCGCACTGGGCTGGGTCGACGAGGTGGACAAGAGCCGTGGCGTATTCGTCACTGCAGCAGGCTTGTTGATGTACATTCAACCTACTCAGGTGCGAGCTCTGATCGCGGGCTGTGCCGAGTGCTTCCCGGGCGGCTCGCTAGTGCTGGACGCTGTGCCGCGCTGGTTCGGCAGGCTGACCCGCACCGGCAAGCTGCGCACCCACGGCTACCAGGTGCCGCCAATGCCCTGGGCGATGGACGCGGGCGAGCGGGCCAAGCTGCGCACCGCCAGCCCCGCGGTGGTTGATGTGCGGGATGTCCGGCCGGTCGGCGGGCGCGCGCTGGTCGGCGCGCTGCTGCCGCTGGCCCTGGCCGTCCCGCCGCTGGCCGCGCGGCTGCCCTCGGTCACCGTCCTGGACTTCGCCGAACAGCCCATGCGGTCGTAAACGATAGGCAGTGGGTTGCCGCGCTCGGGACTTGTCTCCGCCCGCGAACATGAAGGTGTGTCTGCTCCAGACGCCATGGGACATCGACCACGTCGCCACACAGCTCGGTGTCGTCGGCGGCGGGCGAACGCCTTGACCGGCATGATCTGCCCAGGTTCAACCGGTCGTTGCAACACTGCCTTGTTGGACCAACAGTAGCCAGGGGCGTTTCAAAGTCCTACTCATTTTGTAGGTGGGCTGCTCAAGGGATGTCCAGGAGGTCGAGCGGCCAGTCGAAGGGGTCGCAGGGGACATGGCGGAGCCCGGCGGCGACATTGTGGTGTCTGTGTCGGCGGGGGGACACAGACCATCAGCCCAGCGATCACGGATGTCCTGGCCCTCGATGGGTCCAGGTGAGGCCCGGCTTGTGGAGAGAGTCCGGCAGCGCGGAGGACGACGCGAAAGGGGGGCGGGTTCAACTCCACCCGGTCGAGTGAAAAGGTCGGCAGTGGCGGCGCATTGACCAGGTGGGTCAGCGCCGCCGTTTGCCCTTGGATCGTGCGGTACTCCGGCGGGCGCGGGCAGCGTTCAGGCGGCCGAGCTGTGCCGAGCGCTCGCGCAGCGGGCCGTCGGCCAGGGAGCGGAGGGCGGCGAGGCCGGCCTGGTCCGGATGCCCGGAGGCGACGGCGGCGGCGATGGCTTCGCTGGCCTTGCTGCGGCCTTGGGAGAGCAGCGAGTCGATGGTGGCATCCTCCCTTCCGGCCTCGAGCAGCTGGAGGAGGCTCTCGGCGAGCACGAGCAATGACTCGGGGCCGGTGAGGTCGTCGGGGTGGAGGATCTCGCGGTGGGTGAGGACGCTGAGTGCGGTCGGGGCGAGCTGCGAGTCGCCGCGCAGACTCCGCAGGAGCCGCTCGCCTTCGCCATCCGGCAGGGCAACGGTGAGGACGTCGAGCAGGGCGGCAGCACGGGTGCGCCACGGGGTGTCGCGTACGGCCTGGACGAGTTCGGCCAGCGCGGCCTCGGGTCCGCCGCGTGCCCGGGTCCAGGCGGCGAGTTCGAGGCGCGCGGATGCGGGGTCGTAGTGCTCGGCCAGGACGCCGAGCAGCCCGGCGGCCGGGGCGTGGGTGAGTTCGCCGACGAGGGGTGCGTTGCGGCCCTCGGCGAGCAGCCGTAGCCGTACGGCGTGGGTGCCGAGGTCGGTGAGGCGGATCAGTTCGACCGGGCCGGCGGTGAGTTCGCCGCGCAGTTCCTCGGCGCGGCGCGGTGCATCGGGAGCCGGGGGGCCGAGAAGGGCGGCCAGCTCCGGCGGCATGCCCGGCGGCAGGGCCGGTGCGGGCGGTGCGACCGGCAGGTCGAGGAAGCCCGGATGGGCCATGCCCTGTTCGCGAGTGATGACGCCGAACTGCTCCAGGGTGTCGAGGACCTCGCGAAGGTCGGCGTCGGCCTGCCGCAGCCAGAACTGCTCCTGGGCCAGTTCCTCGCCGGTGAGGAGGAAGCGGGTGTCATAAGCCAGGTGGGTCGAGACCGCGAAGCGGCTGGTCAACGGCCTCGTGCAGCAGTTGGAGCAGCACATCATCGCGGAGGTCGTCGAAGCGGCGATCGGCCCGCTGGTCGAGACCGTCGCGAAAGCGGTCGGCGGGCTGGTCTTCGACGCGGCGTCGGCCGCAGCCGGCGCGAACGGCGCCCCCGGGACTGGCTTCCAGGTCGACCTGGCGGCACTGGAGGCCCACGCCCACACGATGCATGAACATGCGGAGACCGTCGCCGGACACGCTCAGACCTTCCAGACCAAGATCGCGGGGTTGAGCTTCGAATGAGCAACCCGATCGTCAAAGCCCTTGAGCACAGCGCGCAGAAGCTCGGCAAAACCCTCGCGAAGGACGCCGGCAAGGCGGTGAAGGACTTCTACCGTAAGACCGGCGACAACCTGAAGAAGGTCGCCCACCACACCCGCCAGGCCGAAGCCCAGCACGCCCGCGAGATGGACAAGATCCTCAAGGGCGCAGGTGGAAAGGACGTGCCTCGCCCGCGTTCCGGAGGCGGCGGCGCCCGATCCGGCCGCGGCGGTCGTCGGCCCCGTCTGCGGGACGGTGCGGCCGAGCCGCGGAGGACCGCGGTGCCGTTCGGCAGCCGCAAGTGCCGCAGCGATCCGATCGACATCGCCACCGGCGAGATGGTGCTGTCACAGCAGGACGTGCGCCTGGAGGGCGCACTGCCGCTGGTGCTCTCGCGCACCCATGTGTCCTCGTACCGGTGCGGGGGCTGGTTCGGGCGTTCCTGGGCCTCCACCCTCGACCAACGGGTGGAACTCGACGGCGCCGGAGTGGTGTTCGCGACCGAGGACGGGATGCTCCTGTCGTACCCGGTTCCGGAGCCGGGCCTCGCGGTGCTGCCGGTGGAGGGCCCTCGCTGGCCGTTGGAGTGGGATCCGGCGGTCGGTTCCGAGATACGGATCACCGATCCGGTCGAGGGCGTGACCTGGCACTTCGACGGGCTGAGCACGGCGGCGGGCGCTGCCGGGCGACCGGCGGGCGTGCTGCAACTGCCGCTGGTGGCGATCAGTGACCGGAGCGATCGTCGGATCGACATCCTGTACTCCGAGCAGGGAGCTCCCGTGGAGGTGCGCCACCACGGGGGCTACAGCGTCCTGGTGGACACCGCCGGGTCCCGGGTCACCGGGCTCCGACTGGTCGGGGAAGGGCCCGAGTACGGGGCCCGGCCCCGGCGGCCCGAACGGACAGTGGACCATCTCGGGGACACTGATCCTCTCGGGAGTGCGAAACAGTCGACGGTCGGCCTGGTCGACTTCGGGTACGACGAGAACGGCGACCTCGTCGAGGTGGTGAACTCCTCCGGCCTGGCCCTGAGGTTCACGTACGACGAGGACACGCGGATCACCACCTGGACCGACCGCAACCAGCGCCGCTACCGCTACCTGTACGACCGCGCCGGCCGGTGCGTGCAGACCAGGGGAGACGGTGGCTTCCTGGACGCGGTCTTCTCCTACGACAGCGAGCGGCTGACCACCAAGGTCGCGGACGCACTGGGCCAGGTGACGCTATATCAGCTGAACGAACTCGGCCAGACCACCGCGGAGACCGACCCCCTGGGCCGCACCACCCGCTACACGTGGGACCGTTACGACCGCCTGACCACCAGGACGGACGCCCTGGGCCGGGTCACCGCCTACGAGTACGACCCGGACGGCAATATCGCCGCCTTCACCCGCCCGGACGGAGCCGTGACCAGGGCGTCGTACAACGCCCTGCACCGGATGACCACGGTGACGGAGCCGGACGGCGCCCTCTGGCGCTACGACTACGACCGGCGTGGAAACCCGGTCACCACCACCGACCCGCTCGGGGCGGTGACGCGCTACGGGCACGACGAGTCGGGCTTCCTGGTCTCAGTGGAGGATCCCAACGGCGACCGGACCGTCTTCGGCAACGATCCGGCGGGCCTGCCCCTTTCGGTCACCGATCCGCTCGGTGCCACGACCTCGTGCGTGCGCGACGGGTTCGGTCGCCTGGTGCGGGTCACCGACCCGCTCGGCGGCACGACCACCTACGGCTGGTCCGTCGAGGGGGACCAGCTCTGGCGGACGGCACCCGACGGCGCGACCGAGTCGTGGCGGTACGACGGCGAGGGGAACTGCCTGGAGCACACGGACGCCATCGGTGGGACCAGCTGCTTCGAGTACACCTACTTCGATCTGGTCTCGGTCCGTACCGACCCCTCCGGCGCCCGCCACGCATACGTCTACGACGAGGAGCTGCGGCTCACCCAGGTCGTCAACCCACAAGGGCTGACCTGGACCTACACCTACGACGCGGTCGGTGGTCTGGTCTCGGAGACCGACTTCAACGACCGCACACTCGACTACCGGCGCGACCCGCTGGGCCGACTGACCGGTCGCACCAACGGCGCCGGGCAGACGGTGGGTTACGTGCTGGACGCGATCGGCCGGACGGTGGAGCAGCATTCCGACGGCCAGGTCACCAGGTTCGCCTACGACGCCGGGGACCGGCTCAGCCACGCCGTGGGCCCGGATGCCGAACTGCGCTTCAGCTACGACGCGGTCGGCAGACTGCTGTCCGAGAGCTGCAACGGCAGCGTTCTGACACACATGTACGACGCCGTCGGCCAGGCGTTGTTCCGGCGGACGCCGTCGGGGGGTCGAGAGCAGGTGGACGTACGACCGCGCCGGGAGGCCGCTGGCCCTCGCCTGCGGCGGCGAGCCGATCCGGTTCGGTCACGACCCGGCAGGTCACGAGACCGAGCGCCGGTTCGGTGCGGGCACGGTGGCGCAAGCCTGGGACGCCGCAGGCCGGTTGACCGGCCAGATCCTGGCGCGGGCAGCCGCCGGCGCAGGGCATGCGCAGAGTCCCCTCCAGCACCGGGAGTTCGGCTACCGGCCGGACGGCTTCCTGGCATCCGTCGAGGAGCCGGACGGCGAGGGCGTCGCCTACGTGCTGGACGAGCTGGGGCGTGTCACCGGGGTGTCGGGCCCGGCCCGGTCGGAGCGCTACGCGTACGACCCGGCGGGCAACATCGTCCGTGCCGACCGACCCGCCACGACAGGCTCCGCGGAAGCCGAGCACCAGGGCGAACGCCTCTACGAGGGGACCCTGGTCAGGCGGGCGGGCCGGGTCACCTACGGCTACGACGGCCAGAGGCGGATGGTCACGCAACGCCGAAGGCTGCTGTCCGGCGGCAGCAGGGAGTGGCGGTACAGCTGGGATTCCGAGGACCGTCTCGTCGAGGTGGCCACCCCGGACGGTACGGTCTGGCGGTACCTGTACGACCCGATCGGGCGGCGGATCGCCAAACGGCGACTGCACGGCGACTGGAGCACCGTGGCGGAGAGCGTCACGTTCACCTGGGACGGCGCCCTGCTCGTCGAGCAGGTGCACACCGCGGGCGACGAGGACCTGTCGAGAACCACCACGTGGGACTACGAACCCGGCTCGCACCGTCCGGTCTTCCAGACGGTGCGAGCCGTGCGCCGGGACGGCTCGCGTGAGGGGACCGTCGACGAGCGGTTCCATGCGATCGTGACCGATCGGGTGGGCGCGCCGACCGAACTGGTCGATGCGGCCGGGCAGATTTCCTGGCGGTCCGTCAGCACGCTCTGGGGGAGCCGGTACCACGACACGGGGGCGGAGCCGGTCGACTGTCCGATCAGCTTCCCGGGCCAGTACCGCGACGCCGAGACCGGGCTCCACTACAACCTCTACCGCTACTACGACCCCGAGACGGCCCGCTACGTCAGCCTCGACCCCCTCGGGCTCGGAGGAGGCTCCAACTCGTCCTGGTACGTGCCGAACCCGACGGAGTGGACGGACCCGCTCGGGCTCGCACTCTGCCGGACGACGCCCCGCCTGGAGACGGGGGACCTGAGGAAGGGCTGGATCCACATCGATGCTCGCCACATCACCGGGAACCACCCGAAGGGCCCGGGCGACCTGCTGCCGCCGAGCACCACGAGGGATCATGTGCTGGAAGCCGCCGAGAAGATCGTGGCCAAGGGGAAGCGCGTGTCCGACAATCCGAACGGCAGAATTCAGACCTTTGACAAGAGGATGAAGGTGAACGGGATGCGCGCGGTCTTCCGAGTCAGCGTAGACACGCACGACGGCAACAACATCATCACCTTCTTCCCGGTGGGAAAGAGCTGGAAGCCGTGATCTCTTTTCGTTTCACCCGCAGTCCCGGCCAGGAGCCCGAGAGCGGGTTCGACCTGGGCGACATGGAGATCGACGGGGACCAGGGCAGCCTCACCTCGATCGGGCACTCGCCGGACCAGGGGATGATGATCTTCCTGTCCCTCGCGCTGCTGCTCGGCGGCCTGGCGCGCCTGGAGACCAAGCATCGGGGCTCCTTCTCGTTCGGGGCGGTCGACTCCTCGTTCCAGGTCGACTTTCGGGTGAAGAAGGGAGCCGTCGCGGTCTCCCAGGGGCGGAGGACGGTGGGCCGGCCGCCCCTGACGGAGCTCTACCGCGCAGTGCTGGCGGCGGCCGAGGAGTTCGCCGCCCGGGAGCTGCCCAAGACCCCGATGGACGCGGGGCGGGAGGACCTGGAGCTGTCCCTGTCGGAGTTCCGGCAGTTCCTCGCCGCCCGCGAAGGCTGACTCCGAGACTGCCGCAGCGCGCCCGCGCAGTGCGGGCCCGCTCCGGCCGTAGCCGTCAACCCAGCTGGGCGAGACCCTCGGTGGCGATCTTCTCGAAGACGGCGAGGTCGTTCTCGAAGATCGAGTCCGGGACCGGCCAGTGGATCACCAGCTCGGTGATGCCCAGCTCCACGCGGTTCTCCGCTCACCAGGTGACCCGGCGCCTGCTGACCGAGGAGATCGACGAGAGGACCCTGGAGCAGGCCCCGGGCCGTGTCCCGGCCGTTCTTGGCCGACTACCGGAGGCACCGGGACGCGATGGCGGCTGGCGCCGGCAAGCTCGGCTACCTGTTCGGCCAGCCGACCACCGGGGAGGACCGGGTGAAGGAGACGCTGGAGGCATTCGTCGGGGAGCTGGCGGGCGTGTCCGGCCTGGTCCGGAAGGCCGTCGCGGCGGCCGAAGCCGGCCGGCTCCCCAGGGCCGTCTGAACTCCTGGCGGCCCAAGCCCACGACCAGCCTCGGTCAACCCGAGAAAGTCCTCGGTCACGCTCCCGGGCGGCCGAGCAGCGGGCCGCCCGGACGGCGTCCGGGTACGCCTTCATACCAGGTCAGGCCGTCGGCCATTCCCAGACCTTGGCCTGCAGATCGGTCCTGCGCAGGCCCTTGAGCCGGACGTCCGACACGGGCTCCAGGTCGAGCTTGGTCAACGGGTCGCTGATCAGGGTCAGGACCGGTTTCCCTCCGCTGCCCTCGTTGAGGTGTTCGGCGATGACCAGGACGTAGTTCTCTCCCTGTTCCCACGCACGCTTGTACTCCGCGGCAGTGAGGGTGACGTCGCTCGGTCGGGCGCCGCCGTGTGCCTTGATCTCGTAGTAGCGGCCAGCGCTGTCGACCGCGTCGGCTCCGACGTTCTGCTTTCCGCGCTGGTCGAGGCTGTCCGTGTCCTCCCCGAGCACGGCGGCGAGGGTTCGGATGACGAGGGCCTCCTTGGAACTGCTGTCCTGGTACCCGTGCCGGGTGGACTGCCCACGGGGCACGGCCCCGCCCGGCCTGGGGGTCGACAAGCCGCTTGCTCGGGTACGGGACGGACGCTGCGGCTGAGTCGGGGCCGGTCCCCCAGTGGTGCCGGTAGCCGGCCCGGTCCGGCGGACGGTGGGTTGGCCGAGCCGGTCGAGGCCGACCAGCCGTGGTGGGTCGGGCACGGCGGCGTTGCGCGGCTTCGGCAGTGCTGGCGTGGGTGTTGCCGCTGCTCTGCCGTCGGGGGCCGACCGGGGCGCAGGCACCGGTGCTGCGGGCTTCGCCAGGGTACGGCCCGTCTTCCTCGCCGGCTTCGGGGAGGGGCCGGGCTTCGCGGGCGCCGGCGCGGCCCGCAAGGAGCGGTCGCGCAGCAGTTCTTCCCGTCGCTGTCGTTCCTCGAAGTCACGCTGGCCTGCTGTGGTGAGGGGTACAGCGTGACCGGTGGCGACAGCGTCCTCCTCCCAGAAATCGCGCCAGTGGCGGGCCACCCGGCCGCGGGAGCCTGCGAAGTGGCAGGCCACGGCGGCCCCGGTGCCCAGTCGGGCGGACAGTTCAGCCGGGGCGGAGAGGACCAGGGCCTTGGCGGTCCGGTCGATGTGGGCACCGACGGGGATCTCCAGCGGCTCGCGGTCCTTGCCCGGGTCCAGCCGGACGCGCAGACCCGGTAGGACGCGCACGTCCAGGCCTGCGAGCCACGCCCAGTCCGTGAAGGACTCGGCGGCCGTCGGCTCGTCCCGGACCAGGCGGTCTTGCAGGGCGGTGACGGCCCGTCGGAAACTCTCGGTGAGGCCGGGATCGGATACCGCCGTGTCGGGTTCGACGGCCTCGGCCGAGGCTAGGTCCAACTGCTGCACGCCGAGCGAGCCCAGCAGCCCGGCGAACTGCTCCGCGTCGCCGCCAGGCTGCCAGAGCGGGACGCGGGCGGCCAGGGCCACCTCGACCGACCGGTGGGCGGCCACGGCGTAGACCGGACGCTGTTTGATCCACCCGGCACTGGTCCACAGCGGCAGCCAGCGCAGCTTCGACCTCAGGCCCGGCGTGACGGTCGCGCCCGTACCGCCAACCAGCCTGTTCAGCGACCGCAGCGCCTCCAGCATCAGCCGCTCCCGGTCCCCTCCCGGAGGGGAGCCGTCGGCCGCGAGCTCCTTGAGGGCCTGGACCAGGTCCTCCGGACTCGGCTCCTCGATTCCCAGGACCTGCCAGAGCGGCAGCAGCTCCGGCCCGGGCGGAACGAACGCGCGCATGCCGTACAGGATGGCGGTGCCCCGGAAACAGTCATCGGCACGGCGCCAGCCGAGGTCGGTGAGGACCAGCGCGTCATCGCCCCGCAGCGCCGCCGCGACCCGCTTCTCGACGTGCGCGCGAGGGGTTTCGGCCGGGCGTTCCGTCAGGCGCCGGGCAAGCGCCCGGTAGACCAGGTAGACCTCGGTCTTCAGCTCCTCCGCCTCGGCCCCCGTGCCCAGCGGCCGCTTTCGCAGCTGCCGGGGGCGGCCGATCAGCTGGGGGATGTCGGGGTCGCCCGCCACGCCGAGTGCTGCCAGCACGTCGGACCGGTGGGAGAGCGCGTGCTGAAGCTCCGCGTGCAGGTAGTTCGGTTCGTCCTGTCCGAAGAGCGCCTCGGCGTCGGGGGTGCGCTGCTGGAGCCGGCCGGGCCGACGCAGGACGCCTTTCTCGTCCTCCAGCCAGGCGCTGTCGCGCAGTTTCCAGATCCAGAACGCGGGTACTGGGCCGCGCTCGATCCAGGTGCGTTTGCCCACGGCGGCCTGGACCGTCGCCTCGGGGCCCGTGGTCATGCCTGACCTGCCCAGGGATTGGAGTAGCGCGGCCGTACGCCGCCTCCGCTCGGAGACGTCCCGCTCTGCGGTGATGTTCTTGACGACTCGGTCGAGGTCGAGCGAGGTCTGATCGTTCAGCGTGTGCGTGGCTCCGAGCCGTGCCAGCGCCAGTCAGCGATTCTCAGGAGCCAGCCGCACGTCGCGGGGCAGCCCCACCCGCGTGTCGCGGGACCGCTTGTACGTCTTCCCCTGCAGGAGCGAGAACAGCCGGGGGGTGTCCGTCACGCCCAGCAGGCGGAGGAATGCCGTGGGGCTCAGACCACCGCTCTGCGAGACGGGCAGGAGCGCCTTGGCGTAGGAGCGGTGGGCCCAGAGGAGTGCCGTCGGTCGCCACCGTGACCTGTTCGAGGTCGCGCAGGAAGAGCAGGGAACTGTCCTGCCAGTTCTCGAACCAGGCAAGGAGCTCCTCGGCGGAGAGGACCCCGGGGTCGAGCGGGATGCGGAAGACCGTCCACTCCCGCCCGGAGATGTCCGCCGGCAGGTGCGGCGGGTCGGCCGGGGCCAGGGTGACGTCGGCGAACCGTACGTGGTACGGGTGCCCGTGCACCTCCCAGGAGGTCGAGAGCATCCGGAGCGTCGTCAGGCCGATACCGAATCGACCGGTGCTCCCGGAGTCCAGGCTCTTGCCACTGACCCACGGCAGCCCGAGCCGTGGGATGTCGGCCAGGCGCAGGCCGCTGCCGTTGTGCGCGACCAGGAGCTCGGTCGTCCCCGGCCGGCTCCTGAGGTCGTCGGCGATGGAGCGGGTCGCCCGGGTGTGTCCCTGGTCGGTGAGCACGGTGGCCACGTCCGCGAGGGTGGTGATCAGCGCGCCCAAGTCGGTGAGCGTGTCGGCGAGATCGAACGCTTCGTCGTCGGCGCCCTGTTTCGCGAGGAAGGGTGCCAGGCGCATGATCGGTCCTTCCCGCTCGTCGGGGTCGGACACGGTCGTGAGGATGGCGCAGGCGCGGTGGGCGAGGGCGCCGTCTCGGTCGCCGGCCTGTGCGAGGGTGGCGGCCAGGCCTTCCAGGACGTGGACGCTGCACCGAGGGGCCGGAGGTGTACCTCCTGGGCGTCGCGCCGTCGCCGGTGACCCCGCTCCGGGCCATGCGTCCGGCGTCGGCGGCAGTGCCGCGCCAGGTCCCACGACTCGGTGGTCTCCTGCAAGCCCTCGGCTGGCACGATCAGCTCCTTGGAGCCGCGCAAGGCTTGTTGATGTATCTCCCGCCGGCCCGGGTGCGAGCCCTGATCGCAGGCTGCGCGGAGCGGTTCCCGGGCGGCTCGCTGGTGCTGGACGCCGTGCCGCGCTGGTTCAGCCGACTCACCCTGACCGGGAAGGTGCGTGCCCACGGCTACCAGGCGCCGCCGATGCCGTGGGCGATGGACCCGAGTGAGCGGGACAAGCTCCGCACCGCCAGTCCGGCGGTGGCGGCGGTACGGGACGTCCGGCCGACCGGCGGACGCGGGCTCGTCGGTGCCCTGCTGCCACTTGCACTGACCACTCCGCCACTGGTCACTCGCCGTCCCTCCGTCACCGTCCTGAACATCGCCGAGCGGCCCGAGCAGTCGTAGCCGGGCTTGACGCCCCGACCAGACCACCCGCCCGCCGTCCCGCAGGAGCGATCCGGCTGAGCCCGTGGGGGGATGCGACGGCCTTACTCCGTGGAGGCTCTCGGCGTGCGCCGTACGACGTCGTTCACCCCGGGCACGGGCGGTGCCGTCTGGCCGCGTCGGCGGCGCAGCCAGAGGTAGAGCACCAGGCACGGCAGCAGCAGCCCGACGGCGCTGAGGACGAGAAACGCCGTCAGGCTGCTGATGTGGCTGACCAGCCAGTCGAAGTTCTGCCCGAAGAAGCCGACCACGAAGGACAGCGGGAGGAACACGGTCGCGATGATCGTGAGCCGTTCCATCGTGGCGCTCTGCCTGAGATTGATCTTGTTCTGCTCCACGGAGATCACCGCGATGTTCGCTTCCAGAACGGTGGCCAGCAGATCACGCTGGGCGGCGACCTCCTCGTTGACCAGCAGCAGATGGTCGTGAACGTCGCGGAAGTACGGCAGGAGCTCGCCCGGAGACTGGCCGGGCAGCAGCCGCCGAGCGAGTACGGCGAGCAGCGGGTGTACGGCGCGGTAGAAGTCGGTGGCCTCGCGGCGCAGGAAGTAGATCCGTTCGGTCGGGGCGACTGCGCCGGAGAACACCGTGGCCTCGATCTGCTCGATGTCGCGTTCGAGTTCGGCGACGACGGGCGCATAGCTGTCGACCACCTGGTCGAGGATCGCCCACAGCGTCGAGGCGCTCCCGGTCCGCAGCAGTTCGGGGCGGCGCTCGAGCCGGCTGCGGGCGCCGGCCAGCTCGCTGGCGATGCCCTGGCGAACGGTGATCACGAAGTGTTCGGCGAGGAAGATGCTGATCTCGCCGGTATCGATCTCCTCGCGCTCGTCGTCGTAGCGCGCGGTGCGCAGGATGATCAGCTCCGTGCCGTCCTCGTACTGCTCGGCCTTCGGCCGCAGGTGGAACGCCTGGGCGTCCTCGACGGCGAGCTCGTGCAGCCCGAAGCTCTCGCGTACCTTGGCCAGTTCCTCGGGGGCCGGTTCGAACATGCCGAGCCAGACGAATCCGCCCTGGGTGCAGCGCGCGGCCGCCTCCTCCAGCGGGATCGGGCCCTCGTGCTGCCGGCGTCCGGCGCGGTAGTGCGCGCAGTCGACGATCATGGTCTTCCTCCTTGCGCCCAGCCGGTTGCGCCGCGTGTCGCCCACCGGCGGCGGAGCACGCCGTAGACGGATCACAGCAGTGGACACCCCTCTGATTGACTTGACTCGCCGACACTGCTGAGACGTTCCTCGGCCACGAGGAACGCGAGATCCTCGCCCTGTCCCAGCCCGCAGTGGCGGGTCCTGCGCGCCGAGCCATCGGTTCCGCGTCACGGGTGTCGGGATTCCGCCTGGGTCGTGCCGTGCCGCTCGAGGATCGATGCCCGCCCGGGGCTGATGGCGGGCCTCGGGCACGAGAGTAGTCTGTTCTGTCCGAGCAGGGGATCGCCACCGCGCGCCGGGGCAGCCCGGTCGTCGGTCCGGAGACCACCTCGCAGGTGGTCTGCCCGTCGACCGAGGCGCGGACGACTTTCGCGGTGCAGGCCGACCTCCCGGGTCCGCCGGGCTGTACGGCGCGCCGTGGGGCCGGTCGTCACGCCAGGGCTTCCGCGAGCTCGGGGAGGTATGCGGCGAGGAAGCCCAGGTCGGTGGCGCGGGCGAACCTGGGGTGTTCCCGGTACCGGGGGAGCCGGCCCAGTGCCGTGCGGCCGAAGTAGCCGCCGCTCCGCGCCTCCGGGGAGACACCCGGGGAGGGGGCCGGGTCGCCGGGCCAGTCGGGGTCGGCTGCCACGAGCGGCAGGCACCGCTCGAAGAGCCGGTGACAGACGTGCAGTCCCCGGCGCATCACCACGTGGTACGGCTCCTCGGCACCGATCGGATAGGGCTCGGAGGCCAGGACGGGACCGGTGTCGATGCCCTCGTCGACGCGGTGGAGCGTGGCGGCGAACTCCCGCTCGCCGCCCAGCACGGCGTACACCAGGGCGACTTCGGGCATCCCGCGGTAGGCCGGAAGGGGGCCGTGGTGGACGTTGAGGACACGCAGCCCGGTGGACAGCACCGGAGCACGGAAGATCATCCGGTTATTGACCGACCAGACCAGCCCGTCCGTGCAGGCCGCCGCCAGCTCGCTCGCGACCGCGTTGACGTCCGTAGTGCCCAGGAAGCGGACGCCGGACGGCACCGCGACGGCGCCGTCCGCATCCGGGCCGCAGACCAGGTCCACCGGCAGCCCGCTGTCCAGCGTGTGCCGTACGGCGCGCCACAGCAGCGCGCCCTCACCGACGAAGATCATGCCTCGCTCCGTACGACGTCGACGGCAGCGACGACGCGGCCCAGGGTCAGCCCGCCGCTCAGCGGTCCGAGCCGGTCCAGCAGCCGCCGCTCGGCCGACCCGCCGAGCAGCTCCTCGCCGAGGACCGACAGCATTTCCAGCACGGCGAGCGAATCGCCCCCCAGCGCGTGGAAGTCGGACGAGGCGTCGAGGCCTGCGGCCTCGCAACGCAGAACACGCGACCAGATCTCCGCGGTCACGGCCGCCACGGCGCGATCGGCGCATGCACCGGAGCTCACCCCGCGCCGCTCCGACCCGCCCGGTGAGGCGCCCGCACCCGCCGTGGCGGCGTCGAAGGGATCCGGCAGCGCCTTGCGGTCGGTCTTGCCGCTGGTGGTCTCCGGCAACGCCGGGAGAACGCGTACCACCGTGGGCACCAGGTGCGGCGGCAGCGACCGGGCCAGCTCGGCCCGTACGGCGGCCTCGTCGAAGGCGGTGACGCCCTGGGCGAGGACGACGAACGCGCACAGGGCCCGCACTTCCTCGGTCCGGCCGCGGGCGACCACGGCGGCCTGCGCGATGTCCGGCATCCCGGTCAGCGCCGCTTCGACCTCGGCCGGCTCCACCCGGTGGCCGCGGATCTTCACCTGGTCGTCGACGCGTCCCGCGTACTCCAGCTGTCCGTCGGGCAGCCGCAGCACCAGGTCCCCGGTCCGGTAGGCACGGCGGCCGTCCGGCAGGAGGACGAACCGTTCGCCGGTCAGGTCGGGGCGGCCCAGGTAACCGCGGGCCAGCTGCACGCCGGTGACGTACAGCTCGCCGGGCCGGCCGTCCGGGACCTCGCGCCGCCGCTCGTCCAGCACGCTCACCCCGGTGCGGTGCACCGGAACGCCGATCGGCGCCGATCCGCGCGAGATGCCGTCCTCGACGACGGCGACCGTACAGGCCAGCGTGGCCTCGGTGGGGCCGTAGGCGTTGACGATGAGACAGTTCGCTCCGAAGTCCTCGCGCGCCCGCCGGGCGGTGGCCGCGGTGAGGTTCTCACCGCCCAGCTGCAGCGCGCGGATGCCCGTCGGACGGACGCCGAGCCGTGCCGCGAGGTCGAGATGGGTCGGGGTGAGCGACAGGGTGTTGGCGAGCCGGCCCGAGAACATGTCGCGGAGCTTGAGGTGGTCGAGCTCGCCGGGCACCGGCACGACCGCTCCGCCGTGCAGCAGCGGGGGGAAGATCTGCATCAGCGACAGGTCGAAGCCGGGCGAGAAGGAGTATGCGGCACGGGTCCTCGCGTCGCACCGCATGAGCGGGGCCAGCCAGCCGACGGCGTTGACCAGGCTCCGGTGCTCCACCTGCACGCCCTTGGGCCGGCCGGTGGACCCCGAGGTGTAGATGACGTACGCCAGGTCGTCCGGGTCCGGCGCGGCGGTGGCGAGTGCCTCCCGCGTCCGCGCGTCGAGCGGACCGTCGACGGCGGCGACGTCCTCCAGGAGGACCGTCGTACCGTCGAACTCCCCGGCGAGAGCGGCCCAGGCGGTCTCCGCCAGGCAGAACCGGGCCTGTGCGTCACGCAGCAGCTCCGCGACACGCCGCGCCGGATTGCGGACGTCGATGGGCAGGAACGCCGCGCCAGCCTTGAGGACGCCCCAGACGCCCGCGAGCCCGTACGCCGTTCGGTCGGCGATGACCCCGACGACCTCGCCGCGCCGCACGCCCCTGGCGAGCAGTTCGGCGCAGACGGCGTCGGAGCGCCGGTCCAATTCGCGGTACGACCAGTGCGCGGCGCCGCCGGTCACCGCGGGGGCCTGCGGGGATCGGGCGGCCTGCGCGCGGAACAGCTGGACGGCCGTGGTGTCCAGCGGCGGCAGCCCCTCGGACCCCGGAGCGAGGAGCCGCTCGGCGGCGCCGGGCTCGCGCGGTCGCCGCAACTCCCGCGAACCTGCTGCCCGCAACCCCCTGGAACCCGCCGTCGGTGCGCCCGTCACGAGCGCCCCGGCGATCCGGTCGATCAGCGCGTCGCAGCGCTCACCCACGTCTGCGGCCCCTCGGGCGGAGACCACCAGCTCGGTGTGGCCGGGCAGTTCGAGCAACACGACGCTGAAGGGCACCAGGGGGGCGTGGACGGGCAGGGCGTAGGCCGTCGTCGCGGCGAACCCGTCGGTGCTGAACTCCGCGGGGTCCAGCCGGCCGGCGTGCGAGACGATCGCCGAGGCGAGGTGGCGGTGCTGTGCCAGGCCCGCGGCCCTGGAGGCGCGGACGAGGGCCGCGGCCACGGGCAGCGGAAGCCCGGCGAGCAACGCCTCGGCGCCGGCCGCCAGTTCCCGCCGGTCCGCGAGCGCGTTCAGCAACCGCCGGTGGACGGCGTCCGGGCCCTGGCCGGGTGGCACGTCGAGGAACACGGGCAGGGTGAGGTTCGCCGTGGCGGACGAGGCACGTGCGTGCCGTCGCAGGTCGACCGGCACCATGATCCGGGCCGGGGAGCCGACGGCTTCGGCGAGCGCCGCCGACACCCTCGCGGTCGCTGCCGCCGGCCGGCCGGGCACGGTCCGCCGCCGCCACACGGCGGCCGGGCCCGACCTGCCGCCCAGCGGAGAGCGCTGGTCGAGCCCGAGGCGGGGGCGCTGCCCGGTCCTGCCGAGCGCGGCCAGGAGCCGGTGGTCCGTCAGCGTGTCCGCGGCGTCCTGCGGCGGCTCGCCCCTGAGGGCGCGGAAGACCTCGGCGGCCCAGGTCCGCAGGCCCTTGAGGTCCATCACCGCGTGCGCGGCGCGGAAGACCACGGTGGACGGCTGCCCGGTGAGCAGCAGGACCTCGCACGCCGGCCGGTCCTCGGCCTGCGCCAAGTGGCCGGTCAGCTCCGGCAGCCCGGTCAGCGCGGTGCGGTCGAAGGAGCCGGCGTCCACGACCACGACCCTGGCCGGCACCCCGCTGTCGGTCCACGTCCGGCCGCGGCGCACGACCCGGGAACCGGGGCAGGACCGGGAGGCCTGCGTCACGGCGCGGGCCAGCGACCGGGCACCGATCTCCCCGGCACCTTCGACCACGAGCTGGATCACCATCAGCTCGCCGAGCCTGGCGGCGGCGAGGTAGGACCACTCGGTGGGCGAGACGGGCCGCCGGAACACGCGGGCGCCCGCACTGACGGACCCGGTGGTTGTGTCGTGCATGGTCAAGGCTTCACCTTCCGGATGAACTCGCCGACTCCGCCGATCTCGTCGATCCAGGCCGCCAGCCGGGCCATCCCGGTCTCGTGGTCCACCGCCGGCGCGCCGAGGTCGCGGCGCGCCGCCGAGGTGTCGTACGTGGCCGACCGGGTCAGTAGCGCCAGTGAGTAGCGGGACAGGGACGGGGACGTGTGCCTGGCGAGCGGGGGCAGCTTGCGCGCCATGTCCGCCGCGAAGGCGGCGGCACGCAGCGGTCCGAGGGGGACCCGCCTGGTCGGGGGCGTGCCGCCGAAGCGCTCGGCGAGGTCGGCCAGGGTGCTCCACACCTCCACCGGCTGCGGGTCCGCGATGAAGTAGGCCCGGCCGCCCACTCCTTGGGCCCGGGCAGCCCGGACACTCGCCTCGGCGGCGTTGTCGCAGTGGCACAGCGAGGCGTGGACGGGCCTGCCTCCGGAGAGGTCGGGCAGGCGCGCGGTCATCATCTTCGCCAGCAGGCGCGGCATGAACCCGGAATGGTCGCGGGGGCCCCACACGGCGCGCGGTCGCAGCGCGACCGTGGTGAAGTCCGGCCGGTCGGCGGCCAGGACGAGACGTTCCGCGGCGGCCTTGGTCTCCGAGTACAGGTTGAGGAAGCGCTTCGGGTAGGGCTCGCTCTCGTCGATGCCGAGCCGGTCGCCGTCGCGCACGCCCATCAGCGCGCTGGGACTGCCGATGAAGACGAACCGCCGTGCCCCGGCGTCCCTGGCCGCCGTCATCAGCCGCCGGGTGCCGTCGACGTTCTCGTCGCGGAACTGGGCCCGGGTGCCCCGGTCGGTGACCCGGCCGGCGCTGTGGTGCACCGCGTCGATCCCCTCCGCCGCCGCCTTCAGCGACGCCGGGTCCCGCAGGTCGCCGTAGGCGAACTCGATGCCCGCCACGGTGCGCAGACGGCTGAGGTCGCTCCCCTCGCGCACCAGCACGCGGACCTCGTCGCCGGCCCGCAGACAGGCGTCGACGATGTGGCTGCCCAGGAATCCGGACGCGCCCGTCACCAGGACCTTCACGGCGAAACACCCGACCTGGTGCCGCGGGCCGTCCGCCACCACGTCGCCCCGAAGAGCATCGTGAGGGCGGCGGTGGCCCACGGCCTGCGGCCGGTGGCGAGCTCCTGCTCGGCACGCAGCGCGGCCGGTATCTGCGCCGCGTGGACGACGACGCTGAGGAAGCCGTCGAGCCACCACAGCGCGGTGAGCAGCGGATGGTCCCAGGGCAGCAGCGGCCAGGCGGCCAGGTACGCCCAGCCGGCCAGCGGCACGGCGCGCAGCGCCAGGCCCGCGGCCGTCGGACGCCGGCTCCCGGTGAGCCGGTCCTCGGCCCAGCCGGCCAGCAGCTCCCGGCGGATCTTGGCGTTGTGGCGCACGTCCACCGGGAACGCCGGGTGCGGCAGGAAGTCCGAGATCGGCTTCGTCATGGGGTTGTCCGCACCGAGGGCGCGCAACTCGTCCGAGATGCGCGGCCATTGGTCCCGGCCGATGCCCGGCGACAGCTCCACGCACAGCACCGGCCGCTGCCGCCCGCGCGGCCCGACGCCGACCAGGGCGGTGCGCCTGACCTGCGGATGGGCGTTGAAGACGCTTTCGCAGCGCACCGTGTGCAGGTCGCCTTCGGACGTGCGGACCCGCTGGCTCTTGCGCCCGCAGAACCAGATCCGGCCCGCCTCGTCGATCCATCCGACGTCGCCGGTACGGTGCCAGCGGGTGACACCGTCCTGGATCTTGTGGTCGGCGTCGGCCTGCGCCGTCCGGAAGTAGCGGGGGCTGACGGCCCGCCCGCTCACCACGATCTCGCCCGGCTCACCGGGCGGTACGGCCAGGCCCGGCGCCCACCGGGGCACTGGCCCGTCACTGATCGCGACGGTGCGCACCGCCATGCCCGGCGCCGGGCGGCCCAGGCAGACACCGAGCCCGGCGGCCGGGCCGTCGGCGGGCCCGGACAGCGCCTCACGGCTCTCCAACAGCGCCATGGGCAGGGCCTCGGTCGCCCCGTAGGTGCTGAACACGAGTGCCTCGTCGGGCAGTACGGCGCGCAGTTCGCCCATCAGAGCGGGGCTCACCGGGGCGCCGCCGGAGATGACCAGGCGCAGCGAGGGCACCGGGGTCCCGGTCGCGGCCAGGTGGGAGGCGAAGGGGGCCAGCAGCGCCGGGGAGGCGAACATCGCGTCCACCCCGAAACGCCGGACGGCGTCGGCGAGCGGCGCCGGGTCGGCGGCGCCGACCCGGGCCATGTCCATCCTCGGCACGACCACGGTGCGCCCGGCCACCAGGTCGAACACGCCCATGAGCGGCATGGTGACCAGGGTGGTCCTCGCGTCGTCCGAGAAGTGGCCCTCCTCGGCCCCCTGCGCCATCGCGAGCAGCATGCCGACGGTGACCTCCACCGGTTTGGCCGGACCGGTGCTGCCGGTCGTGTAGCCGATGAGCGCGAGGTCGTCCGGGCCGGTTCGTGCCGGAGGCGGCGTCGGCCGGCCGGCGCCGGCGGCGATCAGCTTGCGCAGGGCGGTGCCGTCCGCGCGGCCCACCGTGACCGAGCTGCGCACCCCGGCGAAGGCGCGCGGGCACAGCCGTCGCAGCACCTGGGCCTTCGGGACACCGATGAAGGCCTCCACGCGGACCCGCCGCAGGCAGTCGAGCATGAGGTCCAGGCCCATGCCGGGGTCCACCACGACCGGCACGGCTCCCACGTGCATCATGGCGAGGACGAGGGTCAGCAGGTCGCCGCCGGGCGGCACCAGCAGGGCCGTGCGGGTGCCGCGGCGGATGCCGTGCGTTTCCAGGCCGGCGGCGCAGGCCGCGACCGTGGTGGCGAGTTCGGCGTAGCCGACCGTGGTGTAGGCGGCGCGGCCGTCCGGTCGGGTGCGCATGGCGTCGGGGTGGATGAGCGCGGTCCTGCCGGGTGTGCGGGCGGCGTGCCCGGCGAGCAGTTCCGCCGGGGAGGCGTGCCGGTCCTGGGGGAGGGAGGCGGTGGGCGTCATCGGGCGGGCCCGTCGCCGGTGTCGGGCAGTCGGTAGAGCGAGGCCGCCGAGGTGAGTCCCGCGCCGACCGCGAGGAAGAGCACCCGGTCGTGTCCGGCGAGCCGGCCGGTGTCCAGGGCCTGGCGGTATCCGTGGACGAGCGCCGAGGTGTGCGGGTCGCCGTGGACGCCTTCGACGGTGACGGCGGCGTCGGAGGCGAGGCCGAGGCGTTTGGCCAGGCGCGCGGCGAACGCGGGTGACGGCTGTGAGGTGACCAGCAGGGTGCGGTCGAGGGCGACGTGCGCCCGGCCGGCGTCCGTGGTGTCCTCGGCGGCCGCCGCGGCGTCCGTACTGCCGACGCCGTCCTCGGCGCTCAGCACGGTGCGGACGGAGTCGACGGCGAGGGCCAGCATACGCTTCAGGACGTCGTCCTCGCGGTCCACGACGATGCTGTTCCGTCCGTCGGCACCGACGTCGGGCAGCGGCAGGTAACCGTTGACCCCGTGCCCGCCGGGCAGGGACCGGTGGTGCACCCGGCCGAAGCCGAGTGTGTCGCCGGTGTGTTCCAGCAGCAGGGCCGCTCCGGTGCTCGCGTACGGGAAGGCGGCCGTGCCGGCGCGGGAGGGGTCCGTCGAGGGGTGGGTGTCGGCGCAGACCACCATCACCCGGCGGGCGCCGCCGGTGGAGAGCAGGGCGTCGGCCGCCTGAACGGCGTTGAGCACGCCGCAGGCCCCGTTCATCAGGTCGAAGGAGAACGCGGCCCGCCGGTCGGGAGAGCGGAGGTAGTCGAGGTTGATGCCGATGCTCTTCTGGATGAGCGCGGCGACGGACGGTTCGACGATGTTGGAGTCGCGGTAGACGCCGACGTTGATGAGGACGTCGACGTCGTCGGCGGACAGCCCGGCCTGTTCCAGGCAGGCGCGGCCGGCCGCCGCCGCGTGGCCGATGGAGCTGCCGGAGCCGTCGGCCGGGCTGGGCGCGGCCGAGGTGATGACGGTGGCCATGGTCACACCTCCAGGGAGGAGACGGTCGCGGACAGGAAACCGGTCACGACGCCCGAGGCCGCGGGCACCATCAGCACCTTCGACCCCTCGGGTATGCGGCCCTCGGCGAGGGCCTGGTGCAGCACCAGGTAGTGCGAGGTGGTCGCGGTGTTGGCCAGCCGGTCGACGACCGAGAGGGACGGCGGCATGAGGGTGGCGAAGCGGCTCTCGCCCGTGGCGTTCATGAAGTCCACGAACCGGGTGCCGACCTGGTGGTGGATGACGAAGTCGTATCCCTCGTCGGCGAACCGGCGTCCCTGCTCGGCCAGCCTGTCCCCGTGGAAGGCCGGCCACAGCGAGAGCCGGTCCTCGGCGTGCATCTCCTTGTTGTCGGTGTACATGGCCATGCCGCCGGTGCCGTCACTGGGCATGCCGAGGCACAGGTGCGAGTACTCCGAGCAGGTCATGAGCTCGATGTCGTGGATCACGTCCCGGTCGTCCGTCGCGCGGTCCATCACCAGCGCGACGGCGGAGTCCCCCACGGACATCGATGCGAACTGCGGGTCCCTGCTGTCCTCCATCTCGCGCGCGGCGGTGAAGGCGATGGGGGAGATGTGCTCCCCGCTCAGCACCAGGCCGTTGCGCACGGTACCGGCGCGGATCATCCGGTCCAGCAGGAGGACACCGGTCATCATGCCCGCGCAGGCGTTGGAGACGTCGAAGTGGACGGCGCGCTCCGCACCGAGCTCCTTGGCGATGCGGTGCGCGAACGAAGGCTCGAACTGGAGGCGCCCGCCGTCGGTCATGCGACTGATGGAGCAGGAGATCACGGCGTCGATCTCGTCCGGTGCGTACCGGGACCGGCCCAGGCAGTCCCGGGCCGCCGAAACCGCCATCGTGAGGCTGTTCTCGGGGTGCTGCGCGGTGTCGTCCGCCACCCGGCGCTCCGTCGTCCCGGTGATCTTGACGAGGTCGAACTCCGGAGCCTTCTCCAGGCGGTCGAGGAGTTCCCCGGTGCTCATCACCGTTGCGGGGAGGTAGGCCCCGATGGCTTCTAACCGAGTCTTGTTCACGACACCCTCTTTCTTTCTCGTACGGGTCCGGCTGATTAAAGCCACGTAAAATCACACGAGGTGAATCGACATCACCTTCGTGCACGCCGGAACTCGATGTGCCCATGGCGACTTCGCGGACTTCTCCCTGGCTGCGGGAGTGCCGCGTGACGTGGCCGCGCCAATCACCGTCGGAGACTATCGCATCACTCAAAGCGACATCACTTCGTGGGTATGTGACGATCGCCACCCGCCATTTCCGGCCTCGGCGCAGCTGTGACAAGGAGCTCGGAGCGGCCGGAGGTCGTGGATCCCTTCTGTTCGGAGGCGCTGGGGCGAACAACCGCTGCGCTGGCGGAAATGGATCGGTCGTCGGGAAGGCCGGCGAAGGGGGCCCGATCCGTCCTGGGATTCGGAGCCGTCTGTGAAGAGGGCCGCCTCGGGGCGCCCGCCGTCCTCTCTGTACGGATGGTTCGGACCGGCGGGCGGGTGATCCGGCAGGGCAGGGAGCTGCCTTTCTTCTCGCGAGGTGTACCCGGAGGGCGGGCGCGGCCTGGTGCGAGCCCTGCTGCCGTTCGCGCGCCGGATCAAGCAGCGGCCGTCGGTGGTCGCCCTGCATTTTGCCGAATCTTGAAGAAGTGCTGGTCGGCCTGGAACCATGGCCTCGGGGCGTACGTCG
The DNA here is from genome assembly GCF_044327205.1 of Kitasatospora sp. NPDC018058. Classification (NCBI taxonomy): domain Bacteria; kingdom Bacillati; phylum Actinomycetota; class Actinomycetes; order Kitasatosporales; family Streptomycetaceae; genus Kitasatospora; species Kitasatospora sp. NPDC018058. The sequence continues at coordinate 35,287 of NZ_JBIRFA010000018.1, read as the reverse complement.
TAACGACGGGTGATCGGCCGGGGGACGGGCCGCCCGGCACGTTAGGCTGCGCCCCGGGGAGACTTGGGGGGAGCGGCCTGGTGCCGCCATCGGACAACCGCCGGGACGGCATGCGGCTCCTGTGAGGGCCGGGACCGGTCCCGACCTGCCACGGAGGTGCTGGCCTTGCACATCGACGCCTGGATCGAGAGCGTTCCGCCGACCGCGGTGTACGCCCTGATCGGCCTGATCATCGGGATCGAATCGCTGGGCATCCCGCTGCCCGGTGAGATCGCGCTGGTCACGGCGTCCCTGATGGCGGTCAAGGGTGTGGTGAGCCCGTGGGGGATCGCGGCCTGTGCGGTCGCGGGGGCGATCATCGGTGACTCGATCGGCTACTCGATCGGCCGCAAGGGGGGCAAGCCGCTCTTCGAGAAGCTGGGACGGAAGTTCCCCAAGCACTTCGGGCCCTCGCACCTGGCGACCGCCGAGCGCTCCTTCCAGAAGTGGGGCATGTGGGCGGTGTTCTTCGGCCGCTTCATCGCCCTGCTGCGCATCTTCGCCGGTCCGCTGGCGGGCGCGCTGAAGATGCCGTACTGGAAGTTCCTGATCGCCAACGTGCTGGGCGGCGTGATCTGGGCCGGCGGCACGACGCTGCTGGTCTTCAAGGTGGGCAAGGCCATCGAGCCGTGGCTCTCCCGGTTCTCGTGGGCGGGCCTGGCGGCGGCGGTCGTCGTCGGTGCCACCTCGGCCTGGGTGATGAAGCGCCGGGCCGCCAAGACCCACGCCAAGATCGAGGCGGAGGAGGCGGCCAAGGCCGCCGAGGCGGCGCAGGCCGTCAAGGCTCCCGTCGCGGAGTAGCGGCGTCACCGTGCAACGGTGTCACGGAACGTGGCGAGTGGTCGCCCGGAACGTAGCGAGTAGTCGTCCCGGCGTTGTCGGGCCCCGGGAGTAGCATCGGCGGGAACCTGCCGATCTCGCACCACTGGAGGGCCCGATGACGCAGCCGACGCAGCAGTCCACGTGGGACGCCGTGGACGCGTACTTCTCCGAGCAGCTGGTCGGGCACGACCCGGCACTGGAGGCCGCGACCGCCGCCGCCGACGCGGCCGGGCTGCCGAAGATCGCGGTGGCCCCCAACCAGGGCAAGCTGCTGCACCTGCTGGCGCTGGCCCAGGGCGCGCGCCGGATCCTGGAGGTCGGCACGCTCGGCGGCTACAGCACGATCTGGCTGGCCCGGGCGCTGCCCGCGGACGGCACCCTGATCTCCCTGGAGCTCGACCCCAAGCACGCCGAGGTGGCGCGCGGCAACCTGGCCCGCGCCGGGCTGGAGAAGGTCGCCGAGGTGCGGCTCGGCCGGGCCGCCGACTCGCTGGCGGTGCTGGTGGAGCAGGGCGCGGAGCCCTTCGACCTGGTCTTCATCGACGCGGACAAGCCGAGCAACCCCGAGTACTTCCGCCGGGCGCTCCAGCTGACCCGGCCGGGCTCGCTGATCATCGTCGACAACGTGGTGCGCGGCGGCGCGATCGCCGACGCCGCCAGCACCGACCCGGCGGTCGTCGCCACCCGCGCCCTGCACGAGCTGATCGCGGCCGAGCCGAGGGTCACCGCGACCTCGGTGCAGACGGTCGGCAGCAAGGGCTACGACGGCTTCACCCTGGCCCGCGTACAGGGCTGAACCAGAACCAGAACGAGCGGAGACATCGTGCGGATCGGACTGCTGGGCACCGGCACCTGGGCGGAGCGGGTGCACGCGCCCGTGCTGGCGGAGCACCCCGGGCTGGAGTTCACCGGCGTCTGGGGCCGCCGACCGGAGGCGGCCGAGGCACTGGGCGCGGCGCACGGCGTGCCCGGGTACGCCGACCTCGACCGGCTGCTCGCCGAGGTGGACGCGGTCTCCATCGCGCTGCCCCCGTCCGTCCAGGCCGGCCTGGCGGTGCGGGCCGCCGAGGCCGGCTGCCACCTGCTGCTGGACAAGCCGGTCGCGTTCGCCGTGCCGGACGCCCGCGCGGTGGCCGAGGCGGTGCGCGAGCACAAGGTCGCCTCGGTGGTGTTCTTCACGGTGCGCTTCGGCGGCGAGCAGATCCCGTGGATCGAGCGGCAGACCGAGTTGGGCGGCTGGTTCACCGGCCGCTCGGACTGGCTCGGCTCGGTGTTCGCCCCGGGCAGCACCAGCCCGTACGCGGCCTCGCCGTGGCGCCGGGAGAAGGGCTCGCTGTGGGACGTCGGCCCGCACGCGCTGTCCGTCCTGCTGCCGGTGCTGGGCGACGCGACGGAGGTCACGGCGGTCGCCGGTCCGCTGGACACCGTCCACCTGGTGCTGCGGCACGCCGGCGGTGCCTCCAGCACCCTCGCGCTCAGCCTGACCGCCCCGATGGCGGGCGGCGGCGTGGCCATGGAGCTGCGCGGCGAGCACGGCGTGGCGCACCTGCCCGAGCGCGGCGAGGGCCCGACCGCAGCCCTGCACCGCGCCCTGGACGCCCTGCAGTCCTCCGCCGCCTCGGGTGAGCCGCACCCCTGCGGGGCGGACTTCGGCCTGCGGGTGGTGGAGATCCTGGCCGCCGCCGAGCGCTCCCTCGCCGACGGCGGCCCGGTGGCGGTCTGAGGCCGCCCCCGTAGGTTCTCGATCTTCTCCACGTCGACCAGCACGGTTCGATCAGGGGGCATCGGCCTCGTCGGTGGCACCCCGCCGGCAGGCGTCGGCGGGCCCGGTCAGGCCGGCGGCAGGGTGGGCCGGGGCGCGTCCGGTCGGCGGTCGGTGGGGCGGGCCGGGGGGATGACCGGGGCGTGGAAGTCGCGCGGGCCGGTCCACAGGGCGGGGACGGCGTCGCTGCGGCGGGCCAGTTCGTAGGCCAGGGCCTCGTAGTTGACCCGCCAGCCGTGGAAGTGCCGCCAGGCGTCCTCGACCGGGCGTTCGCGAGGGAAGCCGGAGGCGTTGATCATGGCGACCGCGCCCAGGTACTCGGCGTAGGTGAGGCGGATCGGGGTGGCCGGGTCCGGGTCGACGTCGAAGTCGACGCGCAGTGAGCGGGCGATGTCGCGCATCGCGGTGAAGCCGGCCCGGAGCACCAGCCGGGCCTCGGCCGGGGCCGAGCGCGGGCAGAGGGCGAGGTGGAGGGCGGCGGCGTCCATCACCGCGATCAGGCCGACCACCCAGCTGCGGTTGGGCTGCGGGGAGCGGAAGGAGAGCAGCACCGGGTAGTTGGAGTGGCTCTCTCCGATGTCGGCGGCCAGCCGTTCCCAGTCCCGGTAGAGCTGGGGGAGCGCCGTCTCGGTGTCCACCAGGGACTGGCGGGCCAGCAGCTCCGGGCCCCAGGCGGGCTCGCCGGCCCGGGACTGCAGCAGCGTCACCTCGGTCTCGCGCCGCTGGTAGGCGGCGTAGAGGGTGGGCAGGTAGGAGATCTGCAGGGCGATCACCAGCGGGCCGCTGGCCGCGGCCATGAAGTCGATCGCGGACAGCTGCAGCCGCTCGCCGCTGGCGAATCCGAGGGTGAAGAGGCTGGACCCGGCTTCCCGGATGGCCGTCGACCAGTCGATCCCGGACGTGCCGTGCAGCAGCAGCGTGTAGGCGAGCAGCATCCCGCTGAGCCACACCGTGAGCATGCCGAGCAGCACCAGCGGTGCCAGCCAGGTCAGCGCGCGGTCCTGCGCGTGGTAGCCACCGCGGAACGGCGTGGCCCAGAGCCGCAGCGCGATGCGCAGTGCCGCCCAGAGCCGGTGCACCAGAGCCGAGTAGAGCCCGCGCGGGACGACCAGGGTGCGCAGGATGCTGCCGACGACCACCAACAGGACGAACACGCCGAGCAGCGTGTGGATCAACCTCATGGCGCCATTCTGGCGGTCGCGGGGAGCGGTCGTGGGGCCGGGCGCCGTCGACGGCGGCGCGGCGTACGGCCGTGGTACGCGATATGACCATGATCACACCGGTTTCGGGCCGTCCTCGGACGGCCCGAAACGCGTCTATCTGAGTGGAGGGGTCTGTCCCACGAGATCGGAGACCGGATGCGTGCACACCAGGGTGGGGAAGCCGCGGAGGAGAAGCCCGGACGCCGGCGATGGCGTTCGCTGCGGCGGATCGACTATCCGCGCAGAGGACGGCGCGGGGTCCGCCGCTGGCTTCCGTCCTGGCGGCAGCTGCTCCTGGTGTCCGGGGTCGGGACGATGGTGCTGACCGGCCTCGCGGCCTGGTTCTACACGACCACCGAGGTGCCGGAGGACCTGAACGCCTTCGCCACCCAGCAGAACAACGTCTACTTCTGGGCGGACGGCACCGAGATGGCCCGGATCGGCGAGACCAACCGCCAGGAGGTGCCGCTCGACCGGGTGCCGGAGTCGGTGCGGTGGGCGGTGCTGTCCGCCGAGAACGAGACCTTCTACTCGGATCCGGGGATCTCGCTCACGGGCATCGGCCGGGCGGTCTACGAGATGGCCTCCGGCGGCGACACCCAGGGCGGTTCGACGATCACTCAGCAGTACGTGAAGAACACCTACCTGAACCAGCGCCAGGACGTCTCCCGCAAACTCAGCGAGGTCGTCATCGCGATCAAGCTGGACCGGAGGATGAGCAAACAGGACATCCTGGCCGGCTATCTGAACACCAGTTGGTTCGGGCGCGGCAGCTACGGCATCGAACGGGCCGCGGCGGCGTACTACGGCAAGGACGTCTCGCAGCTGAACCCGAGCGAAGGGGCCTTCCTGGCAGCCCTGTTGAAGGGGGCCGGGCAGTATGACCCGGCGATCAGCGCGGACAACCGCGCGCGGGCCGAGGAGCGGTGGTCCTGGATCCTGGACCGGATGGTGAAGGTCGGCAAGCTGTCCGCCGCCGAGCGCGCCGGGTACACGGTGTTCCCCGAACCCCGGCCCCAGCCGAAGGGAGCGGGGCTGGGCGGCCAGGTCGGCTACCTGGTGGACATGGCCAGGACGTACGTGGAGGGCCACACCGACATCACCCCGGCCCAGTTCGACCTCGGTGGCTACCAGATCCACACGACCTTCGAGAAGCCGAAGGTCGACGCCCTGGCCGCCGCGGTGCAGGAGGCCACCAAGGGGATCGACCCCGACGGCCGCGAGGCGGACAAGCTGCTGAAGGTCGGCGCCGCCTCGGTGGCCCTGGACGGGCGGATCGTCGCGCTCTACGGCGGGCCGGACTACCGGAAGCAGGGCTTTAATAATGCCAACACCTCGACGGTGCCGATCGGTTCGGCCTTCACCCCGCTGGTGTACGCGGCCGGGCTCAGCCAGGGCGTGCAGCGCGAACGGGGCGGCAGCCGTACCCCGGTGGCGCCCACCACCACGTACAACGGCGACAACGGTGTGAACGTGATGACCCCCGAGGGGCCGTACTGGGGGCGGGACGGGAAGATCGTGAAGACCGCCAACGACGGCAAACGGAACTGGGGCCCGATGAGCCTGCGGAGCGCGGTGGAGCAGTCCGTCAACGGACCGATGATGCAGCTCGCCATGGACATCGGCTTGGACAAGGTGCAGCAGACCGCCGCCGACCTGGGCATGCTCCCCAGCAGCATGGGCGAACTGGTGCCGGCCTTCGGCGTCGGGAACTCCACCCCCAGCGCGATCAGGGCCGCCGACGCCTATGCCGCCTTCGCGGCCCGAGGAAGCCACACCGACCCCTACTCCGTGCTGCGGATCACCCGCAACGGCGCGCCGCTCCCGCTGCGGCTGCCGACCGCCGTCCAGACGCTGAGCGCGGCGGCCGCGGGGGACGTCGATGCGGCGCTCAAGGGCGCGGTCCGCGGCGGGAGCGCGCGGGCGGCGGCAGAGGCCGGCCCGGACCTGGCGGCGAAGCCCGGTACCACCGCGGACCGTACGGCGGGCTGGTCCGTCGGCTACAACGGGAAGTTGTCCACGGCGGTCACGGTCTTCCGGGCGGACCTGAAGGACATGAAGCTGCTCTCGCTGGAGGGGGTCGGCGGAGCCGCCCCGGACACCCCGGACTCCGAGCTGCCGACCCGGATCTGGACCTCGTTCATGAAGGCGGCCGGATAGTCGAGCCGGACCCGGACCCGGACCCGCCCGGCGCCGTGCACCGGGCGGGTCTTCGGCTTCCGAGCCCTGGCGGAACGCCCCTTGCGGCCTTCGGCCCGGGGCGGATCAGTGGACGGTGACCTGGATGCTCTTGGTGACCTCGCCGCACCGGGGGGTCGGATGCGGCGCCGGACTGGGAGGGCAGGCGCCTCGGTCCTGGAACTCCCAGGTCAGCGTGGTGGTGCCGGGGGCGAGGGCGGTGAAGGTCTGGTCGATGCCTGGGGAGCAGCCGGTCCCGCCCCCGCAGGGGTCGATGACGACGTCCGGGCCCTGACGCAGTACGGCGCCATCGCCGGTCGAGGTGAGGGCCCAGGTCCAGGCCGTCATGCTGTCGACCCCTTTGACACCGAACCGCTGCCCGACGGCCAGGGTCACCGTGCTGGTCGGGTACGGGGTGGTGGCTTTCCCCGCGTCCACGAGGATGGGGAGGGCCACCTCCGTCTCCGGCCGGGTGACGGCCGGGGTGGTGGGCGTTCCGGGGTCGCCGGTGCAACCGGCGAGGAGGGGAGCGGCGGCCAGGAGCGCAGCCGCTACGGCGGTCGGGGTACGGCGCATCAATGGTTCCCGGCCTCTCGGACTCGGCGGCGCATGGTGATGAGCAGGGCGACGGACGCCAGCCACCGGGCGAACAGGACCTCACGTTCGACGTCCACCCCACTGGCCGCTGCCGCGCGCAGCCACCTGCGGACCAGCTCGCTCGCCTCGCGGCCGATCACTGGTTCGGGCAGGTCGAGTGCGGCGGTGAAGCCGCCGGCGCGGACGTACCGGGCCAGGAATCCCAGCGGGTAGGGCCCGATGTGAAGGGCCTCGGCTTGGTAGGAGGCGGCGATCGCGGCTTCGCCGAAGAGTACGCGGCGCGGGCTGCCGCCGATCAGCAGCCCGTGGGTGAGGGCGGCCTTGACGTCGTAGCCGGTCATCAGCTCGGCGTCCGGAAGGATGGTCGTCACCGCGGCAGCTCCACGCCGTAGGCCTTGTCGAGGTGTGAGTCGTTGGTGAGGCGTCCGTCGTTCAGATGGCTGTGGATGAACTGGTCCTCCGTCACCCACTCGGACCAGCCCCAGGGGTTCCAGACCTGAAGCCGGTCGCCATCCCGGGCCGTGATCACCATCTCGTGGAAGCCCGTGCCGTCACCGGTGGCGAGGGGCACGGGCTTGCCCTCGTCCAGGGCCTTCTCGATTCGGACGAGGGCCGCGCGCCGGTCGTCGTCGGTCTTGAGGCTGACGTTCTCGTACGTGTCACCCGTGGCGGCGAGGTTCTGGTCGACCACCAGCCTGGTCCCCTTGTCGCCGAGCCCGCCGCCCCCTCCGGGTAGGGCTTGCTGCCATCGGCCAGCTGGCCCTGCTGGAACCGACCGATGTAGAAGTCCTGGAGGCGCTGGCTGAAGTCGGACGGTGAGTCTGCTCCCGGGACCTAGCGCGGCCAGCGGGTCGAGCGAGCCCTGTCCGGCACGTTCGGTGCCGGCCTTGGCGGCGAGCTGGTTGAGCGCGCTCGCGGCGCGGCCGCCGCTGCTCTCCGCCCGCCGGGCGGCCGATATCCGGGTCGCCACGGCGGTGTTGGCGGGTTCGATCGCGGCGATGGCCTTGTCGGTGTCGAAGATGTCGTGGGCAAGCGACTTTTGCACGTTCTCCAGCGCAGTCATGCCCTGAGCATCGGTGCTCTGCGCCCCTTCCAGGTCGTCCGCCCAGGCGTTGAGCGCGGTGGAAGTCTGCTCCAGGGTCTTCTGGGAGACAGCCAGTTCGTTCGCCAGCGCCTGGATGGCCTGGGTGGCGTGCTCGGCGACCGATCCGGTCCAGGCGTTCGCCAGCTTGTCGGTGGCGACCGTCGCGAGATCGGTGGACGCCTTGCCGTAGGCCTTGGCGGTCTCCGCGTACGCCTTGGCCCGCTCACGGATCGTGGCCGGGGCGCCGGTCGGTCCGGCCACGGCCAAGGCCTTGTTTATAGCGTCGAACAGTTCGGTGCCGACATAGAAGGAGGAGCCGGGGTGGGTGGTGGCCTGCTGGGCCTTCTGGAGGTCTGCGACCTTGCTCATCGGGACTGCTCCGGGGTCAGCGGGCCGGTGGCCTTGTGCTCGGCGGTGCGGTAGTTGGCGCTGGCGGCTGACATCTTCTGCACCTGCGCGGCGTAGGCGACGTTGGCCGACGACAGGTCGGTCACCACCTGGCCGAGTGTCCCGGCGGCGCCGTCCAGCCCGTCGAGATGGACCGAGTATCCGTCAGGCTTGTTCCCCATAGACCGGCTTCCCCCTGAATCCCCTATAGCTCGCCGTGATCGTGCGAGTACGGCCAACGAGCATAGACGCCGCCGTAGGGGGCGTGGTTGCCGGGTCAGTCCAGCCGGTCGAGCCTGGCCGCGCAGCTCCCCTCGGTGCTCCGACCGTCAGGCTTCAGCGTGCCCAGGGCCGGAGCTTCTCCGGGTTGCGGACCGCCCAGATCCGGGTGACGCGGCCGTCGGTGACCTCGAACGAGGCCACCGTCATGACGACGCCGCCTCGCTGGGCCACCAGGCCCGGCGCGCCGTTGACGGAGCGCTCCAGGAGTTCGAGCCCCGGGGCCTTGTCGGCGATGGCGATCATGTACTGCGCGATGCGTGCGCCGCCCTCGACCGGGCGCAGGACGGTGCCGACCAGGCCGCCGCCGTCGGCGGTCATCACGGCGGCCGGGTCGAGGAGGGCGACGAGGGTCGCGATGTCCCTGGTCTCCCAGGCCTCTTTGACGCGCCGCACCGTGTCGGCCTGCCCGGCTGACGTCATCGGGGCGGGCGCGACGTCCACCCGCCGTCGGGCGGAGGAGGCCAACTGCTTGCAGGCCGCAGGGGTGCGGCCGAGGACGTCGGCGATCTCGGCGAAGGGATAGCGGAAGACGTCGTGCAGGACGAAGGCCACCCGCTCGGCGGGGGTCATCGTCTCCAGGACGACGAGGAAGGCCATGGTCACCGACTCGTCCTGGATGATGTGGTCGGCGAGGTCGCCATCCCGCTCGGCGTGGTCGGGCAGGGGCTCGGGCAGCCAGGCGCCGACATAGCGTTCACGCCGGGCCCGCGCCGAACCGAGCAGGTCCAGGCAGATGCGGCCGGTCACCGTCGTCAGCCACGCGCCGGGGGAGAGGATCTCCTCCTGTCGGGCCTGCGGCAGCGCGTACCAGCGCGCGTAGGCCTCCTGGACGGCGTCCTCGGACTCGGCCAGCGAACCGAGCAACCGGTAGGCGATGTTGAGTAGTTGGCGCCGTTCGCCGGCGATTCCGCCGGCTGTTCCGTCGGTGCCCGTATCAGCTGGTGCCATGCCCCCGACCGCCCCTCGCCTTACCTTTCGCAGGCCCGCGTCGTCGGGCTGGTGAGACCTTATCGATCCACTGCCCCCACCGGGCGGAAAAGAGGACCGTGGCATGGCCACCCAGGCGACGACGGCGCAGCACAGCTTCCCGTTCCTGCGGGTCGCGATCACCCTGCAGACCCTGACCATCTTCCTGCAAGCGGTCTCCGCCGGACTGCTGCTGACCTCGTCCTACGGGGAGACGCTGCACAGCGTCGGAGCCCGCGTGATGTACGGGGCGTCGATGCTGTACGTGCTGGCGGCGGTACTGGCGTGGAAGCCGGGCGGGGGCCCGTTCCGGTCGGTCTGGCAGGCGTCCGGCTTCCTGGTCCTCGCCTCGGTGCAGGTCGTGCTCGGCATCGCGCACGTACCGGCGGTCCATCTGCCGTTGGGCGTGCTGATGTTCGGGCTGAGCGTGCTGGCGCTGGCACGACGCTGAAGTGAGCTGCCATCGAGATTCGCGACTCGACGCGGCCACTGGTGGCGACCGCTCGCGGGCTGGCCGTCCCCGCCGGCCCGCATGACCGCAACGTCAGCGCCGGGTGCCATGGTCGTCAGGCGCCGCCGGCAGATATTTCAGCTTCTATGCGAAAGTGCAGGCGCCGACCCGTCCGGCTCAAAGCCGGGCGGGTCATCCGGCCCTGTCGGTATCGATACGTCCGGGATACCGTTGTCAGTGAGCAAGAGAGGAAAAGGTAGAAGGATCAACGGATACGGTATCTGAAATGAACGGCAAACCCATACGGCACTCACGAATGCGGCGAGCGAGCGGTCTAACCGCCGCCGCCCTTATGGGGGTTGTGACGCTTCTGGGAAGCAGTGGAGCGGCCCTTGCGGACTCTGCTCCGACCACGCTAAGTGCCCCCCGGTACATCGAGCAATCGAACCCGCCCCAACCGAATAGCTATTACGCCGGCTATGCGGTTGGCTGGCAACTCGGGAAGCAGACGGCCGATACCGACTTCAAGCACGGCCAAATGAGCCGCGCATTTCTGAAGAAACCCGCGGTGTCAAGCAGTGACCCGATCTACAACTATCAAGACGGGGTATTGCAAGGGACAAAAGCGGGATATACCCACGAAGTATACATTCTCCTCGGTGGTGCGGTCGGGCCCGCTCTACCCCACCCTGAACAGAATACCCCCGAGAACCCGTACTATCCGGGGCCGGCGGAGACGCCATCTCCGGGCTGCTCTTCGTGCGCTCATAGCCCCAACACGACCAGTCCCAACACGAATAGCCCGAACACGAATAGCCCGAACACGACCAGCCCCAACGCGAATAGCCCGAACACGGGTGGCTCGTCCGAGACCAGCCCGAACACGAATAGCCCGAACACGGGCGGTTCGTCCCAGACCAGCCCGAACACGAATAGCCCGAACACGGGTGGCTCGTCCGAGACCAGCCCGAACACGAATAGCCCGAACACGGGCGGTTCGTCCGAGACCAGCCCGAACACGACCAGCCAGTCCCCAACGGGACCTGTACAGCCAGTGGTGTAACTCGTGTGGTGTGAGTCACCGGCGACCGTTGAAGAGCCGGCCGTCGAAGGCAATGTTGAAAGCTTGGGGGCGGGCTTTCCGTGCATGGTCCAGCGTTGCGACCGGCAATGCGATCAATGATCATCAACTTTGCCGTGCCGCAACCGTAGTCTTCCGGGTGGCTGCGGGGCCCGCAGCCACCCGGCAAAGGTCACTTGACCAAGCGCGACCAGTCGCCCGGCTGCCCCGGGTCCAGCTGGCGCAGCTTGTCGAGGACCTTCGGGTCCTGGGCGTCCAGCCAGTCGGCGACCTGGCGGAACGAGACGCAGCGGACGCCGTCCCGCTTGCAGACGCTCTTCATCACGTCCTCGATGGCCTGCATGTAGATTCCGCCGTTCCAGTCCTCGAAGTGGTTCCCGATGAAGAGCGGGGCCCGGCTGCCGTTGTAGACCCGCTCGAAGCCGGTGAGATAGCTCTCCCGGGCCTCCTTCTCCCAGGCGGCGTACTTCTTCGGGTCGCCGTTGGTGCTGCTCCCGGACTGGCCGGCGAGGAAGTTGAAGTCCATCGAGAGGCCCTGGGAGGACTTGGCGGGGAAGGGCAGCATCTGCAGCGGGAAGTTCCAGATGCCCTCCTTCTTGACGGGCCAGACCTGGAACTCGCCCGGTGAGCTGGCGTCGTACCGGAAGCCCGCCGCCTTCTCCGCCGGGAGCAGGGCCTTCTGGCCCTCCAGGCAGGGGGCGCGGCCGCCGACCAGTTCCTTGGTGTAGTCGAAGGGGAGGGGAGGGAGGTTCTTGAAGCCGGTGTTGGTCTTCCAGTTGGTGACGAAGGAGACCGCCTGGTCGAGCTCGCTCTTCCACTCCTCGGTGCTCCACTCGCCGCCGCCCTTGGCGTGGCAGAAGTGGCCGTTGAAGTGGGTGCCGATCTCGTTGCCGTCCTGCCAGGCCAGGCGCAGCTGCTCCAGGGTGTCCTTGATGTGGCCGTCGGTGGCGAAGTCGATCGAGGCGGCGCCCGGGTCGTGCTGGGGTGGGTGATAGAGGGCGCGCTTGGACTTGGGCAGGGTGTAGATGCCGCTGAGGAAGAAGGTCATCTGGGCGTCGTTCTCCACGCCGAGCTTGCGGAAGCGGGAGAACAGGTGGTCGTCGCCCTCCAGTGCGCCGTCCCAGGAGAAGACGACGAACTGCGGCGGCTTCTCGCCCGGTTTGAGCTTCTCGGGCGTGGGCTGCTTGGGCTGGGGGCCGGTGTAGGAGGTGGAGCCGTCACCGAGCACCTTCACCTGGCCGTCCCAGGTCGGCGTCGCGGCCGGGGTGGGGGAGGGGGTGTTGTCGTCGGTCGGGCTGGCTTCGGGGCTCGCGGGAGTGGTACCGGCGGCGGTGGGTCTGCCTTGAGAGTCGGGCCCTCCCGTGGCCAGGGTGAGGGCCGCGAGGACCCCCACCGCCAGCAGACCGGTCATGCCGCGAGCATTCCGCACAGTACCTCCGTAAATAGCCCTACAGTTCGATCGGTGGATCACTTAGTCCGATGACTGAGGGGGCGCATTAGGTTGCACCGGCGGCTGTGAACTCTTCTACGTTTCACGATGCCTGAGATGCCGTTCGAAGGCCTCGGCGCCGGCACGGGTGTAGAAGCGCCGGATCCGGTGGGAGGAACCGGGCATGCGCAGGTAGTCGTGCCGGTCGAGGTCCCAGAGTCCCCAGCACTCCAGCTGGAGGAAGTGCGGGCTCGTGGAGTCGATGAGACGGATCTCGTACTCGGCGCGCGGCTCGTTCTTGCGGATCCAGACCAGGGCGTGGGTGTAGGAGTAGAAACGCAGCGGCTCGTCGGCCGGGGGCAGCGCCTTGACGAGGAGGCTGGTGCTGCGGTCACGGATGACCCAGGCCTGGTACGAGGCGCCGTGCGGGGCCTCGGCGGGGACGGCGGTGTATCGGCTGGTCATCGGCGGGTCGCCACCTGGATGAAGCCGGAGGCCTTCTCGACGCGCTCGGCGAACTCGTTGAACTCGCCGTCGATGGGGGAGATGGTCGCCTTGCTGGGGATGAGGATGGCGCCGGCCTGGTTGTCGAGGAGGCGCTGCAAGGCGGCCTGGAGCATGGGGCGGTGCTCGGGCCCCTTCGCGTTGACCTCGTCGTCCACGACGATCAGCGAGACGTCCCAGTGGAAGGCGTGGGCGTAGGCCTCGCACTGGCGCAACTCACGCTCGGGGAAGCGGGAGTTGGTCTTGGCCAGGTACGTGACGACCCGGAAGTTCGGGGTGGGGGTGTTGGGGGGCATGGCTGTCTCCATGGTTGCGCATCGCATCCGGATTCTCACCGGGTGTAGCCATGGTGGCGTGCTGCGGCCTACTATCGGAAGGCTTTCCCACTTGACAGTCTGCGCTGTGGGACTCGGGCGGCAGTGGAGGTCTGATTATGCGTGAGACTGAGCTTGATCCTTCGGCCTCCCCGCTTGAGGCATTCGGCGCTCAACTCCGCAAGGCGCGCAAGGCGGTTGGCATGACTCAGGCGGAGCTTGGCAGGCTCACCTCGCTGAGTGACAGTCAGATTTCGAACCTCGAAAGAGGTACACGCAGTCCCACACTCGACTGGGTGGTCCTGGCTGACCGCGTCCTGGACACCGGTGGGACTCTGGAGCTGACGTATTGGAGCCTCAGCGGTGGCGGGTCTCTTCTGGAGGGCTTTCCGGAGTTCGCGGCGCAGGAAGCGAAGGCCGTTGAGCTGCGGCAGTTCGAGTTGGGCGTTGTCCCTGGGTTGTTCCAGACCAGGGCATATGCGGAGACGCTGGCGGCGGCCGATGTGCGGCGAGGGGCCATCACGGACGAGGAGGCTGAGGCGCGGGTCTCATACCTCCTCACGCGTCAACACCGGCTCGAACGCAAGGATGTGTCGCTCGTCCATGCGGTGCTGGACGAGAGCTGCATCCGAAGGCTGGTGGGTGGCGTCACGGTCATGAAGGAGCAGCTGGATCGCTTGGCGGAGTTGTCGGAGCGCCCGCGGACCATCATTCAGGTGGCGCCGTTCTCGATGGGCGAGCGCAGATCTCTCGCCCTGCCGGTGGTGCTGCTGACCATGGCTGACCGCAGCATGCTGGGATACTCGGAGTCGCAACAGCGAGGCTTTCTCACCAGGGAAACTGAGACGGTCACGGCGTGGGCCAGGGACTACGATCGGCTTCAGGTGGGAGCCAGTTCGGATGTGGCGTCCCTCGAAATGATCCGCGCAGCTCGGAAGGACCTCCGATCATGACTCGCACCGACCACGCACTTCTGAACGGCGCCGTCTGGGTCAAGTCCAGCTACAGCCAGAACGGCGGCAACTGCATCGAGGTGGCCCCGGACTTCCCTGGCGTGATGCCCGTCCGTGACTCCAAGGATCCCGAGGGGGCTGTGCTCCTCTTCCCGGCCGAGGCGTGGGCGTCCTTCGTCGCCGCGACCGCCGCCGGCGAGTTCGGCGACATCTAGGGAAAACAGGAAGCCGTATCAGTCGGCGTCGCCCCCGAACCCCTCTCCGTGAGGCCGCCATCCTGCAGGGTCGGCGGCCTCCGTCGCTTTCTCGAGGCCGCAGCGGCGTCGCGCCGACACGGGCCGGCGGCCCGGGGCTCGTTCCTGACCTCGGTGCCGGGGAGAGGGGTTCCTGGGTGGTCTTGGTCTCCGGCCATCGCTCCTCACGGCGCCCAACCGCCCCGAATTAGTCAAAAACTCGATGTGCGCCCCGCGATGGCCATGGAGCCATCGACAAACGGAGAGTTCTCCGGGGTGTCGGCCCGCGCAGTGGCAGACTCGGGGCCATGACTTCCGCCATCCCCGAGCCGGACCAGCAACTCTCCGATCCCAGCGCGCTGCTGCTGGACTATCTCGACTACTACCGGTCCGTGATCGGCGCCAAGATCGAGGGAATGTCCGACGCGGAGCTGCGCGTCAGCCGGCTCCCTTCCGGGTGGACCGTGCTCGAACTGCTGAAGCACCTCGTGCACATGGAGCAGCGCTGGCTGCGTTGGGGCTTCCGGGCCGAGCCGGTCCCGGCGCCCTGGGGCGACCGAGGCCCGGCGGACCGCTGGTACGTCGGCCCGCGGGAGACGGCTGCCGATCTGCTTGCCGCGCTGCACGCGGGTGGCGAGTACACCCGAGCCGTTGTGTCGGGTACGCCGCTGTCCACCATCGCCGAGGCCGGCGGCCGCTTCCCGGACGACGGCGCCCCGCGGCCCACCCTGGGCTGGATCCTGTTCCATGTCCTGCAGGAGTACGCCCGTCACGCGGGCCACCTGGACATCGTCCGAGAGCTCACCGACGGCGTCACCGGCTAGCAGTCACTGGCTGCTGTGCGGTTCCGATGGTGCCTCCGCTCCGCACGGCAGCACGGTGTTGTGGCTCGCTGGGGTCCTGTCGGACCGCGGGGCCATGCCTTGTCCGATCACAGCCGAATGCCGGCCCAGCCGCCTCGGCCTGCCCGACGAGCCCCCGAACCACACGGTTCGGGGGCCCGTCGCGTGCAGGGTGCCATTGACAGGGGTCTCCAGCGGCGGAATGCTAAGCAAGCGCTTAGTCACTCAGGATCCCGAGGAGTCGCCCGATGCCCGAGACGCCCGCCGACCCGCCCGGCCTGGATCTGGCTCGCCTCCGCACCCACCTTGGCCGCGAGCTGCCCGGTACCGTCCAGGGCCCGCTGCGGGCCGACCTCATCGAGGGGGGCCGCTCCAACCTCACCTACGTCCTCACCGACGGCGTCTCCCGCTGGGTCCTCCGTCGCCCCCCGCTCGGGCACGTCCTCGCCACCGCCCACGACATGGGCCGCGAGTACCGCGTCATGTCGGCCCTGCGCGGCACCGGCGTACCTGTTCCCCGGATGCTGCTGATCGACCAGAGCGAAGACGTGCTCGGCGCGTCCTGGTGCCTCATGGAGCACGTCGCCGGCGCCGCGCACCGGGACGTCCACACCCTGGCCGAGCTCGGCGAGGACCGGGTGCGAGCGCTCGGCCGCCGCCTGGTCGAGACCCTCGCCACCCTGCACCGGATCGACGCCGCCACCGTCGGCCTCGCCGACTTCGGACACCCCGACGGCTACCTGGAGCGCCAGCTGCGCCGCTGGTCCAAGCAGCTCGCCGCCTCCCGCAGCCGCGACCTGCCCGAGCTCGACCGGCTGCACGCCCTGCTCGTCGAGCGACTGCCGACCTCGCCCGCGACCGCCCTGGTGCACGGCGACTACCGGCTGGACAATGTCCTGGTCGACGACAACGACACGATCACGGCGGTCCTCGACTGGGAGATGTCCACCCTCGGGGACCCGCTCACCGACATCGGCCTGCTGGTCATGTACACCGAGCTCGCCGGCGTCGGCGGCGGCATCATCCCCTCGGCCATGACCGCCCCGGGCTTCCCGAAGCCCGACGAAATCGTCTCCCTCTACGCCGAGTTGACCGGCCGGCAAGCCGCCGACCTGGACTGGTACGTGGCCTTCGCGTCCTTCAAGCTCGCCGCCGTCGCCGAGGGCATCCACTTCCGCTTCCAGCAGGGCCGCACCCTCGGCGCGGGGTTCGAGCGCGCGGGTGAGATGGCCCCGATCCTCGCCCGGCACGGCCTGAGCACCCTCAAGGAGAGCTGAGAACTGATGGATTTCGCCTACGACGCCCGGACGAACGAACTCCGCGAGCAGCTGCTCGTCTTCATGGACGAGCACGTCTACCCGGCCGAGGCCGTCCTCGCCGAGCAGCTGGCCGACCCGGCCCGCGAGCCCTGGGTCGTCCCGCCGGTGATCGCCGACCTCAAGGTCGAGGCCCGCAAGCAGGGCCTGTGGAACCTGTTCTTTGTGGACAAGCACAGCATCCCCGGTGAGCACGGCGCCGGGCTGACCAACCTCCAGTACGCCCCGCTGGCCGAAATCACCGGCCGCAGCCCCCAGTTGGCCCCGCCCGCGCTCAACTGCGCGGCGCCCGACACCGGCAACATGGAGTTGCTCGCCGAGTTCGGCAGCGCCGAGCAGAAGGAGCGCTGGCTGCGCCCGCTGCTGGACGCCGAGATCCGCTCCGCCTTCGCGATGACCGAGCCGGAGGTGGCCTCCTCGGACGCCACCAACGTCGCCACCCGGATCGTCCGCGACGGCGACGAGTACGTGATCAACGGCCGCAAGTGGTACATCACCGGGGCGATGAACCCGGACTGCAAGCTGATCATCGTGATGGGCAAGACCGACCCCACCGCCGAACCGCACCGCCAGCAGAGCATGATCCTCGTCCCGCGCGACACCCCGGGCGTCACCTTCAAGCGCGGCATGACGGTCTTCGGCTACGACGACTCCGACCACGGCGGCCACGCCGAAGTGCTCTTCGAGGACGTCCGGGTGCCGGTGGAAAACCTGATCGGCGAGGAGGGCACCGGCTTCGCCATCGCCCAGGCCCGGCTCGGGCCCGGCCGGATCCACCACTGCATGCGCGCCATCGGGATGGCCGAGCGGGCGCTGGAGCTGATGTGCCGCCGAACCGGCGCGCGGGTCGCCTTCGGCCGTCCGCTGTCCGACCAGGGCGTGATCCAGGACTGGATCGCGGAATCCCGGGTCCGCATCGAGCAGTTGCGGCTGCTGGTGCTCAAGACCGCCTGGCTGATGGACACCGTCGGCAACCGCGGCGCCCACACCGAGATCCAGGCCATCAAGATCGCCACCCCGACCACGGTCGAGTGGATCCTCGACAAGGCCGTCCAGGCCCACGGCGCCGGCGGCACCGGCCAGGACACCCCGCTCGCCCAGCTCTGGGCCGGCGTCCGCAGCCTGCGCCTCGCCGACGGGCCGGACGAGGTGCACAAGCGCTCGCTGGCCCGCCGGGAGCTCAAGAAGTACCGCTAGGGCGCGGAAGGGCCCGGCCCGGGCACCAACGGCAACGGATGTCATACCTGGGTACTCATGGGTGAGTTGGCTCCCCGGTATGACGGCTTCGGCCCGTCCCCGCCCGTAGCGTCTCCTTCGTCAACGGATCAGAACGAGGAGGCGGCAATGGGCAGGCGTGGACGGGCCGTGGCGGCGGTACTGCTGGCGGCGACGGCGGCCCTGGGCGTGGCGGGCGCGCCCGGGGCGGTGGCGGCACCCGAGGCCACCGGCGGCCAGCGGCAGGCCACGGCGTGGCTGCCGCGGCCGACCGGGCCGTACCCGATCGGCACCACCTCGTTGCACCTGACCGACCAGGACCGGGAGTACCCGCTGAAGCCGGGGAAGCCCCGCGAACTGATGATCAGCTTCTGGTACCCGACCGCCCGCCCGGCCACCGGCGGCGACCGCGCCCGCTACATGGAGCCCGCCGCGGCCGCGCACTTCGGCAGCGCCGAGAGCGTCGGCCGGGCGAACTACGGCTTCGAAGCCGGCCGCACCGACTGGGCGGACGTCCGCACCCACGCCCGCGCCGACGCGCCCGCCCTCCCCGGCGGCAAGCGCCCCGTCGTGCTGTACTCGCCCGGCCTCGGCGACCCGCGCACCTGGGGCACGGCCCTGGTCGAGGACCTCGCCTCGCGCGGCTATGTGGTCGTCACCGTCGACCACACCTGGGAGGCCTCCGAGGTCCAGTTCCCGGGCGGCGACCTGGCCACCTCCGTCTTCCCCGAGCTGATGGGCAAGCCCGACCTCGACATCGGGGCGGTGCTGCGCACCTCGCTGCAGACCCGCGTCGACGACACCCGCTTCGTGCTGGACCGGCTCGCCGGGCTGCGCCGCGACCGGAGCCTGCCGGCCGGGCTCGCCGACTCGCTCGACCTCGACCGGATCGGCATGGTCGGCCACTCGGCGGGCGGCTTCACCGCCCTGCAGACCATGCACGACGACCCGCGGATCGCGGCCGGGATCAACCTGGACGGGCAGCTGCACTTCCCCGGGCCGGACGGCAGGAACGGTGTCTTCCTGCCCAGCGTCGCGAAGGACGGTCTGGACCGGCCCTTCCTGCTGATGGGCACCCGGAGCGACGACTCCGGCAGCTACCACCAGCAGCCCGGCTGGGACGCCCTGTGGCAGCACAGCACCGGCTGGCACGCCGACCTGACCATGGACGGCTCCCGGCACGGGTCGTACACCGACGCGCAGTCCCTGCTCCCGCAGCTCGCCCGGCAGGGCGCCGTCAGCCCGGAGAAGCTGGCCGAGGACGTCGGCGACGTCCGACCCGACCGCGCCGAGCTGGCCACCCGCAGCTACGTCGCCTCCTTCTTCGACCGCTGGCTGCGCGGCCACGACGACCACCTGCTGGACGGCCCCTCGGCGCGCTTCCCGGAGATGGTGTACGAGCGCTAGTGGGCTTCTGCTGGGACGCGACTTCTGGCCCGAGATCACAACAGCGGGTGGCCACCGATCCGCTACGCGCGTTGAACTGACGGAACCCTTTCGATTCGGTTCACGTCATGGACCTCGGAGGACATGCAGTTGTCATCGGGGGGAGTGGTCGTTGATGGACTTCAAGGCGCGTATGGGAAGGGGCAACCGTTCGCGGGTGGCCGTCGCCGCAGCGGTCGTCGCCGTGGCGGCGACCGCCTGGGCGGTTCCGACGGTCGCCGGGTCGATTTCCGCCCACCATCAGAACGTCGCACATGAGGGGGACGCGACCGCGGACGGCGCCCAGGGCAACGGTGGCGGCACGCAGCAGGGGCACATACCGGACGGCATAGCCCACGCCTCCGAGGCCGGAGGCAACGCCGTCAACATCACCATCGACGACGGCCCTGACCCCGTCTGGACCCCGAAGGTCCTCGATGTGCTCAAGGAGTACGGCGTGAAGGCGACGTTCTGCATGATCGGACCGCAGGCCAAGGCCCACCCCGACCTGGTCAAGCAGGTCATCGCGGCCGGCCACCGGCTCTGCGATCACACCGTGGACCACGACACGTCCATGGACAAGAAGCCCGTCGCCTACCAGGAGAAGGAGATCCTGGACGCGAAGAAGATGATCGAGGAGGCCGCGGGCGGCGGCGCCAAAGTGCTGTACTACCGGGCTCCCGGCGGCTCGTTCACCCCCGACAGTCGACGCATCGCCGCCGCGAACGGCATGCGTCCGCTCGGTTGGAACGTCGACTCGAAGGACTTCACCAAACCCGGGACGGCTGCCATCGTCGACACGGTCAAGAAGGAGATCGGCCTCGGCCCGACCATCCTGTTCCACGACGGCGGCGGCGACCGTCAGCAGACCGTCGAGGCCCTCGGCCAGGTGCTCGGCTGGCTGAAGGAGCAGAACCGCCCCACCGGCTTCCCGGTCCAGACCACCCCGTGACACGCCGTCCGACGGCGATCGGCCGATGGCTACCGGGAACGATGCGAGCCGGACAGGTCGAATCGTCGCAACGGTCCGGCGAAGGCGAGCAGCCGGGTGGCCGGCGCTGAAGACCATCGACCGGGCCGGTCGTGCCCCTGGGGAGGGAGGCGCAGCCGGCCCGGTCGAAACGCGATGAAGGTGAACGTGAAATACCGGATCAGCCTTGGTCCGCCTCGGACAAGGCATCCGCGATCAAGCGCGTGGCGAAGCTGGGGTCGTTGCTGCCGGACACCCGGTTGACGTGTTCCGCGAGCAGGGCGGCCGTGGCCTCCAGGGGATTCATCTCGGCGGCGGTCCACGGGCCGTACTGCGCGCGCCACAGGTTCGGGCTCAGACCGATACCCGCGGCGATGAGCAGGCCGGCCATGGTGGGGATGACCTCGGGGCGGTAGGTCTTGGGCATCATGCGCATCGTGGCCACCAGGGTGGGCACCACGTACTCGACGACGTCCTCGTCGTGCTGCTCGAACGCCGACCGCAGCCAGCTCATGTGCATGTAGATGAGCGTGCACGTACCGTCCAGGAGCTCGCTGAGCCCGGCAGCACCCATGGACGCGGCGAACTGGTCGACCATCCGCCGCTGTTCCGGGTCCGTTTTGCTTCTGCGGTCGTTGACGGCCTTGAGCCGGGAGTCGATCATCATGAGCGCTGCGCTCACATCGCCGGCGGGGGCGTACTGAGGGTCACAGGGCGATGACATGGGACTCCTTCTCGAGCGGATACGATACGTAGCGCGACATGTTCGCAGGGTAGTCGGTCCGATCGGATGGCGTCCGGCGAATCTGATGGACAGTCATGCGATGAGTCATGCGATGGTGGCGCGTGGAAGTCCCCGGCGAGGCCCACGGTGCCATGGCGCGGCCCTGCGCGGGAAGTCGGCCGGCCGACTTCCCGCGCAGGGCGCGGCGGAGGGGTATCAGGCGAGCGCCAGGCTGATCTGGTCGTTGAAGACCACCCAGTGCTGCCCGGGGTCGGTGACGTTGCACGGCTTCGTGCCGACGTTCGGGGTCTGCCAGGCGTTGGCGAGGCAGTAGGACGGGGCGAAGGTGAGGGAGATCTGCTCGCCCTCGATGGTCCAGTACTGCCCCTGGTCATTGGGGTTGCACGGCTTCACCGAGACGCTCTGGGTGCCCCAGCTGTTGGCGAGGCAGTAGCCCCGCGCGTTGCTGAGGGAGATCTGCTCGCCCGAGACGGTCCAGTGCTGGCCGTGGTCGCCGGAGTTGCACAGCTTCGTGGAGACGCCCGGAGTCTGCCAGGTGTTGGCGAGGCAGTAGAGGCCCGGGGTGCGCGTGGCCGGGTGGGCGGTGTCGGCTGCCCCCGCCTGGCCGGCGGGCAGGAAGGAGGCCGTCAGCGCCAACGTGGCGAGGGCGAGCGTCTTGCGGATGGCGATTGCCATGAGGCAGTTCCGTTCTAGCTGCGGGCCGTGCGGTTGGCGCACGACCATGGTGTGGTGTCACAGCTCAGGCCTGAGTGCATGGCAATTGGAGCATTGCTCGTCGGCGAACTAATGGCGCCGTGCGGTGCATTCATCCGAACGGGCCATCATGGGCGATCTGGCGTTTATCAAGTGGAGTGCCCCAGGTCACCGCCATCGTCGGAACGGCCCCGGGCCGCTACCGCTCCGGTCGCCAGAGCGCCGCCCACGCATCTCGGCCATCGGCTTGACCATGCGAGGCCTCGCCGGTCACGGAGCTAGCGAAGCTCAGAGCCCGGGTTGGCCTCGTCCCAGGCTCGGCGCGAGTCGACGATCGCGTCGTGGTGGTCGTAGGACCAGTCCGCCATCGCCCGCACCAGGTGGGTCAGGCTGTGCCCGAGCGGCGTCAGCTCGTACTCGACCTGCGGGGGGACGGTCGGGTGGACGGTCCGCGACACCAGGCCGTCACGTTCCAGCCGGCGCACCGTCAGGGTCAGCATCCGCTGGGAGATCCCCGGCAGTGCCCGTTGCAGCTCGCGGAACCGTCGTACGCCCTGGGCGAGTTCGACCACGGCCAGCACCGACCACTTGTCGCCGAGCCGGTTCAGCAGGTCGCGGATCCCGCAGTCCACGCCGTCCTCGCACCAGACGACGGGACGGGGGGTGGTTACCGCGGTGTGCCCTACTGACATGGAAGTGCCTCCTTACGCCCGGCGCCCAGGCTATCGAGGATGGTCGCGTAGCCAACGGCCTATCATCCCTGGAGGGGAACCATGCTGCTCATCACCGGTGTCAACGGAGGGCTCGGCGCCCTCGTGCTGGAGCGCCTCGCCGGGCGCGGGGGCGTCGTCGCCGGGAGCCGGACGCCCGAGCAGGTGCCAGCCGAAATCCCTTGCCGCCTGGTGGACTTCGACCGGCCGGAGACCCTGGCGGAGGCCTTCGTCGGGGTGACGACCCTGCTGCTGATCTCGGCCGGTGCCGCCGAGGACGACGTGGTGGTCGCCCGGCACGGTGCGGCGATCGAGGCGGCGGAGAAGGCGGGCGTCGAGCACGTCGTCTACACCAGCCTCTGCGGCGACGGGGACCACCTGCCGTACGCCCTCGCGCACCGCTGGACCGAGCGCCGACTGCGCGAATCCGCCTCGCTGCGCTGGACGGTGCTGCGCAACGGCCTCTACGCGGAGCTCCTGGCCGCGATCGCCACGCCCGGCCCGGACGGGGTGATCACCGCGCCGCTCGGCGACGGGCGGCTGGCGGCGGTGGCCCGGGCGGACCTCGCCGAGGTGGCGGTGAACGTCGCCCTGGCGCCGGCCGCGCACGTGGGCCGGATGTACGAGCTGGTGGGGGAGCGGGCGTTGGGCGGCGCGGAGGTGGCCGAGGTGCTCGGCGCCGAGTACCGCCCGGGTCGGCTGGGCGAGGCCCGGGCGGCGGTGGCGGCCTCGGACGCGCCGGACCTCCAGGTGCCGATGGTGGTGGGCACCTACTCGGCGATCGCACACGGCTTCCTGGCCGGGCCGGGCGGGCCGGGCGACCTGGCGGCGCTGCTCGGCCGCCCGCCCCGCCCGGCCCTGGAGGTCATCGCGGGGCGCTGACCTCGGCGGCGGCTTTCGCGACCCAGTCGGGCAGCGGTTCGCGACAGGCCAGCCAGACCTGGGGCACCCGCGCCAGTCCGGTGCGGGCCGCCACCACGCCGCCGGTGATGGCGCAGGTGGTGTCCACGTCGCCGAGGCCCTCGGCGGTGGTCCACAGCGCGTCGGTCAGGCTGTCCAGGTGGTGCGCGGCGGACCACAGGGCGAAGGGGACGGTGTCGCCGGCCATGATCCGCTGTCCGTTGCCGAGGAGGTCGGCGGCCCGCCAGGGTTCGGTGTCCGCGGGCAGCTCGGCGGCGCGGTGCAGCCCGTCGCGGACGGCGCCGGCGGGAGTGCGGTCGGCCACCGCTGCCAGCAGCTCGGTGCCGGCGGGTGCGGGGCCGGTGCGGCCACGGGCGGCGAGGGCCGCCGCCAGGGCGACGGCGACCGCCCCGGCCACGCCCTGAGGGTGTGCGTGGGTGACCTCGGCGGACAGCGCCGCCTGCTCCGCCGCCTCGTCGAGGTCCGCGCAGAACCAGGCACCCAGCGGTGCCACCCGCATGGCCGCACCGTTGCCGAGGCTGCCCTGACCGTCGAACAGGTCGCGCGCCGCGGTGCGCCAATTCCCGGGCTGTTCGGCCAGCTTGGGCAGCAGCAGGTGCATGCCGTACCCGTAGCCGCGGCCCTGGTCGGCCAGGTAGGAGGCCCCGAAGGCCTTGGCGAGGCTCTCCTGGTGCACCGCGTCGAAGGCGGTGAGGACCCCGTACACCGACAGCGCCATCGCGGTGTCGTCGGTCCAGTGCCAGGGCCCTTCCTGGGGCGTGCGCCGGGCCCGGATCTGGTCGAACGCCTCCCGGGGCGTCCGGAAGAGGGGAAACCAGCGCTCCCCGAATCCGTCCCCGAGGGCCAGGCCCTCCAATGAGTCGCGAGCGGCGGAGAACGATGTCATCCCGGCATCCTGGCAGGAGCCGACGCCCTCGCGCAGCGGGATTTCCGGCGGTGTCAGGACGGCTGGGCGGTGCGCTGGGCCTCGATCCGGGCGTGGGCGTCCGGCCAGGGGAGGGGGAGCTGTTCGGTCGGGACCTCCCAGAAGGTGAAGGTGGAGTCCGGCATGGTGGCCCGCAGACCTTTCACGACGCTGCGGTGGGGTTCGGCGGCCGCGAAGGCGTTCAGCGCCTCGCGGCTCTCCCAGGCGGACAGGGTGTAGAAGGTCCGCTTGAGCGGCCGGGCGATCAGCGAGGCGCCCAGGGCGCCGGGCGCGGTGCGCAGTTGGCGCCAGATGGCGAGCGACTTGAGGAAGAAGCGCGGGACGTCGGTCAGCGACCGGACCTCGAAGCGGGAGGCCATGACGACCGCGTCGGTGCCGGGGGTGGCGGGGTTCGGGGTGATCCAGGGCAGCGTGGGCATGGCTGAGCTCCTCGTCGGCCGGCGGCGCCATATTGGGTAGCGGCACTATCTATGTTAGACAGTGCTGGTATCCAAAAGCCAGACGAAAGCGCCGGACAAAGGCGCCGGACAAAGGCGCCGGACGAAAGCCCCGGACGAAAGAGAGGGTGGGAGTGCGCATCTCCGAACTGAGCCGCCGCAGTGGGGTCCCGACCGCGACCATCAAGTACTACCTGCGGGAGGGGCTGCTGTCGCCCGGCCGTGCCACCGCGGCCACCCAGGCCGAGTACGACGAGAGCCACCTGCGCCGGCTGCGCCTGGTGCGTGCGCTGATCGGGGTGCGCGGGCTGAGCGTGAGCGCCACCCGCGAGGTGCTCGGCGCGGTGGCCGCCCACGCGGGGGAGCGGCACCAGGTGCTCGGCCTGGTGCTCGGCGCGCGCCCCGTGGACGAGGAGGCGGAACCGGCCCCCGCGCCCGGGGCCGCCGAGGTGGACGCCCTGATCGGCGAACTCGGCTGGGAGGTCTCCGAGCGCGCGCCCGCCCGGGCCGTGCTCGGCGAGACCCTGGAGACCCTGCGCTCGCTCGGAGCGGAGGTCTCCCGGGGCACCCTGCGGGGGTACGCCGAGCTGGCCGAGCGGACCGCGGTTCTCGACCTCGACCAGCTCGACCCCCGCGCCGACCCGCTGGAGCAGGCGGAGCACGCCCTGTTGCGGACCGTCCTGATGGAACCGGCCCTGCTGGCGTTGCGGCGGCTGGCCCAGGAGAACGAGTCCGCCCGCCGCAACGCCTGAACCCGACGGGCCTACTCGCCGAGGACGGCGATCCGGCCGGTGCTCAGCCCGTCGGCGACCCGCTGGACGGCCTCCGCGGCGCCCGCCAGCGGCACCCGGGCGCTGACCAGCGGCCGGACCACGCCCTGCTCGGCGAGCTTGGTCAGCTCGTCGTGCGCGGAGCGGACGGCGCGCGGGTCGTGGGTGTTGTAGAGGCCCCAGTGCAGGCCCAGGATCGAGTAGTTCTTCACCAGGGCGTGGTTGAGCGCCGGCGCCGGGATCTTTCCGGCGGCGAAGCCGACCACCACGATCCGGCCCTCGAAGGCGACACACTTGGCGGAGCCGGTGTAGGCGTCGCCGCCGACCGGGTCGAAGACCACGTCCGCGCCGCGCCCGCCGGTGGCCTGCTTGACGGCGGCGACGAAGTCCTCGGCCGTCCGGTCCACCACCAGGTCGGCGCCCAGCGAGCGTGCCGTGTCCGCCTTCGCCGCGCCGCCGACCACGGCGATCACCCGGGCGCCGGCGGCCCGGCCGAGCTGGACCGCCGCGCTGCCGACCCCGCCGGCCGCCGCGTGCACCAGCAGGGTCTCCCCGGCCCGCAGCCGCGCCCGGCGGTGCAGCGCGAACCAGGCGGTCTGGTAGCCGATGTGCAGTGCGGCCGCCTCGGCGTCGTCCAGCGCCGCGGGCGCCGGGAACGCGGCCTCGGCGTCCAGCAGCGCGTACTCGGCGAAGGCGCCGTGCGGCAGCACCGGATTGCCGATCACCCGCTCGCCCCGCCGGGAGCCGTCCGCGACCTCGCCGCACAGCTCCACGCCGGGCGTGAACGGCAGCGGCGGGCGGACCTGGTAGTGCCCGCGCACCATCAGCGCGTCCGGGAAGTTCACCGCCGCCGCCCTGACCCGGACCAGCAGCCGGCCCGGCCCTGGCACCGGCCGCGGCACGTCCCCGGCGAGGCGCATCACCGCGGCCGGCTCGCCGAGCTCACCCACCTGCCAGGCCCTCACAGCGCCTCGCTCCTCTCCAGCCCCTGCTGGAGCCGGTTCATCCCGGCGATCCAGCGCTCCGGCTCGGTGGCCCGGACGCGGTAGTACTCGGCGACCTCGGGGTGCGGCAGGATCAGGAAGCGTTCGTGGCGCAGCGCGTCCATCACCTCCTCGGCGACGTCCTCCGGGTCCAGCGCGGTCGGCGCGAGCAGTGCCTCGCCGACCGGGCCGGTCGAGGTCAGCATGTCGGTGCGCACGCCCTGCGGACAGAGTGCGTGCACCTTGACGCCCCGGTGGCGGTAGGTGGCGGAGAGCCACTCGGCGAAGGCGAGCGCGCCGTGCTTGCTGACCGCGTACGGGGCCGAGCCGAGCATGGTGAGCAGCCCGGCCGCGGAGACGGTGGCCACGAAGCGGCCGTTGCCGCGCTCCAGCCAGCGGGGGAGCAGCAGTTCGGCGGCCCGGACGTGCGCCATCACGTTGACCTCCCAGGCGCTCGCCCAGGACGCGGCGGAGGCGTCGGCGCCGCCGACCGGGGCGACGCCCGCGTTGGCGCACCACACGTCGATCTCGCCGAGTTCGACGCGGGCCCGGCCGACCAGGGTGGCCAGGCCGGTGGCGGAGGCGGCGTCCCCGGGCAGGGCGGTGCCGCCGCACTCCTCGGCGACCTTGCGGGCGGCCTCGGCGTCCAGGTCGTTGACCACCACCCGGGCACCGGCCTCGGCGAAGGCCCTGGCCAGGGCGGCGCCGATGCCCCGGCCGGCGCCGGTCACCACCACGCCCTGGCCTTCGAGCGGATTCGTCACAGGCCACCGCCGAGGGTGACGCCGCCGTCCACCACGAGGGTCTGGCCGGTGATCCAGCCGGCGTCGGACGAGAGCAGGAAGGCGACCGCGCCCGCGATGTCCTCGGGGACGCCGAGCCGGCCCAGCGGGTAGGCCTTGGAGACCTCGTCCTCCCGGCCCTCGTACAGGGCCTCGGCGAACTTGGTCTTGACCACGGCGGGGGCGACGGCGTTGACCCGGACGCCCTGCGGGCCCAGCTCGGCGCCGAGCTCGACGGTCAGCCGGATCAGCGCGGCCTTGCTGACGCCGTACATGCCGATCCCGGCGGAGGAGCGGATGCCGGCGATCGAGGCGACGTTCACGACCGCGCCGCCGTGCTCGCCCATCCATGCGGCGTGCGCCCGGCGGGTCCAGGCCAGCGGACCGAGCACATTGACGGCCATGATCTTGGCGGCGGCCGCGTCCTCGGTCTCCAGCGTCGGCCCGTAGATCGGGTTGATGCCGGTGTTGTTGACCAGATGGTCGAGCCGGCCGAACGCCTCCAGGGTGCGGGCGATCGCCTCCTCCTGGTGGGCCGGGTCGTCGGCCTTGCCCGCGACGGCTATCGCGTTCTCCGGGCCGCCCAGATCGCGGACGGCCTCGGCGAGCGGCTCCGGGTTGCGGGCGGTGAGGCAGACCTTGGCGCCGCGATCGACCAGCTCGCGGGCGATGCCGAGGCCGAT
Organism: Kitasatospora sp. NPDC018058; assembly: GCF_044327205.1. Taxonomy (NCBI): domain Bacteria; kingdom Bacillati; phylum Actinomycetota; class Actinomycetes; order Kitasatosporales; family Streptomycetaceae; genus Kitasatospora; species Kitasatospora sp. NPDC018058. The sequence continues at coordinate 7,586 of NZ_JBIRFA010000018.1, read as the reverse complement.
GCCCCGGCTCGATCCGGTGACGACGGCCACCTGGCCCTTGAAGGAGTGCACCACGGAGGGTCCTGCCTTTCGCGCGAGGATCCTGAATCCTGAATCCCGGATCCTGGGGACGGTCGCTGACTAAGCGCTTGCTCAGCATGCTGTCGGTGCGGGAGCCTGTCAACAGTCGGCGGACGCGGCAGCCCGACGGTCCACCGGCCCGACGGTCCACCGCCGACGGCCCGCCGAACGGTCGGCGGGAATGCCTGTGCGAGTTCTCTGGGAGGATGACGCCATGACCAGCACGCCCATCGCCGACCTCTGGCCGACCCTGCCCGGCGCCGACACCCGCCCCGAGGCGGCGTACCGGCTGCTCCAGGCGGCCGTCGAGTCGTTCGCGGAGCGCGGCTTCCACGCCACCACCACCCGGGACATCGCCACCGCCGCCGGGATGAGCCCGGCCGCGCTGTACATCCACTACCAGTCCAAGGCCGCTCTGCTCGCCGAGATCAGCCAGGCCGGGCACGCCGCCACCCTCGCCCTGGTCCGGGCGGCGGCGGCCGGGGACGGCGGCCCGGCCGAGCGGATGCGGCGCCTGGTCGACCAGTTCACCGTCTGGCACGCCCGGGCCCGGACCGTCGGCCGGGTGGTCAACTACGAGCTGCACGCGCTTCCCGAGGACGCCTACGCGGTCGTCGCGGCGCTGCGCCTGGACATCGAGCGCGAGGTCAGCGCGCTGATCGAGGAGGGCGTGACGGCGGGCGAGTTCCAGGTCTCGGAGGTGCGCACCGCGGCCCGCGCCGTCACCTCGCTGGGCATCGACGTCTCCCGCTGGTACACCGAACGCTCCTCCGAGAGCCCGGAGGAACTCGGCCGCCGCTACGGCGAGTTGGTACTGCGGATGCTCGGCGCCCGGGTCTGACCCGGGCCCGCTCCGGGCTCGGGCCCACCCCGCCCTTGACCTGCCCCGGAGGGTGCGAGGAGACTCGTGTACGAAGTACGTGTGCCTCGTAGGCGTACAGTGCCGACCCGCGGCCCGCGGTCGACACCGCGGTCCCGCTCGGCGCACTCCCACCGCGGTCCCGACACCGCGGATCGAAGCGGAGAACCCCTCCCGCGGCGACCACGCCACCGACCGGCGGCGCCGACGGGAGCACACCCTCGACCCGGGCCGGACCGGCCGGGTCGTGCCGCCGCCACCGCGCGTCGGCACGGGGACGGCGCGTGCCGCGCGTCGCGGCGCGACCCGGGCGGTTGGAGGAGGGAGGCGCAGTGATGCCCTTCCCGCAATCGAGTCCGGTCTCGCCCCGCTTCTGGCTGGAGACCGTCCTCGGAGCCCTGTCCGGGCTGTTGTTCCTGATCACCGTGGTGTGGCCGGCGTGGATCGAGACCGTGTTCGGCCTCGACCCCGATGCCGGCAACGGAGCCGCCGAGTGGCTGGTCGTCGCGGCGACGGCCGTCGTCACCGCGGTCTGCGCGCTCGGCGCGCGGATCGAGTGGCGCCGGACGCACCCGTCCTCGGCCCGTGCCGCGCGGTGACGGGATCGGAGGATCGTCATGACAGACACGACTCCCGCCGCCGCATCCGACCAGCTCACCGAACTCGTCCGGCAGGCGCCGTTGAGCTTCCTGGGCACGGTCACCCGGATCGGCGGCACCTCGCTCGCCGCCTTCCCCGCCGACGCCCGCAACGAGCGGACGACCGTGGTCCGGGTGGACCGCGTGCTGCACGCGCCGGACGCCTTCCGGCATCTCGCGGGCAGTGAGGTCACCGTCCAACTGGCACCCGAAGCCGACCTGTTGAAGGTCGGCGACACGGCTGCCCTCTTCACCCGGGGCCTCGTCTACGGTGAGAGCCTCGGATTGACGGAGGTGGGCCGACTGCCCGCCGAGGCCGTCCAAACGCACGTCTCGCTCGCGGCGACCACCGCCGACGACATGCCCTTCTCCTCGGTGCAGCGCAAGATCCGGAACCAGGAGATCGCCGCACACGCGGAGGAGGCGGACGCGGTGGTGGTCGGCACCGTGGTCGGCCTGGAGGACCTCGGCCTGCCGGCGTACTCCGAGCACGCCCCGTACTGGTGGCGTGCCACGTTGGACGTCTCGCACGTCGAGGCCGGTCGAGTCGACGCCGGGCGGACCGACTTCATCTACCCGGGCAGCGGGGACGTCCGCTGGCGTCACGTCCCCAAGCCGACGGCCGGGCAGGTGGGTCTGTGGCTGCTGCACGCCACGCTGGACGGCCTGGCCGCGCAGGCCCCGTACCGACTGCTCCATCCCGACGACTACCAGCCGGTGCAGAAGCTCGCTGCGCTGCGGGAACGGAGGTGAGCCGACATGGCCACCATCAAGGTCGTCGACATCACCCCCAAGGCGAAGAGCGGCGACGCGAACCTGGACGGTGAGCCCAACCTCGCGGTCAATCCGGAGAATCCGCTGCAGATGGTCGCGACCGCCTTCACCCCCGGCCCGCTGAACGAGCCGTTCGCCCCGGTCTACGTCTCGACCGACGGCGGGGACACCTGGGTGCTGAACAACGTGGTCCCGGGCAACGCCGGCGACACCGGCACCGGGGACATCAGCGTCGGCTTCGCCGCGCGGGGCGGCACGCTCTACACGGGCATCCTCAACGGCGACACCGATGATCTGCAGATCCTGCGCGCGCCGGACATCACCTCGGTCACGCCGATGGAGGTGCTGGCGGACGTGCCCGCGCAGGACCAACCGGACCAGCCCTGGGTGGTCACGGGCCCCGCCGTCGCGGGCGGCGCCGGCCAGGACGTCGTGTACGTCGGCAACAACGTCATCGGAAACCGGCCCCGGACCGCCATAGTCACGGTCTCGGCCAACGCCCGTACGGGCTCGGGCGGTTTCACCGACGCCCATGTCGACCGGCGCCCCGGCACGGCGTCGAACGACGGGCCGCCGGTCCGGCTTGCCGCGCACCCCGACGGGACGGTCTACACCGCGTTCGAGAGCTGGACCCGGACACAGGGTTCGCTCGTCACCTTCGACGTCGTGGTGACCCGCGACGACAAGGGTGGCCTCGGCCAGAACCCGTTCGAGGACCTCCGGGACTCGACCGACGGCGCCATCGGCCAGCGGGTGGTCAGTGGGCGGACCGTGCGGTTCGACTCGCATGCGAAGACGCTGGGCCAGGAGCGCACCGGTGCGGACCTGTCGATCGCGGTCGACCCCGAGGACTCCAACAGCGTGTGGATCGCCTGGTGCGACGCCGTCGGTGGAACCCTCCCGACCGACTACGTCCTGCACGTCCAGCACTCGACCGACCGGGGGCAGAGCTGGTCCCCCGCCCGCGCGGACCTCATCGACGGCAAGAACCCTTCGCTGGCGGTCAACTCCGACGGGCTGGTCGGGTTGGTCTACCAGCAACTCGCCGACAACCAGTGGACGACGGCGCTGGAGCTGACCTCGGACGGCTTCACGACCGTGGTGACCAACATCCTGCATCAGGCCCCCGGCGACGTGCCGTCGGCCGGGCCGCACCACTTGCCGTACCTGGGCGACTACATCCGGATGCTCACGGTCGGAAAGGACTTCTACGGCGTCTTCGTGGGCAACAACACGCCGGACCGGGCCAACTTCCCGGTCGGCGTGACGTACCAGCGCAACGCCAACTTCACGACCCACCAACTGTTCGCTCTGGACGGTGTCACCCAGGTGCAGGTGTCCCTCGACCCGTTCTTCTTCCACTGGGCCGCCTGAGCGCAGCAGTCCGGGCGCCCGCCACGACCGTTCGTGGCGGGCGCCCTGCTGTCGGGCACTGTGGCTTGTGGGTGGTTCGGGCGGTGGACGACGGATCGCCCGTAGGGGCGAGGCCGCGTGGACGGCGGGGCGTCGGTCATACGTCCCGGAGTCGACCTGACGGCAACTCTCGGACGCGGGAGGCCATGCGGCAGTCGGCCGCACGCCGCCCGCAAGCCCGGACCATCAGGCCGGGCCGTGTCGACGGACGACATGACGGAACCCCCGGCACGGGCCGCCGACTGGCGACCGCGCCGCGCGGGACCGCGGCGGCGAAGCGGTCACGGGTGCCGACATCGGCCCGGGCGGCGCCGTTCGTCTGAGCGGATATGTCCGACGCGTACCTCGTATACCTCAGGATGTGCCGCCGCCGTAGAACGCGTCAAGAGGTGGAGCGGGTATCCCGTTCAGCAGGCTGTCGAGGCCGGCGAGCATCTCGCGCTCGTCGTCGAAGTCGGCGAAGCGGGGCACTAGGGCGCGCAGCCGGGGGTACTCCGCGGCGGGCAGCCGGTGCAGGCCCAGCCGCAGCATGGGGTCCGGCTCGTCCGGGTTGTCGACGACCTGACGCTTGTCCACCAGCGTGCAGCCGAGGTTCCACGCGACGAAGGTGCGGTAGGCGGTCAGTGTGGTGGCGTCGTCGAAGCCGGCCCGCCCGAGCACCGAGAGGATGTGCTCGGTGAGTTCGAGCACCGGTGCGGGCCGGCGGGCCATCGGGACGGTGAGCGGGCGGGTCGCCACCAGCGGCAGGATCTCGGGGTGGGCGTGCGCGGCGGCGGCGAAGGCCCGGGCGATCCGGTGCAGTTCCAGGCGCCACTCGGGTTCCTGGGGGGCGGTGTGGGCGCTGGTCCGCAGCCGGGCGTTGACCTCGGCGAAGTAGGCCTCGATCAGGCCGTCGAGCACGCCCTCCTTGCCCGGGGTGTAGCGGTACAGGGCCATCGACTCGACCCCGAGCTCGGCCGCCAGTCTGCGCATGGTCAGCGCGGCCAGGCCCTCGCGGTCGACCAGCGCCACGGCGGCGTCGAGCACCAGCGGCCGACTCAGGCGTCCCCGTTTCTCGGGGCCGTCCCGCTCAACCATGTCCGCGCTCCTCCGGGTCGGTGCCAACCCCGTCGGCCGTGCCTGGGCCGGTCGGGCGGATAGGCAGGCAACGCAGCGGATACAAAACCAGGATACAAGGTATGAATCGGGCGCAAACAGGCGGTGACCGGGGCGTGGTCGGTGACGGAGCGCAATCAGCGGTGGCGGTGGTCGGCGGTGGCGCTGGTCGGCGGCGGCGCCCTGGGGCGGGTCCGGTCGGTCACGGGTTCAGCCGAGCAGCAGCCGGACGGCGAGCCCGCCGACCAGCGCGGCCGAGCCGAGGGCGGTGAGCAGGCGGCCGCCGGGACCGGTGAGCGCCCGGCCGAGCAGTGCGCCGCCGGAGGCGAGCAGCAGTTGCCAGCTGGCGGAGGCCGCGAAGGCGGCGGCGGTGAAGACGGCCCGGGCGAGGGGGCCCGAGACGGTGCCGTGCTGGCCGCTGCCCAGTACCAGGGCGGCGAAGTAGAGCACGGTCAGCGGGTTCAGCAAGGTGATCCCGAGCAGGGTGAGGTAGGCCCGGAGGGGCCCGGGCGGCGCCTCGGCGGCCAGGGTGGCGGCCGTACGGCGGCTGCGCAGGGCGGTGACGGCGGTCCGGACGGCGAGGGCCAGCAGCACCAGGGCCGAGGCGAGCTGCAGCGGCCGGGCCACCGGTGCGAGCAGCGGCGCCAGGCCGGTGCCGCCGGCGGCCGCGAGCAGCGCGTACAGCCCGTCGGCGGTGGCCACGCCGAGGGCGGCGCAGGCGCCGGTGCGCAGCGAGGTGCGCGCGGTGAGCGATACCAGGTAGGCCCCGACGGCCCCCACCGGTACGGCGACGCCGTATCCGGCGAGCAGCCCCGCGACCAGCGCGGCGCTCACGCGTGGGCGCGGTCGGGCCTCCGGGGACGGCCGGGCTGCTGCTGGGTCGGGGCGGGAAGGGCGGCGGTCACGGTCAGCGGGCGGGCGGGGGTGTCGGTCATGGGCCGATGGTGGGGGCCGGTGCGACACCCCCGCAACCGGTTTTCCGGCGCTGCCGGGTAGCGTGGGGAGCTCCGGTGGTCACCGTTCCGAGGAGAGCCGATGAGTATTCAGAACGACCCCGTGCGCGACCTGTTGGCCGAATCCTGGGCTTCCTGGGGGGAGCGCGGCGCGGCCCTGGACGCCGAGGACTGGGGCCGGGCCACCCGGCTGACCGATTGGACCGTCCGGGAGCTGTACGCCCATGTGGCGCCGGTGCCGGAGATGTTCACCGGGTTGCGCGCGGCCGTGCAGGACGGGCCGGCCGAGGTGAGCAGCGGGGCCGGCATCCTGCGGGCGTACAACCGACCGGGCGGGATCGCCCACACCGCCGCCGGGCAGATCGCCGAGACGGCCAAGCAGACGGCCGAGGCGGCCGAACCGGCTGTGCTGATCGCTCGGTTCGGCGTCGAGGGTCCGGCCGCCCTGGCCGGGCTCGCGGACCTGCCACCCGACACGGTGGTGGCGCACCCGCTGCTCGGCAGTGTCACGGTGGGGGCGCTGGGCGAGGTGGCGCTGATGGAGGCGACCGTCCACCTGCTCGACCTGATCGCGGCGGTCGGCGGTCCGGCGCCGGCCGCGGGGGCGCTGAACTTCACCCGGGACCTGCTGGCGGAGGTCGCCGATCCGGTGGCCTTCATCGAGGTGGCGGCGGGCCGCAGTTCGGCGCCGGTGCTGCCGGTGATCCGCTGACCCCCGGCGGCGGCCGTTCGTGCTGGTCAGTCGTATGATCTGCGCCAGGAATCGGTAGCAGTGGGGGGCGTCAGTGGATTCGTTGTGGAACCTGTGGTGGTTGGTGCCCGCCGTGCTCTACGGCAGTGGGTCGGTCACCGCGAAGGTCCGTCGGTCCCTGAAGGTCCGCCACGAGCGCAAGTTGGAGCTGCTCGACGCCGCCCAGCGCCGGCAGCTCGCCCTGGAGGCGGCCAGCCGCCCGCCGGAGCCGGTCTGCGGCTGCACCCACCACCTGGCCAAGCACGACAAGCAGGGCCGCTGCCACGAGGTGGTCGAGACGCCCACCGCCTGGGACGCCGACCGCCGGCCGCTGAGCTACGAGCCGCGGCCCTGCAACTGCCAGCAGTACGTGGGCCCCGAGCCGTTGGGCACGGTGTTCGCCCCGGAGCTGGTCGACCCGCGCTGAGCGTCGCGCCGGGCGGCTCCCCGCACCCACCGGGGTGCGGGGAGCCGCTTCGGTTTTGCGGCCGAACGAGAGGGCGGCGCCGGCCGAGTACGAGCGACGCGGCGGCCGAGTGTGAGTCTTCAGCCGAGTGCGAGTGCGCTCAGGCGGTCGGAGGCGCCGTTGAACAGGTCCTGGTCGCCGGGGAACGTGCCGGTGTCGGAGTACTGCCAGAAGGTCTGGTAGCTCCAGCCGTTCGGCAGGGTGCCGACGGTGGAGGAGTAACGGGCGATCCACAGGGGGCTGGTGGCGCCGAAGCCGCCGTAGTCGCCGGTGCAGCTCGACCACCAGTTGGTCGTGGTGTAGATGGTGGGGTAGCGGCCGGTGCGGTAGTGGACGGTGTCGCTGAAGGACCGGATCCAGCTGACCATGGCGCTCTGGCTGAGGCCGTAGCAGGTGGCGCCGTAGGGGTGGTGAACTGTTGACGTCTGACTGTGCGTAAGTGTGCATGAGTGTAATCCAGTTGCATTATGATCGCGTTCATGAATCTGACGGAGTGGGCGCGGGCGCAGGGGATCAGTCCCCATACCGCTTACCGCTGGTTCCGTCAGGGCACTCTGCCGGTTCCGGCTGAGCGGGTGGGGCCGCGCACGATCCTGGT